>JAFGIA010000384.1 GCA_016929795.1 Anaerolineae bacterium
AATGGGCCATGCCACTTTCTCAAAATTCTTCTCCTCCTTTTGATTGAGAGCTAAGGGTTGGGCCGCCCTTAGCTCTCGATGTTTTTACCAGACTCGCCATGACTCAATCCCCCAACCGTAGCGTTCGATCCTCTACCGCTGGAACCAATTCAACAACTGCATCACCATCCCCACGTTGCCGGATACCTTGATCTTGCCGCTCATGAACGCCGATACAGGATTCATCTGGTCCTTGTACAGCGCCACGAAATCATCTCCATTCATTGTCACCGTCACGTCGGACCTGGCCGCCAGCTCTTCGCGCACCTGGCATTGTCCATCAGCAACATCGATCACCCAGTTCCCGCCATCATCGCCGGTGAGTACTAACTGGATCAAAGCCCTGCTATTCCCCGCCTTCTCGGGCAGAAACGCCCCGGGCATAGCTTCCATCATTTCCCTGATTCGAGACGCCATCGCTGATCCTCCTGTCAGATTTTTGAGGTGGGTTGTATGCAGTCACCCGTCTGGCAACCCGGGTAACATCCTGTAGAGTATAGCATAGGGGCCATCATCCGTCAACTTTGCTCCCCTTGCCACGCTGTGTTATAATGGGATCATCCGCAAGGAGGGGATACGACCATGGCTTATTCGCTCCCCATGGGTGATCGGGGGGCCCGGGAAGGGGGGCCGGCATTCCACGTTCTGCGTGGCAACCTGCACATGCATACCCATCTATCCGACGGGACCCGCTCTCACCGCGAGTTGGGACAGATCGCCGCCGGCGCCGGCCTCGACTTTATCGTCATCACCGATCACAACGTCTACCCACCCGGCCTTGACGGGTACGTCGACGGCACCCTCATCCTGGTCGGAGAAGAGGTTCACGACCCTGCCCGCGCCCTCCAGTCGAGCCATCTTCTCTGCTTTGACATTCGCTCCGACGTCGCACGCTACGCGGCCGATCCTCAGGCCGTGATCGACGCCGTATCTCAGCAGGGTGGCTTTACCTTTCTCGCCCACCCCTTCGAGCACGATGCAGCCGACTTTTTGCCCGAGCCCAACATCTCCTGGCGCGACTGGCACGTCCACGGCTACGCCGGCATCGAGCTGTGGAATTACATGTCCGAATTCAAAGGCGCCATCGCCAACAAGCTGCAAGCCATCCTGCACGCCTACCTCCCTGCCCTGTCGGCGCAAGGTCCCTATCCCGAGACCCTGTCCAAATGGGACGAGCTGCTCCAATCACGGCCAGTCGCTGCCCTCGGCGGCTCTGACGCGCACGGCACCCTCTATCACCTTGGCCCCCTGTCGCGCGAGGTGCAGCCCTACCACTATCTCTTTCGCGCGCTCAACACCCACCTGCTTGTCAGCGAGCCACTCACCGGTGAGATCGACCACGATCGCGCCCTGATCTACCACGCCCTGCGCACCAGCCGTGGCTTTCTTGGCAACGAGCAGATCCATCCCATAGCCGGGTTTTCCTTTTGGGCGGATTCCGGCCCTGCCTTTGCGACCATGGGCGAAGAGATCGAGCTATCAGAGCGCGTAGCACTACACGTGACCAGCCCTGCACGCGCCCACCTTCGTCTGCTGAGAGACGGCCAGGTCGTCGCGGCGGCGCACGCCAATCGTCTACACCTGGTTGGACGTCATCCTGGTATCTATCGCGTCGAGGCCCTGCGTCACCACGCCGGCCGCCGGCGTGGCTGGATCTATAGCAACCCAATCTATGTGCGCTGAGCCGCCAGCCAGCGGCGCCGACTGCAAGCGCCTTCCGGCGGACACGGAGGAAGATATGGATGATCCGTTCTTTGAAGATGAATGGTTCTGGGATGATGAAGAGGAAGACGAGTATGACTATGACTGGTTCGAGCTCGTCGAAGAGCTGGCCGACCTCTTTTTCCTGAGCGACAACGACTACCTGCCCGACGACCCGGACAACTATGAGATTACCTACATCGATGCCGATGACTGGTGGCCCCTCGTCGACCAACTAACAGACCAGTTGGATCTGGTCCTTCTGCTCCACCATGCGCGGGAGCTGGAGCCCCTCCTTTCCCTGGCTGGCCTGCCCACCGAGCTGTTGGAGGACCCGATCACCTTCTTGACGAGCGTTCTCGACGGACACCTGCCACACGAACCGTCGGGCCGGCGCGTTGGCAGCCGCAAGCTCGTCAAGATTGCGCGCCTCGTGCTCGCGATCATGGACGATCTCCCTGAAACGGCCCAGGCCGCCATGCGCACCTGGGCCGGCATCCAACGCCATAAGGTACTGTCCGACCTCGATTCCGAGTTCGACGCCGAGGACCTGGCCGATCTCCTCATGGTGCCCGACATGCCGCCCGCCATGACCGGCTTTAGCATGATGATCGCCCTCACCCTCATGCACTGGCCCGAGCGCGCCGAGGGCCTGCCACTGCCTGCCGAGTTCCGCGATCCCGGCGTGTACGATGACGTGATGGAGCAGTGGGAGAGCCTTCCCGACAACCCGCAGGTGACCGAAGAGGGCGACGGCGAGGCCGAAGCCCTCTTTGCCCAGGGGCGACTGGCGCACATGCTTGCCCAGATGGGCGCGATCGAGCTCATGTCGCCCGATGATGGCATGGAGAGCGACGACATCTCCCTCGCCTACTCGCGCCTCAGCCGTGCCATCCTCTGGATTCACAGCCAGTGCCGCTCCTGTCCCGAGCGAGAAGGCGTCACCTGCCAGGTGGCAGCCAACTGGCCCGAGCGTCCTGTGCCGCTCCTTGACGTCGCCGGCGAGGTGGCAAACACCGGCCGCATTGGCGGCTGTATCAAGATGTAACCAGATGAGAGGAGGAACCGATGCGTCGTAGAAGGGGTTGCCAGCCCGCTGTCGTGGCCAGCCTCGTCGTCCTGCTCGCCTGCCTCGTGTTCGGTGGCCTGGCCGCCGGTCTCGTCCTGATCGGCGACGTGCCCATCCATGCACCTCGCGTCGTTCACGTCGAGCCGCTGCCCGGCGAGCCGGTGCTGCCCACTACCTCCTTCACCCTGACCTTCGACCAGCCGATGGACCGCGAGTCAGTGGGGGCCGCTTTTTCCGTCCTGCCTGCTGTGCCCGGTTCACTGGAGTGGAACGCAGCCCGCGACCAGGTCACCTTCGTCCCTGCAGGCCCGGGCTTTGAGCCGGGGACCACTTATACCCTGCGCCTGTACGGCGATGCACGCAGCGCCATGTTTCACCGCGCACTCGCTCACGACCTGTCGCGCAGCTTCCTCCTGCCTCCGCTGCTGATCGAATCATCTCCCGCACCAGGTACCGACGGCCTGGGAGCCCATCCCGAGCTGCGCGCCGAGTTCTCCTATGACCTCGACTGCGAGAACACCCCGCAAACCTTCACCATCGTCCCTGGCGCCCAAGGCGCGTTCGACTGCCAGGGCCACACACTCATCTTTCGCCCCACGGCCCCCCTGGCGCCCGATACTACCTACCAGGCCAGCTTGGCCCACACATTTCTCATCAACGACCCCGCACCACGCCCCGGCGTAAACTGGTCGTTCCGCACCGCCCTCCCACTGTCCGTCACCGACCTGCTCCCGGCACCGGGACGCTTGCTCGTCGACCTGCACGAGCCCGTACGCATCACCTTCAACCGCCCCATAGACCCCGATTTCGCAGCGCCCAACCTCACCGTCACCTTGGCCGAAGGCGAGCCGGTGGCAGGTCAGGTCACGTGGGAGGCGGCAGGGTCCGCCCTCGTCTTTGACCCCCACGTGCCATGGCTTCCTGGCACCGAATACCTCGTCAGCCTCCAGAGTGGGATAGCCGACAGGCTTGGCTTTGCGCTCCAGGAGCCGGTGACGGCGCAGTTCGCCACCCTGCCCATGATCAAGATGCCGGACCCCGTGCCAGGCGCTGAGGACGTGCCCCTCGACTCGGCCATTCTCATCCCCTTTACGCGCCCCATGGACCGCGCTTCTGTAGAGGCCGGCCTGGTCTTTATGCCTGGACTCGATGCTTCCTACGCATGGGACGGCGACACACTCATCATCACACCGCGCGGTGGTCTCGCCGCCAGCACCCACTACACGCTATCGGTTGCTGCCGGCGTGTGCGACGCCACCGGCGCCCCCCTCGGCAGCGTCCATAGTTGGGACCTGCACACCGAGCCCTTCCTGCTCGACGCCAGGATGCCGAGCGATGCCCCGCTCCTGTCACTCCGCACACCGCTGACCCTCACCTTTGCCCTGCCCATGGATCCCGCAAGCGTCCGCTCTGCCCTCACGATTTCACCCCGCACCCCCGTGAAGCTGTCTTGGAGCGGCGACGGGCGCACGCTCGTCCTCCAGCCCGAAATAGGGTGGCAACCAGGAGCAGCATACCAGATCCTGCTGAGGGCAAAAGCAGCCACTGCCGGCGGCCAACAGGAGCTGGGTGAGGATCAGATATGGCCCTTTCTCACGGCGCCCTCAGAGGTACACTTTGGCCTCGGCCCCAACGTCCAGGTACTGCCCGGCCCTGGCACGCGCACCCTCCAGGCGCTCCACCGTGGCGCCGACGCCGTCGACTGGCACCTCTATGCAATAACCCCTACCCAATTCACCACTCTCTACACCCCGGGCCCTGATGCCCTATTTGCTCAGGAGCCCGCCCAGGTCGACACAGCCGGACTCGAGGCGGCGGGCTCGTGGCGCCAGGATGTGCCCGTATCCGCATTCGACTGGCAGCCGATTACCGTCACCCTGCCCTCATGGGTGCAACCGGGACTCTATGCCGTCACCGGCGGCGCGCAGCCCGATTCCACCGCCCCGGGCAGCACACCCGGCCTGCTCCTGGCCGTCACCGACCACGTGCTTGTCGTCAAGCGCGCGCCCCGCCCACAGCCCCCGGCAACCGCCACGCCCTCAGCTACGGCGACGGCCCCTGTCACCACCACACCGGCAGCCACACCCACAGTGCCGGTCACGCCCACAGTCACTGCCACATCACCCATCACCGCCACACCCACCCCCACCACAACAGCCCCCCTCACCACAACACCTGCCCTCACCACGACGGCGTCCGTAACGACCACGCCCCCCCCCACCCCCACAGCTTCCGTCATCACCACGCCGGCTGCAGTGATCGCGGCGAGCAGGCCGACTGAGCTCCTCATCTGGGACATGGCGCTGGCCACAGGCGCCCCCGTCGTCAGCGCCACCGTCGTCGTCTATAGCACCGGCGGTCGCCCGCTGGCCCAGGGAATCACAGACGAGCAGGGCCTGCTCACGCTCACCCTGCCTGCCGGAGAAGAGCCCCTCTTCGTGATCTCTGATCGAGCCGGAGACCTCTCTTTGACTGGCCTCGATCCCACGTGGAGCGACGGGACAGGTTGGTACGCAGACGCACCTCCTGCAGCACACACCCTCGTCACCATCCCCGACAGGTGTGTCTATCACCCCGGCGACATCGTCCGATTCACGTCGATCGTGCGCCTCGGGGATGTCCATGCCTACACCCTACCTCCCGAGGGCACGCAGGTGACCGTGTCCATCAAAGACGGGCAGGGACAGGTCGTCGCCAGTCGCACTCTGGCCACCACAGTCTTTGGCACCGTCCATGGTGAGATGCCACTGCCCGACGACGTCGCTCCCGGCCCCTGGCAGCTTGTTACGCAGGCCGCAGGCGACGAATCGCGCATCCCCATCCACGTACAGCCGCCTGCTGCTGCGGGCTATCAAGTCGCCGTTCACCCCGCACGCTCCGTCTATGTCGCCGGCGAGCCGATTACGGTCACCGTCTCGGCATCCGATGACACGGGCGATCCCCTTACCGGAGCGCCTGTCGAGCTATCGGTCCATCGTGCCTATCTCTCCGCCGACGTTTCTGCCGGTGCGATCCACTTTGAGCCCGCGCTCCTGTCTATCCACGGGGCCACCGGCAGCGACGGGCGCTGGACCGGCGCCCTGCCGCCCGACCTGCTCGCCTCGGAGCCGGCCGATGTGCTCCTCGCCTTGGCTGCCACGCTCAATCCCATGGACAATGTGCAGGCTGGCAGCTACCAGCTCGTGTCGCTGCGCCCTGCACCGTACGACATCAAGTTTCTCCTCGACACGATCGGCTACACACCCGGTGAGCAGATCACGATCTCGGCACGCATTCTCGACCGCGAAGGCCTTCCTGCTGTCCAGGTCCCCGTGACGGCCACCCTGCTCGACACCGCGGACCAGGCCGTTGGCACCGGCAGTGCGCGTAGCGGGGAAGATGGCCTGGTTCACTTCTCAGTCGCCCCCGAGGAGCAGGGCTGGTACCAGGTCTGCCTGGCAGCAACGGACGAGGCAGGCCGCCGCGTCCAAGCTCGACAGTGGCTGTGGGTGGTGGATCCGGCCACCGGTGTGCCATGGGATGGCGAGAACGGGCCTGCACCGGGCGTTACCGCTGACCACCCACACTACGCCGCAGGCGATAAAGCCCACCTGGCTCTGCGCAGCCCTGCCCCCGGCCCGGCGCTCCTGGCAGTTGAGCGCAGCAGCGTGCGCGCTGCGTTCCCCATCGAGATCGACGCCGGCACGACGGTCATCACGCTCCCGATCCAGGCAGAAGATGAGCCGAATGTCTATCTTTCCCTCAGCCGGTGGAGCCCTATCACAACAACGGAAGCACCGCCAGCGGGCACGCACCAGGAACACACCCTACAAGCGGCGACAGCCGAGCTCCAGGTTCCCGCTGTCGGCAAGCAGTTAAGCCTCACAATTACCCCCGGGGCCGCGTCCTATGCGCCGGGGGAAGAGGCCACGGTACAGGTCCGCGTCGCCAGTGCGAACGGCGACCCCGTCCGCGCCCAAGTCAGCCTGTCAGTGGTGGAAGCCAACGTGCCGCCTCCCGCCCTGCCAACCTCCGGCCTCTTCACCGCCTTCTACGGCCCCAGGCCACAAAACGTCGCCACGGCCAACTCGCTCGCGCCGGGCAGGCAGATCGTGACCGTGCCGCCTTCCCCCCCGGACTGCTGCGCCGACACATCTGCCGTCACGTTAACAGCCACCTTCCGCGACACGATCTTCTGGGCACCCGCCCTCCTTGCCGACGCCGCCGGTCTCGTTACAGTCACCTTCCCCCTCCCCAACGCCCCGGGAGAGTGGCAGATCGTGGCGCAAGCCATCACCACAGACACCCATGTGGGCGAGGCGACTACCCGCTTTGTCACGACCGGTACCATCGCCGTCCAACCGTTCCTGCCCACCTTCCTCGTCCAGGGCGACATCGTCACCATCACCGCCCTCGTCCGCAGCTACCTGACGCAGCCCGTCTCAGCCACCGTCAGGCTCGACGCGCCGGGACTATCCATCGCCGGCTCCCCTGCAGCCAGGCAGCAAATCATCCATCTACCCCCCCACGGATCTGGACGTGTGAGCTGGCAGGCGGCTGCCATCAAGCCCGGTCGCGCTGAGATCATCTTTGATGCCATCGCCACCTATCGCGCCGCGCGCCTCGCCGGGCGCGGTGCCGCGCGCGCCACCCTGCCTATTCTCCCTCTGACCCTGCCCTCCGAAACTCTGTCCACCGGCCAGGTGGACCCTGTCGCACCCGAAGTGGTGCTCACCTTCACCCTGCCTGCCGACACGCTCGATCTTGCCCACCTGGACCTTTTCCTGGCTGCATCACCTGGCCCCGCCACGTACAGAGCTTATGTAAACGACATCTTGTGGCAGGAGGATAACCTGTCTGCCGCCGCACGCGCGCACCTCGTGCTGACCTACACGGAAACCCTATCTCCCGCGCTGCTCATCGCCGGCGACAACGTGTTGCGCCTCGTCGTCGTCGACGGCTCCCTCTACTACACGGCCTCTGTGACAACCTACCTGACTGCCACTGCAATTTCCGAGCCCTTTGCAGCCGCAACCACCCCTGCCCTGCGGCGTAGCTACCATCTGCCCGGTGAGGAAGAACCCGTCGAGCGCGTCGCCCTGGGCGAGCTGGTAGAAGTGCACCTCTGGCTCGATGTGCCTTCAGAGACTCCCTACGCTGTCATTCACGATCGCCTCCCGGCAGGACTCTCCTTCGTGCGTGACGACCCTGCGGAATGGCTGCCAACAGGCAGCGCCTCGCTGCCCGTCACTGCTCCCTTCGAAGCCGAAGGAGGGTTGGTTACCTTCTATCTCTCGGACCTGGAGCGCGGCACCTACACCCTATCCTACCTAGCACGCGCCACCATTGAGGGCCATTTCATCGCACCCCCGGCACGGCTCACGCTCGTCTCAGGCAGCAGGGCATCGAGCCATTCCGGGACAACTCGCCTGGCTGTAATGAGAGCCCGCCCGGAATAGTGTTTGTCTGCTCTCGCAGGCTCCCGTATGCAAGCAGCTTTGCGACAGCAGAAATTTGTTGCTGCCAATCACCCACTAGCTGTTGTATTGCACGCCTGGTGCATCGCTATCCCTTGTGGTGCCGCACACACCCACGCGAACGACTGGAGCGGATTGACACCCTGCGCATCAGAGACTATAATGGGAGTGGTACTGAGAAACTCTCATCCTTCACCTGGTACTGGTCGAGACTGTGGAGCCAAATACACTACTGATCGTCGCTCGAACTCAATCACTTGTCAAGCGTCTGCGCGCTATGCACGACGCCGACAAATATGTCCTGCGTTGGGTTTCGAGCACACGGCAGGCCCTCGCCCTCGACGTAGAGCCCGGCCTCATCCTGCTCGACCTGCCCCTGTCAGGTGGAGATCGCTGCGTGATCAGGCTCAAAGAGCGTTTCGGCGTCCCTCTACTTGCCATCACCCATGCGGAACAGGTGGTTCCTGCCCGGGTAGATGCACACCTGCGCATACCGTGTGAGGTCGAGGCACTCCTGGCCCGGATCGAGTCCCTGCTGCTCATCCACTCCCCTCACGTCGTCCAGGCCGGTGCCATGTCACTCGAGACAGAGACGCGGCGGCTCCAGATCGACGATAGCTTTTACCAACTACGCCCCCTCGGCTGCCAGATCCTGGCACACCTCATGAACCACCCCGGCAAGGCAGTACCGCGCGCAGAGATTTTCGGCAGGGTGTGGGGCACCGACGACGGCGACAACACCCGCGCCCTCGACGTACACATCTCCTATCTGCGCCACGAGATCGAACACGATCCGCACAACCCCAGGATCATTCTCACAGAACGAGGCATAGGCTATCGCCTGATGCCTCCCGCCACGCCACTCCACTGAAACCTTGGAGGAACCATGCCCGACGACGTCTATCGCAAGCTCGCACAGCGCCTCGATGCCATTCCGAACGGCTTTGCCCCCACAGAGAGTGGCGTCGAGCTCCGTCTCCTCGCCAGGATATTCGAGCCCCAGGAGGCAGCCGTCGCCGCCATCATGGAGCTCCGCCTCGAGCCTGCATCCATCATCGCCGCTCGTGCCGGCCTCGACCCGCGCGACACCTATCATCTGCTCAAGACCATGGCACGCAAAGGCCAGGTGCGTGCCGGGCGCAAAGGGCGAGAGCTCGCCTTTGCCCTGATGCCCTTTGTGGTCGGCATCTACGAAGAGCAGCTCCCGCGCATGGACGAGGAGCTGGCCTCGCTCTTTGAAGCCTATTTTCTGGAATCGGCCGGGTTTATGGGCCGCTACGAGCCAGCGGTGCACCGCATTATCCCTGTCCAGGAGGCGATCCCTGCCAGCATCGAGATCTATCCCTACGAGCAGGCGTCAGCGCTCCTCGATCAGGCGCAGGCCTGGGGTGTGCGCCAGTGCATCTGCCGCTTGCAGCAAAAACTGATCGGCAAAGGCTGTGACAGGCCCCTCGAGAGCTGCCTCGCCTTCGCCCCGGTGCCCGGTGCCTTTGACAACTCGGATGTCACCCGCGCCATTTCCAAGACCGAAGCCCTTGATATCCTGCGCCAGGCCGCCGACGCCGGGCTCATCCACTCACCCGGCAACTATCGCGACGGCCATTTTTACATCTGCAACTGCTGCACCTGCTGCTGCGGCGTGCTGCGCGGCATTGCCGAATTTGGCCTGCCCACCGCCATCGCCAAGGCTGACTTTGTGGCAACCGTCGACCCCGACCTGTGTACCGGCTGCGGCGACTGCGTGGCGCGCTGCCAATTCGGCGCCCTTGCCCTCGTCGACGACGCCGGTCGCGATCTCTGCCGCGTTGATCCAGGCCGCTGTGTCGGCTGCGGCCAATGCGTCACCGTCTGCCCTGCCGATGCCCTGGCACTCACCCGCCGCCCGGCCGGTGAGATCGCCCCCCCCCCGGCCGACATGTTCGACTGGTTCAAACGCCGCGCCCACGCTCGGGGGATGGCGCCAGGCTAGTCCATCAACAACCCATTCAAAGCCACGAGGCTCAGCAGCGACGCTACCTCGCCTCCTGTGACTGCCGCATCTCGACCCATGCCCTCACCTGTGTCGGCGAGAACGGCTCGCTCAGCAGCCGCCGGAAATTATCCACCGCGTCCGGCCCTTCCAGCAGCGGCGCGATCAGCGCCTTGCCCATCGCATAATTGAACACGTACGATCGGAATAGAGGATTCTGCAAAAACTTGAGTGACTGCACTGCCTCACGCGGCGTGCGCAGCGCATACTTTTCCAGGTACGCCTGCACCTCCTCCGGCGACCGCCCCTCGCGGTGCAGCAGCATCGCCGCGTTCCCGCTCACCCCGCGCAGCCCTTCCGAGGCGCGGTGGATCTGGATCTGCCGCGCCGCTTCACCTGCCGGCAGCCCGGCCAATGGGTAGAGATCGTCATGCAGAAACGCCTCTAGCTCGTCGTCTGGGAACACGATGCCTTGCGCGCTGTCCGCCACCCCCTCTGACAACACACACTCGGGCGCCAGCAAGAGCTGCACCGCGTGCTCGCCACGCCCCTCCTCACGGTACAGGCGCTGCTCCTTGATCGCGTGCTCTGTGTGGTGTCCCGCGTACCCCTCGTGCGCCATCAGCGGCACCACGCTGTCCACACGCACCGGCAGGTCGGTGTTCACCTCGATCCGCGACCGATAATTCCCCAGGTACCAGTTGTATCCCGACCACGGCTGGTTTGTCACCAGCTCCAACGTCAACTCTTCACTCGCCGGCAAATCGAACAGCGCCAACGTGCGCCGCCGCGTCTCTTCGCGCGCCCGCTCGAACACGGGCATGATCCGCTCCTGGACAAGCTCCAGCCCCCGTCGCCACGCCGTCATGCGCTCCACCAGTGGCCCCTCCCCCGGCAGCAACGCTTCCAGCCGGTTGTGCGCCGCCTCAAATGTCGCCTCGCCAACCATCTCTGGCGTTATGTCAAAATAGCACTGGACCTCTTCTACGAAATCGAGCCGCTCACCCGCCAGGCTGCCCACCACCGCCGCCATCGCCCGCACCTGCCGCTGCAAAAAATCACGCCGCTGCGCATCCCCTACCCTCTTCACCTCATCCAGCAGTGCCTCTGCGTCCTCCGCCAGCGCTCCCAGCGCCCTCGGCTCCCCCTCATCCACCTGGCGCCGCAGCTCCCCCGGCCCAAAATACGCATCCACAAACCCCTCCCAGTGCCGCTCGATCCCCAGCGCCAGCCGCAGATACTTTTCCCCCACTCCGTCCATCCTTCCCTCCCTCTCGTGATACGTGACACGTGATGTGTTATGCATGATCACTACACCCCGCATCACGCATCGCGCATCACGCACTCCTTGCCGTTCGCTACTCGTTCCCGATCCCCTTTGTCCTCATCATCTCTTCTGACTGGTGGTGCACCAGCCCCACGTCCCACGCAAAGTGTGCCTCCAGCGTCTCGGCCGGATATACCTCCAGCATTGCCTCCCACCACGTCAGCCCATCGGTGCGCTCATAGTGCCAATACTCGGTGCCGTTGCTGTGCACGTGCCAGTCATAATCGCCCTCCAGCGCGTACGTCGCAATTCGCTCCCAACCGTGGCGTTTGGCGATCGCCGTCACGTCCACGTAATAGCCCTCCGGCACCGGCAGCCGCTTGCCGCCTGCTCTGTACGCTTCCGGCTCTGCCGATTCGACGATCTGCCACCAGAAGAGCCACGGCTGCTCCTTCAGCGGCTCCCCCTGGCTGCCATCCTGGCGGGCCGTCTTCAGGTAGAGACGCCAGTAGATATTGCCGCCCAGGTCCTCGCGCACCTTCACGAGTTGATCGCGCCCGTCCACTACAAGCTCGAGATCCAGGTCGAGCGCCCGCCCCGTCTTGTGCCAGCTCAGGTAAGCATAATCATGCGCGAACAACTGCCTGCTGCTCACCGCATCAACGTTGCGCCACGAACCCTTGGTTTGACGCAAAAAGTCATGACCGCTCGCCGCCAACACCTCGCGCTGCCATGCCACCAGCGACGCTGCCACTCGCTCGTTCACAAGCACCGCCTCGCCTGTGTACCCCACCAGCACCTCGGGCACCGGTACCACCTCGGCAACTGTGCCCGGTGCCAGTATGGGCAGCGCCGTCGAGGCAGCCGGCGCTGCCGGCAGCCGCTCCGCCAGCCCAGCCAGCCCCGCCACCTGCGCGGGCGCCGGTGCCGGCCGCCGATCATCCCAGCCAACATCTGTCAACCGCTCCGGCTCTGCCCTCGAGCTGACCTCCCCCCGAAATAGATGATAATCTCCCGGCCTGTAGGGATCATATACCTCGAACGCCGCCCCTGGCTCGTACGATGCCCATATCAGCCGACTGGCTGCATCCCACGCGGGATCGACATCAGGCCACCGATTCTCCGTCAGGCGCTGCACCGCCGTGGTGCCTACCTCTTCCCCTGCCCCCCCTGCCAGCCAGTACACCTCGGCGTTTCGATTCCCCGTCTTGGTGTCCACGTCGCGCCACGACACGAATGCCAACCCCACGCCATCCGGCGCCCACGCTGGGTCCTCGTCATCGGCCGGGTGCTGTGTCAGATTCTGCGCCTCTCCGCCACCCGCCGACACCAAGTACACCTCCTTGTTCCCGTCTCGCCACGAAGTGAAGGCGATCTTGCGCCCATCAGGGCTCCACGCCGGGCCGTAATCACCCGCCGGGTTGTCCGTCAGCCGTCTCGGCATCCCACCCCTTGCAGCCACCACATAGATCTCTAAATTACCGTCGCGATAGCTCTCGAACGCCACCTCCTCACCATCAGGGCTCCACGCTGGCGCTCCATCATACGCCAGGTGGTCCGTCAGGCGCGTCACGGTGCCCGTCGCCAGTTCGAGCACATAGAGATCCCAGTTGCCGTCGCGGTTTGATTCAAAGACAATCGCCCCGCCATCCGGCCGCCACGCAGGTGCGCGGTCGTCTGCGGGGTGCCGCGTCAGGTTGGTGAGGCTGCCCGACGCATTGTCGAGCACATAGATCTCGCCCTTGCCGTCGCGATAGCTCTCGAATGCCACCACCTCCGCGCCCGGCACAGGGGTGGGGGAGGGCGTGGTAGTGGGTGAGGGGATGTGCGTCGCCGTCGGTGTGGAGGTCGGAAGGGAGGTAGGAGTCGCCGTCTCTGTTGGCCGTGGGGTACGCGAGGGTACCGGCGTGGCACTGTCCGGATTCGCCGTTGCACGCGCGGCCGCCTCCGTGGGCGCGAGCGCGCTCGTTCCCCCTACCGCCACCTCCGGCGCCTGCTCCCCACCGCACGCGGTAGCGAGCAAAATCAAGAGAAGCAGGGCAGGAATTTCTGCCCTGCCTTTCATCCGTACCGCTCCTTGATTGCCCGCTCCACCTGTCGCTTCGAATCGCGCTCGGCAATGCTCTGCCGCTTGTCGTACATCTTTTTTCCACGCGCCAGCGCGATCTCGATCTTGGCCCTGCCGTCCTTCAGGTAGAGCTGCGTGGGGATGACGGTATATCCCTTCTGCTGCGCCTGCCCCGCCAGCCTGTCGATCTCGCGCCGGTTCAGCAGCAGTTTGCGCCGCCGCCGCGGCTCGTGGTTCTCACGCCCTGCCTGGTCGTACGGGGCGATGTGCACATCCACCAACCACGCCTCGCCTCCCTCGAAACTCACATACCCCTGCTGCAAGCTCACCCGCCCCGCACGGATCGACTTGATCTCACTCCCCTTCAGCACCAGGCC
>JAFGIA010000385.1 GCA_016929795.1 Anaerolineae bacterium
ATTGTATCACCATTCCCCGGCAGGGTCAATAGTACCCAGGCACCACCCCTTCGGGCCCAGCAGTGCCCCGCGGGGCCCGGTCGCAGACCGGCCCTGGCCGATCGACCCAACCCTGGCCGGTCGTATCGCGAATTGTGTGTAAATTCGCCCATCCAAGGCGCAGAGACCGCGCCCCTACAAAATTGCACAGCTTTCGGCATAGCGCCCCCTGGCCCAGCGGATCGGCTGAGCCTAGCGGTGCCGCCAGTCTATATGCACCTGCTGCAGGGCGTATGGCCCCTCGCAGCCAGGGCTGGTTTGCCACCAATACTGCATCGACCGGGGCTGTCCCCCCTTGAACACGCGCACGAACCATTTGCCGGCCTTGGGACCGGACGCGAACTGGAACGAATAGTAGCCGTTCACGTCGGTCCAGGTATCTTCGCGCCACCCCTGGTCGTTGCCCACGCGCATCTGCACGTTCGGCTCGCCAAACCCCTCGACGCCCACGACGTAACCCCACACCCACGTCCGGGTGCAGTCGGGCCCGCCCTCAGACAGCGTATAGTCGTACGGCCAGGGTGTCGGCGTGGCGGTGGGGCGGGGTGGTCGTGGCGGCGGCGGCGGGTTGGTGGGCTCGGGTGTGTTGGTGGGCGTGTCTGTGGGTGGAAGCGGCGTGTTCGTGGCGGTAGGCGTCGGGGTCGGGGTCCACGTAGGGGTGGCAGTCCAGGTGGGAGTGGCGGTCGGTGTATCGGTCGGCGTGCCTGTGGGCGTCGGCGTCCACGTGGCCTGAAAAGCAACCGTCGGCGTCGCCCCGGGCTCCCTGGGCGGTGGGAATGGGTTGAATGGCACCCACGGATTGAAAAAGATCGTCCCGTAGCACAACAGCACGAGTGCGGTAAGCACCACGATGACGACGGTGGCGATCTCTAACGTGCGGTCGTCAAAGCGATTTAGCATCGAGTCGCTCCTTGCACATATGGTTGGCCATCACGGCGCCGGCGATCCATACTCGGCAGCGGGAGTGAGAAAAAAGTCGAGTGTGCCATCCTCGCGCGCCTCGACGTCGACGTAGAGGCGGTCCCCCCCCCCTGCCGCCACCAACTCCTGGACCGTACTCTGCAACTTTTCTGCCCACTGCTGCGCAGGATAGTTTACATAGTGCCCGAGGCGTCCCTGGAGCAGCGCCTGGCGCCGGATCTGGTAACGGCCTGGCACCATCAAAGTGGCATCGGGCAGCGCCGTGACCAGGTCCTCGTACTCAAAGAAGAGGTCCTGGTAGGATCGGCTCAGCGCCGACTGGATAGTGGCCACATCCTCTTCCCACTCGGGCACCAACGAGAGGCCGAACCCGCGGGCTGCAACTTTGTACTTGATCGATAGCCAGCGAATCATGGCCCGGTGGATATCCACCCGCCGCCCTGGCTGGGCTGTCTCTGCGAGCGCTTGCTGGTAGAACGCACCTTTCGCCGTATCCTCTGCCCGCAGCGCGCCGGCCAGTGCAGCGACCAGCTCCTCCTGGGGCTGGCCCTGCTCGGCGATGGTCTGCAGCAGGCCCAACGCCGCCTGGCGCCGCGCGTCTTCGAGCAAACCCAGCTCAGGCGACGAGATGACCTGCTCACCGGCAGACAGCTCGGGCCGCAGGCCGGGCTCCAACGGTGGGAGTGGGCCAGCCTGTTGATCGAGCTCTATGATCTTGGCGCGGATCTTGGGCGCGCGCTCCTTGTCTCCCATGTCGTCATACGCCGCCTCGAGCGCCACCAGCAGGCTACGACGGTTTGCCATCTGAAGATAGGGGCTGCCAACAGCAATCAGGTACACCTGGTCGTAGGCAGCGAGGGCCTGCTCGACCTCGCCGACGCGGCGCCAGCCGTGGCCACTGGCGAGCAGGGCATCGGCACGGGCCGGATCGCTCAACCACGGGCTGAGAATGGCAATGTCGTACACCTGTTGGTAAACCAGTGCCGCCCGCTCGGTCGCCCCCCCCTCGAGCATGGCACTGCCGAGGAGAATCAGGCGGCCCAGGCGCTGTGCGTCGGACAGGTCAGTGCTCAGGACAATGGCAGCGTAGGCGGTTTCCACTTGGTCGTTCGAGATGGCGGCATCAATGGTGTCGAGCTCTGAGGCCCCGGCGAGTGGATAGAGTGCCAGATCTGGGGCCACCTGATCGGGCAGGATGGCAGAGATGGGGTCACGCCAGGCTGCCTCTACGGTCTCCTGCGGGCGTAGCAAGAAGAAGGCAGCGGCGGAACCTGCAGCCACCAGGAGTAACACGACGATTAACGCCAGCAGAACCCATGCCAGCCTACTTGGGCGAAACTGCATTCATCCTCCAGTTATGTATTATACCAGATATCTCCCGCTTTGTCTACAAAGCCCTTGTCTACAAAGCCCTTGTCTACTCTCCCACAAAGCGCTCGACGACGGCCGCGGCGCGCTGCTGCTCGAGCCATTGCTCAAAGATCGCCTGCCTGAGCTGGATCTGCACGTCGACCGAGAGGGGAAGAGCCGCCTCGCGCTCGACCACTTGGAGGATATGATATCCCTCGCCCAGATGAACCAGATCGCTGATCTGCCCCGGCTGTAGGGCAAAGGCAGCGGTTTCCAACTCGGGCGCCACGAGGCCGCGCGGGAACCAGCCCAGGTCGCCCCCATTGTCTCGCGTCGCGACATCCACCGAGCGCGTGCGCGCCAGCTCGACAAAGTCGGCGCCACCGGCAATCAGCGACGCAACCTCGAGTGCTTCTTCTTCCGTGTCCAGCAGGATGTGCCGGACGTGCACCTGCTCCGCCTCGGAGGGCACGCCAGCCGTGACCGCCTCCATCACGCGCTGCCCGACGAGCGACTGGCGAAGCATTTCCGCATAGTCCTCGCGCGTCTGCCCTGTCGCCTCCAGCCACTCGGCAAATGCTGCTTCGCCTCCGCCGGTGGCGATGTCCGCTTCGAGCTGGCTGGACACCTCCTCCTCGGTGATGATAACCCCGAGGGCATGCCCCCCCTGCTCGATGAGCACCCCATCGATCAGCCCTTCCAGTACGTCGGCGCGGGCCTGGTCGAGCAGTGCCGCCCCATCGGCGGTGGTCAAGTCAAAGCCCTGATCGCGCAGCGCCTGCTCGTACTGCGCGACGCGCTGCTCATAGTCGGCTAAAAAGAGATACTCGCCATTGACCAGGGCAGCGAGCGGTGCCGGCGGGGTGGGCGTGGGCGTGGGCGTGGGCGTGGGCGTGGCAGGCACCGGCGTTGCGGTGGCGGGCGCAGCAGGGGTCGCCGACACGGCTGCGACGGTGGCGCGCGCCGCTGTTGGCTGCGACTCGCCGGCGGCAGGTGGCACATCCGTATCCTGCCCGGCACACGACGCCCCCAGGCTGGCCAGTAAAAGTGCCAGCGCACACCAACGCGCAGCCGAGAAGAGCGAGCACCCCCAAGCCCTTGTATGTCCCCGCATCATGCCTACAATATCTAGTATCATGACAATAATGTTATCACACTTTTGTGATTTGTCAAGTATGCACACACACGCTTCATTATAACCGCGAATCACAAATCGTGCAAGCCGGGCACGGGAGGATTGGAAGGTTGAAGGTAAGGTGGGAGCCACCATCAAGGGAGTGTATAGCGACTCACAGACACACGCACCCAGTCGTGCCGGTCGGTGAGTATCCCATGATCCGCAAGCCACGCTTCCACCAGGCCACGCTCATCCCACAGCGGCACTTCACTGGCCACCAGCCACACAGCCTGGTAGCCGGCGACCTGCACGGCCATCAGCCGGTCGACCTCTCCAGGGGTCATACCGGCGTTGGTGTAGAGGCCCTCGGCCCACCCCAGCGGCACGCTGCGCACAACCAATGGCAAAAAGGCGCGCCCGCCTTCACCCGGCGCCACGCTGCCCGGGCCACCGGCGGCCCAGGCGCCGGCCGCAGCCAGCCGGCGGGCTCGATCTGCCGCCAGGTAGTACTCGAACGAGTAACGAGCGTACGGGATCTGAAAGAGGAGCAGATCTCCCGGCCGCAGGCGCTCGGCCACGTAGCGCGTGGCCGCACGAAAGTCGGCCTTGAGGGGGGTGCGAGCCTGCAACCAGAGCCCACGCACATTCATGGTGATCACGATCAGGAGGAGCAGCGCGGCGAGCCAGCGAGCGCGGCGTCCCAGCGCGCCGATCCCGGCGGCAATCAGGAGGAGAAACGCCGGCAAAACAAAGATCAGGTAGCGCGCGGTGTACATCGGCCGCAGGAGGTTGACCAGGCCAAAGATGACGACCGGTACGATCAACCAGGCGGCGAGCAGCAGCAGGGAGAAACGGCGAGCGGGCTGGCCCTCGCCCGAGGGGTACTCGGGTTCGCCCGACGGGTACTCGGGTTCGCCCGCGGGCACCCAGTGGGTACCCGCGGGTTCGCCCGAGGGGTGCTCGCGTTTGCTCCACAGCACAGGCGCCAGGAGCGCAGCGATGAAAGGGACGAGCCACCAGGGCGAGGTTGGAGGAAGCACGCCCAGGCTGTAGCTGGTGAGCAGCGAGTGGACCATGTCACCTGGCGAGACCGGGCTGTAGCCGGTTTCTGCCGGCGCGCGCAGCAAAGGCACCTGCCAGGCGAGGAGCGGCACATAGGGCAACGTGAACGCGGCCATCGCCACCAGCCAGCCTGGCCACCGCGCACGGCGCACCTGTGAGGGCACGGCCAAAAAGATCAGCGCGTGTGCCGGAACAAGGGCGGCGGCCACCAGGTGTACGTAAAAGGCGGCCGTGGTGAACAGGACATACCCCAGCCACCGCGCCGCCCCTCCACGCCACAGGGCGGCGAGGTAGCACTCGGTGGAGGCCAGGGCAAGCAAGACGACAAGGCTGTACATCTTGCCTTCCTGGGCATACCACACCAGGTAGGCCGACAGGGCAGCCAGGAGCGCGGCGATGGCCGGCACACGCCGGCCGGGAAAGAGCCTGCCCCCCAGGCGGTAGGTGAGCGCCACGGCAAGCACCCCCCACAGCGTCGAAAAATAGCGGAGCGAGAACTCGCTCGTGCCTGCCACCTCGAGCCACGGGCGCAAGAGCAGGTAGTAAAGCGGGCCATTCTGGCCCGGCTGCCTGAACATGGCGAGCCGATCGGGCAGGGAGCTGCCCGCAAAGCGGATCGCGTCCACCTCGTCGCGCCACAGGCTCTGCGCGTCGAGTCCCACGGTGCGCACGGCGAACGCGAGGGCAAGAAGCGCGACGAGAGCCCAGGGGAGAATCGATGTAGACCGAAAAATCGAGCGCGCGGGCGCCTCTGTCTCGGCACCCGCGCGGTCAAGATCGGGATACACCTGGAGAGTTATTCCAGGCGCTGCCGCCGGCGCCGGGCGGCCACCCAGAGCGCCAGGAAAAAGAGGGGCAGCAGGAGCATGAACAACGCCCCGCAGCAGAGCCAGACGTACGACAGCCCCAGGGCCATCGAGTCAAAAAGCATCCCCCACTCGAACTCGAGATTGGATCCCTCGTCAGGATACCTGTCGCGTACCGGCACGGAGCCAGGTTCCACACCCTCTGAATCGACAGGCATGGTGGCCGTGATCGGCTGGGCCTCGATAGACTCGACGGTGGGCGCTGGCTGCAAGTCGGGTGCTTCGGTAGGCAGCGGGAGGCTCGTCGGCGCCAGGGTGGGTGTTGGTTCGATCGTCGGCGTCAGGGTAGGCGTCGCTTCGAGGGTTGGCGTGACGGTGGGTTCTGTTTCGATCGTCGGCGTGGGCGTCGGCAGCGCCTCGGTCGTCGGCGTCACTGTGGGCGGAGACTGAAAAAGACCGGCCAGGGCGGCCGAGTCGGCCTGGCCCAGGACAGCCACCAGGAATAACGAGAGCACAATCCAGGGGCCGAGCTGGCACACGGCACGCAGCACGCCTGGTGGACACCACTTTGTATTCAATTTCTTGATCATTTGCAGAGATTCGACTCCCTCTGTGTCTTGACAACGACGGCTATTATAGCAGAAGTATCGCCCTTTGAGCAAAATGAAGTGCCAGGCACGCGCCCAGACGGCGCCTGGCACCTGCTCGACTGTGCCTTCAAGCGGCGAATGACACGACGGCTAGAAAAGGTTGACCTTGCCCGTCAGGATCAGCAGCGCGCACCCGCAGATCACGACGTTGACAAACACCAACAAGGCGATAATTATCCAACGGCGAATGTCCCACGATTCGAACACTGTGCGCCTCCTCCAAGTGTTGGCTATAGGTATCATCTCGAAAAATCGGGGCAGGCTGTAGGGCGGATTGGCAATCCGCCCTACAGCCCCCAAGTTATTGAGATGATGCGGCTATAGCATACCCGCAAACGGGAAAAAAGTCAAACAGCCGGAGCCGGTCCCGAGATCGAGGGCGCGCCGGGCGCGCCGCGCACCAGGGTGACATCGCCGGCCAGCACGCGCTCCAGCCGGCCGTCGTCGAGACGGAGAAGAAGCGCACCATCCTGCTCCACCCCCTCGGCGACCCCCTCCATCGCCCCGCCCCCCCCTGACACGGTCACCCGCCGGCCGAGGGTGATCAGGCGCTGTGCCCACTCGTCGTGCGGCGAGCGGCCGGCGCGAACCGCGACGTACCGCTCCTCAATGGCCGCCAGCAGAGCCACCAACAGTGGTAGACGCGGCACGCGATCTCCCAGCAGCGACGACAGGCTGGCAGCGGGCACGATCAGCTCCGCCGGCAGCTCCCCGGCCGCGAGGTTGACGTTGATCCCGATACCGACGATGGCGTAATCGATGCGGCAGGGGGAACCCGGCCGCAGGTCAAGCTCGGTGAGTATGCCCGCGACTTTGTTCTCCCCGGCCAAGACGTCATTCGGCCACTTCAGGCTCAACTCCAGCCCCGTCGCTCCCTTGACCGCATCAAGCACCGCCAGGCCGCAGGCCATCGTCAGCCTTTGGGCCTGGTGAGGGGCAAGGGGTGGGCGCAAGACGAGCGAAAGAAGCAAGCTACTGCCTGGCGGCGCCACCCATGGGCGCTCCAGCCTGCCACGCCCCGCCGTTTGATGGTCGGCGATCACCACCGTGCCGTCGGCTGCCCCTGCCACGGCCAGATGGCGCGCCACATCGTTGGTCGACGTCACCTCGGGCAGGTAGGCAAGGGAGCGCCCGATAAAGGCCGTCGTCAGCGCCGCCTCGATCCGGCGCACCGAGAGCTCGTCCATCTCGCTCTCCCGGCTCACGCTTCCTCGATCCGGTAGCTGGTGGTAATCCGCGCTGTCTTGCCGAGCATGACGGATGCAGAGCAGTACTTTTCTTTGGACAGGTGGATCGCATCTTCCACAGCCTTGGGGCTCACCTTCCGTCCGCGCACGACATACTCGACACTTATGTCGACAAAGACACGAGGTGGTTCGGCGGCACGCTCCCCCGAGGCAGAAACGGTGACGCCGGTCACTTCCTGTCGTTTTTTCTCCAGGATCGACACCACGTCGTACGCCGTACAGCCCGCCAAACCGATGAGCAGCAGCTCCATCGGCGATGGCCCCACCTTTTCCTCACCGCCGTCGACCACGATGGCATGTCCCGAACCCGCCTCGCCGACAAATCGCCGTTCCCCTACCCACGTTACGCGCGCTTCCATACCCCCTCCTCTAGAGCTGGCCTTTTTTCTTCAGCCCGAGCAACACGTCTTCGGCGCGGACGGGCAGCCGGTCGAACCAAAGGCCCGTCGCGTCGTGGATCGCGTCGAGGATCGCCGGCGCGAGCATGAGCATCGGCATCTCACCCAGGCCACGCACCCCGTATGGCCCCTGCGGGTCCTCGACCTCGATGATGAGCGGATGCACCTCGTCGGGCACGTCATACACCGTCGGGATGAGATAGTCGGCGTAGCTGCGGGTGCGCAGATGGCCGGCCTCGACCTGGAAATCTTCGAGGAGCGCCCAGCCCTGGGCCTGGATCACGGCGCCCTGGATCTGCCCCTCGACGTGCATCGGGTTGACAGCGCGTCCCACGTCGTGCACGGCCCACACGCGATTCAGGCGCACCTCACCCGTATCCGGATTGACCGAGACGTCGACGATCTGGGTGCCATAGCCGTAGGTGACATGGGGATCGCACACGCCCGTGTCAGGATCGAACATTGTCGTCGGGCGCGGCCGGTAGGTGTACTCGACAATGACAGGTCGCTCGCCGCGCTTCCAGGCAGCCAGCGCCGCCTCGCACACCCCCTTGGTGGCGTTGCCGGCCATGAACGACAGGCGCGACGCACTGCAACTTCCCGCCTCGGGTACTTCTGCTGTATCTTCATTCACGACCCAGACCCGCTCGTAGGGCAGGCCGAGCGTTTCGGCTGCCACCTGCGCGACGACGGTGAGCACTCCCTGCCCTACTTCCGACACGCCAATTTTGACCACGGCGCGCTCGATCTGGCCGTCGCCACTCAGCTCGCAGCGCGCCGTCGCCTTGTCGGGAAAACCAAAGCTGTAGCACACATTCTTGTAACCGGCAGCTACCCCCATGCCACGCAGGTGGCCATCCTCCTCTTCGAGGCTCGGCTTGCCCTGCTCGGTCCAGCCGGCTGCCTCTGCGGCGTGCAGCAGTGTCTCGCGCAGTGACACAGCCGGCGGGACGATGCTCTGTGTCGGCAGCTCGGAACCCTCGCGCAGCGCATTTTTCAGCCGGAACACCACCGGGTCCATGCCGATCGCATCGGCCAGGTGCGCCATCTGCATCTCGGCGGCAAAGGTGGCCTGCAGGGCGCCGAACCCACGAAACGCGCCGCACACGATGTTGTTGGTATAGACGTTGTAGCCATCGACCTTGACGTTCGGCACCTCGTAGGGGCCGGTCGCCATGCTGACTGCATTGTTCAGCACGGCCGGGCTCGACGAGGCGTAGGCGCCAATGTCGGCGACGAGCCTGGCCTCGACCGCGAGCAGCTTGCCGTCGCGCGTGGCGGCCGAGCGAAAGTGCATATAGTAGGGATGGCGCTTGTGATGGCCGCGAAACGACTCTTTGCGGTCCCACACGACCTTGACAGGACGGCGGATGCCCCGCCTGTCGAGGCAGTAGGCGGCGAGCGCGAGCAGGTGTTGCACCGACATGTCCTCACGCCCGCCAAAGGCGCCGCCTGCCGGCGCATAGATCACGCGCACGCGATCCAGCGGCAGATCGAGCATGTGCGCGATCTGGTGCTGGTCGTCGTGCGACCACTGGCCCGCAGAATGAACCGCCACACGTCCCTCGTCGTCGATGTAGCCGATGCCCGCCTCAGGCTGCAGGTAGGCGTGCTCCTGGTGGGGCGTGAAATAGTCCCGCTCGACGATCACCACGTCGTCGCGCGCAAACACGGCCTCGACGTCCCCCTTGCGCAGCGGCTGATGGGCGAGCACGTTGTCGGGAAAGGCCTTGTGCACCACGGGAGCGCCTGGCTCCATCCCCCGCCGCGGGTCGGTGACGGCAGGCAGGTCCTCATACTCGACATGGATCAGGGCGCGGGCGCGGGCTGCCGCGCGCGGTGTCTCGGCAATCACCAACGCCACGCGGTCGAACACCGACCGCACCTTGTCCGCACAGAGTGCAGGTTGATCTTTGTGGATCAGGCCGTACTCGTTGACAGGGACGTCGTGGTGGGTGAGGATCGCCACAACACCTGGCACCCGAGCGGCCTCGGTCGTATCGATCGCGACAAGACGCGCATGAGTGCGATCGCTGAACAGGACCTTCATGTGGAGCATGTCTTCCATACACAAATCGCCTGGAAAGTGGGTACGGCCGGTCACTTTGTCTACCGCATCAGGGCGCTGCACCGGCCGGCCAAGGATGTGTGTCTTCATACTGTCAATCCCCCCTTGATCAGAGACCTGACTGGTTTTGGGTTGGTGCAAGGGCTGTCTCCTGAATCATGCCCTGAGCCGGGCAAGAGCGCGCTCCTTGTTCTATAGAAAACCTGCCAGGTCTTTTCTATGGAAGTGCTACATTCGTCGCCCCATTATACCCTGCTACGGCGGGTTTGACAAAAAAGTAGGCGCCACTTATAATGAGGATAATCAGGTCCAACTTGTCCACTTTTTGTCGCGTGCCGCGCGAAAGGGAGCTGCTGCATGGAAATAAGCCGGCGCACCGATTATGGCGTACGAGTCATCCTCGAACTGGCCTCTCTTGCTGAGGACGAGCGCGCTTGCACACACGAGATCGCCCAGCGGCAAAAGATCCCGGGCCCTTTTCTGGCCAAGATCATCGCCCAGCTCTCGCTGTCGGGCCTGGTGACAACCTACCGGGGAGCCGGGGGTGGCGTGACGCTGGCACGGCCGGCTTCCGAGATCAACCTGCTCGACGTGCTCGAAGCACTCGAAGGGCCGCTCCGCCTGAACCGGTGCGTGATTGACCCCGATGCCTGTCCGCACGAGGGCAAGTGCCCCGTGCACGATATATGGACCCGGGCGCAAGCCGACCTGGCCAAGATGCTGAGCGAAGCCACGTTCGATCAACTCACCAACGGAGCAGGCCAGGCGCCCGTGGCAACACCTAGCGCATTGGCTGAAACGTTCGCCCCACCATCTCCTGTCCCGCCGGGCTGAGAATCCAATCGATGAAGCGGCGTACCATGCCTGATGGCTCCCCTTCTGTCACCAGCCAGAACTCGCAGGCCAAGGGGTAGCTGCCCGTGGTGATGGTCGCGGGAAGAGGGAGAAGGCCTTCGATCTCGAGCACCTTGACGTCGTCTGTCACCAGGGCGTGCGACACGTAGCCAATCGCGCGCACGTCAGCCGCGACGGCGGCCAGGGCCGCATGGGGAGAGGGTGCCACAAGCGCACGGGGCGTCACGCGGGTACCCTCCATGACGAGGTTATCGAACGCCGCCCGCGCACCCGCTCCCTCCTCTCGCACCACGGGATGTACCGCCCCCTGGGTGCCACTGCCGCCCACGGCTGCCCAATCCCCGGCGTGCCCGCTAAAGAGATCCTGGAGCTGCAGCAATCCGACGCCGTCCAGTGGGTTATCAGGGTGCACGATCACGGCCAGTCCGTCGCGTGCAAAAGCCGTGGCATGCCAGGCAGGATCGGGATCAGGCGCCAGGTCAGCCGGCTGCCATGACGCAAAGGCCAGGTCCACCTCGCCGGCGCGCAGCGCGTCGAGCGCCGCCGAGCTGCCAGGAGCGGCCACGTTGAGATTGACGTTGGCCGTCTCGGCCTGAAAGCCCGCAGCGAGCGCCTCGACCATGACGGCCGCTTCGGGCGCACCCGCCACCTGCAAAAAGACAGGCTCGGGCGTAGACAGAGGCTCGCCGCACGCGGCCAGGGTGGCCAAGAGGAGCAAGCGCAGCGCAGCCTGGCAGAATGGCAGGCTTTTGGACCACAAAAGCCGCGAAAGGGACGAAAGACACGAGTAGCCCACTAGCGGATCAGGGCCACAATCAGGGTCGCCGTACCGGCGACGGCACAATAGATGGCGAACGGGTAAAGCTTTCCACGCTGGAGGTAGCGGAGCAGCCCCCAGATGCAGAGGTAGCCGCTGATCGCTGCGGCGGCCAAGCCGGCGACGAGTGCCGGTGCCTGGGCGAGGGGATCGGCGATGTCGAACAGGTCGAGGAGCTGCATCGCGCCGGCGCCCAGGATGATCGGCGTCGACAGCAAGAAGCTAAAACGTGCCGCTGCAGGGCGCTCCAGGCCCCGGCCGAGGCCTGCCGCGATGGTGGCCCCCGAGCGCGAGATGCCGGGCGCGATGGCGGCTGCCTGCGCCAGGCCGACAATCAGCGCGTCGCGCCAACGCACGTGGCCAAGGTCCCGAAAGCGGCGCCCCAGGAACTCGCTGACCGCGAGGAGCGCAGCGGTGACGAGGAGGAAAAAGCTCACCCACGCCGGGGCGGCAAAGAGCGATTCAAAAAAGTCCTCGAGCAGGACGCCGGCGACAGCCGCCGGGATGGTGCCCAGCACGAGCAGCCAGGCCAGCCGCGCGTTTGGGTCTGACCAGTCCCAACGGACCAAGCCGCGCACCCAGGCGCTGACCAGCGCCCACCAGTCGCGCCAGAAATAGGCGACCACGGCCAGGAGTGTGCCCAGGTGGAGCACTGTGTCGAACATCAGCCCGGGGGACTCCCATCCAAGCAGCCACGGGACGAGCACCAGGTGACCCGAGCTGGAGACGGGGATGAATTCGGTCGCGCCTTGAATGATGCCGAGAATGATGGCTTGTAGTAGACTCATCCGGTTTTGTAAGCCTCCAATGCAGTGGTGTCGACGAGGCGATCCAGTGTTTGAAAGGTGAACACCTTTCCCTCTGTTGCCTCCAGTAGCTTGCGCATGTCTTCTCTACGGACGCCAAACCCTCTTCCATCGATGCAGGCTATCACTTCGAACCCTGGCAGCCCTCGGGATCGGTGCTGCCGGCTCAGTGAGGCGAGGTGCTGAATGCGCGTCACCTTGTCGCGCGCCGTCCCGTCGTCCTCGGTGATCTTGGATTCGATAACAATCCGCGGGTTGTACTCATCCGGCACAATGAAATCGGGTGCCTGATCGAAACCCTCTAGGCGCTCTGCACGTCCAGTATGTCTGAAGCTAACGCCTGCCTTGCGAAGCTCCTGTTCGACAGCCATCTCCATGACCATGCCAACGAGTCCAGAGACCGCATCCCGATGACTGGCAAATGGGCGCCCGAGAAAGCGCTCGTACAGAAGCATCGCATAAGGAACACCTTCTACAGCGCTGTGTCTCATACTTGCCAAGCCTGCGCGTGTGTCCACCTTGTCAAGACGGTGCAGAATATCAGGGGCAGCTTCGGCTGCTCCACGTTGAACAATCTGGCATGCTACCATCACCATGGCAGTGATCCGCTGCCTCCCGAGAGGCGAAATCGAGCCGAGTGCGTCACGGTTTTCGCGGACACGGCGATCAAAGGTACGAGCGTAGCCCTGAGGGATCTCGCTTGCCAATTCTTGACTTGCCATATACGCAAGCTCGGGCGGAGTAAATCCAAGAATCGTACGCAACACGACAAAACTGAGCGCATCCCGCCCGATCGCAGCCATCACGCTACCGGAATCGACAACAGAGAACCCCTTTGTGTGTCGCTTCAGAACTTCGTACGCTTCCTGAAACCTCAGGTAGGAGACAAATCCGGGACCTTCGGGCAGAAGGAGAAATGAAGACTGAAGTGTAGCACACACCGCGTCGATGAATACCTCGGGGTCTGTTTCAATCTCGGCGTAGGAGGCTTCAAAAGGGAATCTCTTCTTCGAGATCATAGGGCTCCCCCTCTTCGTTGATGCGCATACTCGCCAAAAGGTCGATCTGAGACAGCGAGGCGAGCGTCTGAGCTGCAAGGCGATCGACGAGATCGAGAGGATAGACACGCTGGAGTACAGACTCGACCGCCTTCAGGCGGGTGTCGACGGGATCACTGGCTTGCCATCCGGCTCGGAGCTGCCACACCGCCAGGCGGACCAGATGTCCAAACAAAAGACATCGCGCATCGCCAAGCGTTGGCTTGAGACCAGCCTGCTGCAGCTTGTCGAGATCGCGCTTGAGCATTTCTTTCAGGGCGCCCTGATCGGCGATGAACTCGCTGCGCCGCACGGTGCCAGTGGTGCGACACACAAAGATCGTATCAAGGATCGAAGATTTCGTACCGCTGATGTGGATCGAAGCCCCCATTTCGGCAGGGCACGGGAGCGTGGCTGTAGACACCAGCCCGGCATCGAGCAAAGCGACAGCGACAGGGAGGTAGGCTTCGATATCGTTGTGATGATAGGTAAACACAAAAGGCGCACCTGGCTTTAATGCCTGAGTGAAAACCTGGAATACCTGGCTGAGGCCCGTGGCAAACGCTCGGATTCCGCGCCCTTCGGTCTCATTGACGGTCAATTCCTCGCCAACACGTGTAGATGCCGGTTCGAAGGCGAGAACCTGATCCTTGAGATGCTTGCGCAGCCACACGTAGCAGAAATCGATGAGCTCTGCGTACTGAACATTGCCAAAGTAGGGTGGATCGGTGAACACGCCGTCGAGAGAAGCGGGTGGCAGGGATACGGACTCTGCCGAGATGGCTTCCAGGTATGCCGATCTGACGTCCGAGCGCTCGGGGAACCTGGATACAAAGCTTGCCTGGATTTGCTCTCCTGGAACCGTTACTTTGCGCGACGATCGCCCCGGCAGCTTTTCAAACGGCTGCTCACAGTACTCCTTGGCCTTGTCGTACTTGACCAGGAAGTGCCGGAAGCCACCACTCCCCACTCCCGGAATACCAAGAAGCGAGTTTTCGCACTGGATCAGGCTCACCGGAAAGCCATGCACCGAAAAGATGTCGAGGATTTTGAGTGCGTAACTATCATAACGGCACAGCATGTTCTGATAGCGCAGCATATCAGAGAAAACGGTCAGCAGCGCATATCTCACGGACCTGTCGCCTATACAAGCGATCTGCGCTGACAGTGTCTGCAATCCAAGCAACTGGCGGGGACTAAAGAGCTGATCGTAGGTTTGATACCCCCACCTGTGCAGGCGATCGGTTTCATCACCGGGTGGGATCGGCTCATCGGGAAGGAAATCACGAGGTAGTATGTGCGAGCGTGCTTCCGCTATGCGGACCCGCTCCAGGTCTGATTCATCCGGCACCTTGAAGAACCTTCCCTGATGCGCCGGCTTGCAGGCCGGGCAATGGTACTCGATCGCAAACAGGCGATGTACAGGCGGGCCAAGCTCTACCCGAGGATACGAGTTGGCATGACCGCAGCGTGGGCAATCGAAAGTGTTGCGGCGCGCCGGCCCATCAACAGCAAGTGGCGCCGCGCAAACCCTGCATTCGACACCGGCCTCTACATCCCCGAGGCTGGCAACTTCATTGAGGCTTCCACATGCCGGGCACACCAGCACATAGTTCGGATGGCGTTCATTCTTGGCGACAAGGTATCCAGGGAAAAGATCGACAGCACCCCCGCACGCCATACAAGGCTGCTGCTTTACCCACAGAAAGTACTTGACAGGGGCACTGGTGTTTCCACACGACGAGCACGTCGTCTGGTAGAGTACTCCTATCTCGTTCTCGACGGCTTGAGCCACCCCCTTACCGGCGGCGCGGAAAGCCTTACGGTCGAGGGGACCGAGCTCCTGGCGCACGATCCAGTACGCCATCGGGTTGACGTCAATACCGACGACGTGACACCCGAGCCGGTTCGCCTCCAGGACTGGCGTGCCGCCGCCCATGAACGGGTCACCAATGACACGCGGGCCGAGGTTGTGTCCCTGAAAGAACTGGTGGCGCAGCGGCGTGTCATTGGCAAACTCGGCAAGCAGCAAGGCACGGAACAGTGTGCCAGGGCGGCGCGCAAACCACTTGTGCACGCCAATAACGGGCCGGTAGTGTTGCTGGATCTGTTTCTCACGGTGTGCCAGCTCTGCCACAAACGGCACGTCAAAGTGCACCTCGATCACGCCGCGTCCTCCATGCCGTCGTCCAGTGAAGTGGGCGACAAGGGATACCCGGCGAAAAATTCGTCCCGGAACGCCAGGAACCGGCCGGCGGAGATCGCCTCGCGGATGTCGCGCATGAGCTGCAGGAGAAAGTGGACGTTGTGGATCGTCGCCAGGCGGGCGGCGAGGATCTCTTGCGCTTTGAAGAGGTGGCGCAAGTAGGCCCGTGAAAAGTGCTGGCAGGCGTAGCAGCCACAGCCGACTTCGATCGGCGCCGGGTCGCGCTCGAACTGCGCGTTGCGCATGTTCAGACGCCCGTGGCGGGTGAGGAGCGCGGCGTTGCGGGCCAGGCGCGTAGGCAGCACGCAGTCGAAAAAGTCGATGCCGCGCGCGACGCCCTCCACCAGGTCTTCCGGCGCGCCGACGCCCATCAGGTAGCGCGGCTTGCCAACAGGCAGCAGCGGCGTCGTGACGTCCAGGGTCGCGTACATCTGGTCTTTGCTCTCACCCACGCTCAGCCCACCGATGGCATAGCCGGGAAAGTCGAGGCCCACGAGGAATTCGGCGCTCTGCCGGCGCAGATCGGGGAAAATGCCCCCCTGGACGATGCCGAACAGCGCCTGGTGGGGGCGCGTGTGGGCGACCTGGCAGCGCACGGCCCAGGCATGGGTGCGCGCCATGGCGATCTCGCTGTAGGCACGGTCGGCGGGTGGGGCGCACTCGTCGAAGCACATGATGATGTCGGCGCCAAGCTTTTCCTCAACCTCGATCACCATCTCTGGCGTGAACAGGTGGCGCGAACCGTCGATGTGCGAGCGAAAGACGACGCCATCGTCGGTGATCTGCCTGTTTTGGGCCAGGCTGAACACCTGAAAGCCGCCCGAGTCGGTGAGGGTTGGCCCATCCCACCCCATGAAGCGGTGCAAGCCGCCCAGATCGGCAACAAGGTCGGCGCCGGGGCGCAGGTAGAGGTGGTAGGTATTGGCCAGGATCAGCTCGGCGCCCAGGTCGTGGAGGTCGCGCGGATCGAGGGCCTTGACGGTGGCCTGGGTGCCGACGGGCGCAAAGGCAGGCGTGCGGATGTCGCCATGTGGGGTCGAGATCCGGCCCAGGCGCGCGCGGCTGTCGGACGCAGCTTGCAGAAGTGTGAAACTGAAATCGGCGGTCGTCATAGCCCTCTCATTATATCCGAAAGAGGGAGAGGGAGCAAAAGGTCATCCCTCTCAGTCGCGATTGATCTGAACATAGTTGGCGTTTTTGCCGTTTTGTAGTATGATGGGTGGGCTTTGAAGCGGACGTCGCCTGTCATACTCCCCTTGGAAAGTTGTATAGAGGAGGTTGAATCTCGTGTCATCCCTGGAGGGGTTGCACGCCCACGATCTAAAGAGAGTGGCCACGAGCAGCCGGTTGGCCGGCATCTGGCAGCTCATGGCCGGGTTCCGAACCATCTATGTGTGGGCCAATGTGAGCCTCGGCATCGCCGCCGTGGCGCGCACGGCCAGCTACCTGCTGATCGGCACGTTCGTGGACGAGGTGCTGGGCGAGCAGGGTGAGGTTAGCCGGTTGCCCCTCATTGCACTGGGGTTCATCGTCCTGGCGGTGGTGCAGGGCGCCACCACCTTCCTGAGCGGCCGGCTGGCGGCACAGACGTCTGAAGGGGTGGTGCGCCGCCTGCGCAATTACCTGTTCGACCACATTCAGCGCCTATCGTTTAGCTACCACGACCAGACCCCAACGGGGGAGCTGATCCAGCGCTCAACGTCGGACGTGGACGCGATCCGGCGCTTTTTTGCCGACCAGGCGATCGGCATCGGCCGTATTGTCCTGCTATTCATCGTCAATTTGATCGCGCTGCTGAGCCTGAACGTGCAGTTGGCACTGTTGTCGGTCATTGTCGTCCCGCTCATCGTGGTCACCTCTTACTTTTTCTTTCGCCGCGTCTCGGCGGCATACCAGGCGTTCCAGGAGCAGGACGCAGTGCTGTCGACGACGCTACAGGAGAACCTGACAGGGGTGCGCGTGGTCAAGGCATTCGCCAGGCAAGAGTACGAGAAGCAAAAATTCGAAGGCGACAACTGGGAAAAGTTCGTGCGGGGCAAGCACCTGACGAGGATGCACGCGCTCTTCTGGCCGATCTCGGACATTGTGTGTGGGTTCCAGATGCTAGGCGGATACACTGCAGGCGCGCTGATGACGATCAATGGCACGATTACGATCGGCGACTATTTGGCTTACGTGGGGCTGGTGCTGTGGATCATCTGGCCGATGCGCAACCTGGGGCGGTTTATCGTGCAAATGTCGACGGGGTTGGTGTCGTTCGGCCGGGTCCGCGACGTGATCCGCGAGGGGAGGGAGCCGGTTGACGAGGGAAGCCATGTGCCGGCCGGTATCCTTGACGGCGAGGTCGTCTTTGACGGCATCTGCTTTGGCTACGAAGGTGACGAGGGCGTGCTGAAGGAGATTTCTTTTCGCGCCGAGCCGGGGCAGGCCATCGCGCTGCTGGGGCCCACCGGCTCGGGCAAGACGTCGCTCGTCAACCTGCTGCCCCGCTTTTACGAATACAGCCACGGCAGCCTGAAGCTGGACGGTGTCGAGTTGAAAGCGTATCCTCGCCACGTATTGCGGCAGCAGATCGGCATCGTCGAGCAGGAGCCGTTCCTCTTTTCACGGACGATCAGCGAGAACATCAGCTATGGCGTGGATCGCGAGGTGACGGACGAGGAGGTGGTGGCGGCAGCAGAGGCGGCGGCGATCCACGACACGATCCTGACCTTCCCCGAAGGCTATGACACGCTGGTGGGAGAAAGGGGAGTGACGCTTTCAGGTGGGCAAAAGCAGCGCGTGGCGATTGCGCGCACGCTGCTCAAGGACCCGGCCATCCTGATCCTCGACGACTCGACCTCATCGGTCGACACCGAGACGGAAGGCGAGATCCGCGCCGCACTGGAGAACCTGATGCAGGGGCGGACGACGTTCATCATCGCGCACCGTATCCAGAGCGTGATGAACGCGGATCTGATCCTGGTCCTCGATCACGGCCGGATCGTGCAGCGCGGCACGCACGAGGAGCTGATCGACGACCAAGCCGGCATCTACCGCCGCATCTTTGACATGCAGGCACGGGTGGAGGAAGAGCTGGAGCGCGAGCTGGCGGGGTTCGAGGTGGTTGGGGCACGTGCTGTAGAGGTGCCGAGCGGTGACGCAGTGAAGGACGTGCGCAAGACGTCATGAGCAATTCCGACCATGTCTAACGAGTTCGAGTTCGAAGAAGAAGAATTCAGTACCCAGTTCAATGGGCGCACGGTGCTGCGCATTCTGGCACAGACCAGGCCGCACTGGCACTGGGTTGTGGCGTTCCTGGTCGCCGTCGCACTCGTGTCGGCACTCGACTCCTACATGACTTTTCTGAGTAAGCGGATCATCGACGAGGGCATCGTGCCGGGCGAGACAGAGGCGCTGACACGCATCATCGCCACGTACGCAGCCATGATCTTCGTGCAGGCAGTGGGCGTGTTTGGCTTTATCTTTCTTACCGGCGTGCTGGGCGAGCGCGTGCGCTACGATCTGCGCAAAAAGATGTTCGATCACCTGCAGGAGCTTTCCTTCTCCTACTTTGACCGCACACCGGTGGGCTGGATCATGGCACGCATCACGTCCGACTCGGACCGGATTGCCGAGTTGGTGACGTGGGGTATGCTCGATGTCACCTGGGGAGTGATGAACATCGCCACGGCCGTCTATTTCATGTTCGTCATCAACTGGAAGCTGGCGTTGATCGTGCTGACCATCATCCCGGTGCTGCTCGTCGTCGCGGCCCAGTTCAAAAAGCGGATCCTGATCGAGTTTCGTAAGGTACGCAAGCTGAACAGCAAGATCACGGGGGCCTACAATGAGAATATCAACGGGGTGCGCGTGGTCAAGGCACTGTGTCGCGAGGAAGCGAATCTGCGCGAGTTTGGCGAGCTGACGGGGGATATGTACCAGGCGTCGTACCGCGCCGCATGGCTATCGGCCCTCTTTTTGCCCGTGGTGCAGTTCATCAGCGCGCTCGCCGTGGGCGCTGTGATCTGGTACGGCGGCTTGCAGGCGGCGCCCGCGACCGGGGTGGCGGGCACCATCACCATCGGCGGCATCCAGGCGTTCATCTCGTACATCGTCTTTATGCTATGGCCGATCCAAGAGATGGCGCGCGTGTATGCCGAGATGCAGCACGCCGTCGCCTCGGCCGAGCGCGTATTCTCGCTCATCGACGCGGTGCCCGAGGTGGTGGACGTGGAAGGGGCCGTCGATCCCGGCACGATCCTGGGCGACGTGGAGTTCGACGGCGTCGACTTCTGGTACGTAAAAGACGAGCCGGTGCTGCGCGATTTCAGCCTGAAGGTGCGGCGCGGCGAGACGATCGCGCTCGTCGGCCCGACGGGTGGTGGCAAGTCGACGATCGTGAACCTGGTGTGCCGTTTCTACGAGCCGAAGCGCGGCAGCCTGCGCATCGGCGGGCGCGACTATCGCGAGCTGTCGCTACACGCCATCCAGTCGCGCATCGGCGTCGTGCTGCAGACGCCCCACCTCTTTTCCGGGTCGATCCGCGAAAATATCCGCTACGGCTGGCTCGACGCGACGGATGAGGAGGTGGAAGAAGCGGCGCGCCTGGCAGGGGCGCACGAGTTCATCGTGACGATGGACAAGGGCTACGACGAAGAGGTGGGCGAGGGGGGCAACCTGCTGTCGGTGGGGCAGAAGCAGCTCATCAGCCTGGCGAGGGCGATCCTGGCCCAGCCCGAGATTTTCATCATGGATGAGGCTACCAGCTCGGTGGACACGCTGACAGAAGATCTGATTCAGCGCGGCATGGAGGCGGTGATGCGTGATCGCACCAGTTTTATCATCGCCCACCGCCTGTCGACGATCAAGCGCGCGGATAGGATTTTGGTCATCGAGAAGGGGCAGATTGTCGAGATGGGCAGCCACGCCGAGCTGCTGCGGCAGCGCGGCCACTACCACCGGCTATACACGCGCCAGTTCCGCCAGAAGCTGGAGCAGGAGTACGATCCGTACAAGGTGCCGGGGCTGGCACCAGCTTAAGGCTCCCCCCCAGCCTCCCAGGGGGCAGTGGTTCTTGCTCTCTCCCCCTGGGAGCGGGGCAAGGAGGAGAAGGTATGGCAGATCGAGTCAGGGGATTGTTCCGAAAGGGCGGCAGCGGGGCGGGCACGTTGTACGATCCGGAGCAGCCGCGCGCCGAGATCCGGGTGCCAGCACAGCTCGTGCGCGAGCATGGCCTGGTGGAGGGTGCCGCGGTGATGGGAGAGGCACGAGATGCAAAAGGCGGCGTCGAGCTGATCAGCGTCGAGACCCTCTGCGGGCTGCCGCCAGAGGGATTTAAAAATCGCATGCCGTTCGATAGTCTGGTGCCCATCTCGGCCAACGAGCGGTTTCCGCTGGGCAAGAGCGACGAGCCAGCCATGCGGATCATCGACCTCGTCGCGCCGATCGGCAAGGGCACGCGAGGGCTGATCGTGTCGCCGCCCAAGGCGGGCAAGACGATGCTTCTGGAACAGCTTGCCCAGGCGATCCGCGCTGGCGATCCCGATGTGCGCATCGTGATGCTGCTGGTGGACGAGCGGCCCGAGGAGGTGACCTTCTTCCGGCGCGCCGTCGACGCCGAGGTATTTGCCAGCTCGAGCGACCGGCCGATGCGCGAGCATGTCGGGCTATCAGAGCTGATGATGGCGCACATCCGCACCGAGCTCGAATG
>JAFGIA010000386.1 GCA_016929795.1 Anaerolineae bacterium
GGGCCTCACTCGTTGTGCTGGAACCGTGTCAAATCTCATCTAAACCTCTCACAACGCAAAATAATACCCGATTCTGCCCCATCCGTCAACTTTGACCGAACTGTCTGAGCGCTTGACTTTTCTTCCTCTTCCGGGTATGCTATGCTTTGTTATAGGAAACAAGGGTATCATCTCAATAAAGGGGGGAAGTTGGGGTGTGTGCGGGCACCGCACACACCCCAACCCCCGATTATTGAGCAGATACAAACAAGGGCTTTGTTATGGCAAACAGGGGCAAGGAGCGGCTCGACGTACTGCTCGTGGAGCGCGGCCTGATCGCCACGCGCCAGCAAGCACAGCGCTTGATCATGGCAGGCGAGGTACGGGTGGACGAGCGCCTGGTCGATAAGCCTGGCACGCGCGTGTCTACCGATGCTGAGGTGGCGGTTACCGGCAGCATGCCATATGCCAGCCGCGGCGGTTTCAAGCTGGCGGCAGCGCTCGACGCGTTCGGCCTGGATGTCGTTGACAAGGTGGTGGCCGATGTGGGCGCATCGACAGGTGGCTTTACTGATTGCCTGCTCCAGCGCGGCGCGGTGCGCGTGTATGCCATCGACGTCGGCTATGGTCAGCTCGCCTGGTCATTGCAGCAGGACCCGCGTGTCATCGTGATGGATCGTACCAACGCCCGCTACCTGGAGAGTTTGCCAGAGGCAATAGATCTGGTGACGGTGGACGTTTCATTTATCTCGCTCAAGCTGATCCTGCCCGCTGTTGTCTGCTGGCTGCGGCCCGGTGGGCAGGCCGTCACGTTGGTCAAGCCACAATTCGAGGCAGGGCGGGAGCAGGTAGGGAAAAGGGGGGTCGTGCGCGATCCTGCAGTTCACCGCGATGTGTTGCGAGATCTGATCGATTGGGCTGCCACACAGCGTTTGGGCCTCGATGGGCTCATTCGCTCGCCGATCACCGGTCCGGCAGGCAACGTCGAATTTCTGGCACTGTGGACGCCGGGTGCAGAGGGTGCGATCGGCCCCTCGTTGCGCGCGGCGGCTGTCGAGGCATGTGTAGGACAGGAAGAATAACATGGTCAGCAGGTTCTCACTGACAGCGCAGCAGAAACGGCTTCTCTTGTGGCTGGCCCTTGGCCTGCTCGTGATCTGGCTGATCTGGGCGACGAGCGACGTGCTCCTCCCCTACTTTATCGGCGTGGTGCTTGCCTACCTCCTCCTGCCCCTCGTCAACTGGCTCCATCGCCGCATGCCCGCGCGCCTGCGTGCATGGGGGGTGGCGCGGCCGATCGCGATTGTGGTCACCTATTTGCTGGTGATTACCCTGGTCGCGGGCATCTTTGCCTTCATCGTGCCGATCATTGTGGAGCAGGTCAATGTCCTGATCGAAAGCTGGCCAGAACTGGTCGGCACGGTGCGCGACTGGGGCGAACGCGGCCTGGGCTGGTACCGGCAGATCGCGATTCCTGTGGAATGGCGGACGACGATCGAGAACAACCTGCGCAACTTGGTGACGGACGTGATCGCGGCAGTGCAGGGCGGGCTGGTGGCTACCTTGCGGACGGTGTTTGGCACGGTTGGGTTCATCATCGGCCTCGTCGTCATCCCCTTCTGGCTCTTTTACATCCTGCACGACGAGAGCCAGGTCAAGACAGGCGTCCTCCAGATCCTCCCGGAGCAGGCGCGTGCCGACGTCGTCGCTGTTTCGCGCCTCGTCGACGATGTGCTCAGTGCCTACATCCGTGGGCAACTCCTGCTCGTCCTCTTTGTCGGCGTCTTGGCCATGGTCTCGTTGATGATCATTGGGGTGCCCTTTGCCCTGGTGCTCGGCATCATAGCCGGGCTGTTTGAAGTGCTGCCCTTCGTCGGCCCGATCCTGGGCGCCATTCCCGCCGTGCTCGTCGCCCTGCTGGCCGATCCCGGCAAGGCGATCTGGGTCGCCCTCGCCTTCTTTGCCATCCAGCAGGTCGAAAACCTGATCCTGGCGCCGCGCATCTCGGGCAAGAGCGTCAAGCTGCATCCGGCGATGGTCATGCTGGTGATCGTCATTGGCAACGAGCTTGCCGGCTTTCTCGGCCTGCTGCTCGCCGTGCCCATCGCCGCCGTCATCCGCGACGTTTTCAAGTACGCTTACCTGCGCCTGCTCGACGAGCCCCTCACGCCCGAACAGGCCGTCGCCCAGGTGCGGTCGGGGCAAGAAGTCCGGTTGAGCGTCTAGAGGCCAAGTCGCGCATGACTCACTCGCCGGCCCGGCGCCGGGCCATCGCCACGATGGGCGGCCTGCTGCTTGCCCTGCTGCTTGCCGTCCCGGCCATTGCTCCCCTCACCTACCCCGGTTTTTTTGAGACGCACAGCGGCTTTCTGCCTGCGTTCAACGCCGCCCACCCGGAAGCTGCACCCGGTTGGGGCCGCGTGGCAGAGCCGATTCGCAGGGAGGGAGTGCTTCCCTACCTGCTGATCCGCCCATTCTACACCCTGACGGGCAACGGCACTGACGCTGTCAAGTGGGGCTATGCGCTCGCCTTTCTCCTGGGCGCTGCCGGCCTGTACGCCTGGACACGCCGCTGGCTCGGGACGCGCGGCGCCGTCCTCGCCGCCGCCGTCTATACCTACCTCCCCTGGCACCTTGCCACCGTCTATGTGCGCGGCGCCTACGCCGAAGCGTGGCTCTGGGCATGGCTCCCGCTGACGTTGTGCGCGCTGGATCACCTGATCTCACGGCAGGCGCGCGACGTCGCCATCTCCCTCGTCGTGGGGCTACTGGCGCTGGCCGTCGCCTTCTCGACGCAATCTGGCCTTGCCGGCCTGTCCTTGCTCGTCCTCGTGCCTTACGGTGTGGTGACGATCTTGGAGCGCCGCGGGATGGCAGTGCGATTGGCGCTTGCCCTTGTCCTCCTCGCCGTCCTGTTGTGGCGCCTCGTCCATCAGGCAGGTCCCGCCCCGCTCCCCTTTGCCGACCACTACCTCTATCCGTTCCAGCTTCTATCCTCCCATTGGGGCATTGGGATCAGCGTCGCCGGAGCGCTTGACGGCCTGCCCTTCCAACTTGGTTTCGCCGCTGCCGGCCTGTCGCTCGTTACCGTGGCCCTCTGGCTGTTGGGGGCGCGCGGTCAAGCCGCCGCACTCCAAAGTGAGGCGGACGCGACACAGCCGCCGTTACGGCCTGCGCTCCTCTTCTGGTGCGCCATCCTGGCCTCCATTGTGCTGCTTCTGCTGCCGGTCAGCGCTTCAGTCTGGCGGATCACTGGCCTCGACGCCCTGCTCACCTATCCGTGGCAGATCCTCGCCTTGGCCGGCCTGCCGCTCGCTTTCTTGTCCGGTGCCGCGCTGCGCCTCGACGCCCGCCTCGCCGAGTGGCCTGCCTGGGCCGGCCTCGTCGCCCTTGTCTTGCTCGCCAGCTATTTCTACCTGGCGCCCGAGTTTACCCAGGTCGACCCTGGCCCCGAGCCCGTGGCCCTCTTGCAGCCGGTGGAGGCCCGCGAGCCCCAGATCGCGCTCCTCGACGTGGTCATCGACTCGCCCACTATACTGACCCCCACGCTGACGCTGACGCTGACGTGGCAGGCGATGGCGCCCGTGGAAGGGGACTATACGATCTTTGTCCATGTTCTTGACAAAGAAGAAAAGGTTGCCCAGCAGGACACGCGCCCCTGCGGCGCCGAGTGCCCGACAGACACCTGGCAGCCCGGCGACATCATTGTCGATCGCCACCAGGTAACGCTCCCGGCGGATGCCGTGGCAAGCTTTGACCGCCTGGCGCTCGGCCTCTACCTCCTGGAGAGCGGAGACCGCGCCGCGGTGTATGGTCAGGAGGATCGGACGGTGTACCTCGATGTCCACTGAACCCATAGCCCCGATCTCGCCGTCCGCAGAGCGTGCTACCGAGCACGTCGCGCCGCCCACATCCCGGCGGATTTCGTCTTTATTCTCTCGCCTGTCCGCCGTCGACCTCTATCCCCTCTTCATCCTCTTCCTCTCCCTGTTTGCCATCGCCCCCATGCTCCAGCCGGGCTACCAGTGGGGCGCCCACGACGCGCGCCACAGTGTCTATTTTCTCTTTGAGTTTGATCGCGGCATTCAGGATGGTGCCCTCTTGCCGCGCTGGCAGCCCGACTTTGCGTTTGGCTACGGCTATCCTTTCTTTAACATCTATGGCCCGCTCGCCTTTTACGTGGGCGAGGTCTTTTACCTCCTCGGTCTCGGTTTCGTCGGCTCGGTGAAAGCCGTCTTTGCCCTGTCGATCGCCGCCTCGGGGCTGACGATCTATTTTTTTGTCAAGCGCGTGCTTGCTGCCCGTGACACCTCAGATCACCTGTCATTGCAAGTTGGTCCATGGCGCCAGCGTCACTCGCAAAAGCAATTGTCATTGCGAGGAGCGAGCGCAGCGAGCGACGAAGCAATCCCCAACGTGATCCAAGGCGGAGATTGCTTCGGCCTGAACGGCGGGCCTCGCAATGACAAGGTCCAGGAGCGCGCCACCAGCCCGAGCAATCCCGCCCTGGTCGCTGCCGTCGCCTACATGTTTATTCCCTATCGCCTCGTCGACGTCTATGTGCGCGCTGGCCTGGCGGAATCGTCGGCCTATGTGTTCATCCCGCTGGTGCTGTGGGGGGTGTGGGCCACGCTTCACCAACCACGTTGGACGAACCTCCTGGGCCTGGCGCTGGCCTATGCTGCCCTCCTCCTCACCCACCCGCTGAGCGCGCTGCTGTTGACCCTCCTCCTCCTGTTCTTGATCGCTGCCCTGTCGCTGGCGCAGCTCGCCGAGAGCTACCCGCTCCGCTCGCTGTGGCGCAGATCGCTCCTGCCGGCGCTCGCCCACCTGGTGCGAATGCTCTTGCCCACAGGCGCCGGCCTGGCCCTCGGACTCGGCCTGAGTGCCTTTTTTGCCCTGCCAGCCATGATCGAGAACCGGTTCGTGCGTGTCGACCAGTGGTACGGAGGCCGTTACGCCTGGGGGGGTGATTTCGTCGAGTTCTTTCAGCTCTTTTCTCCCCGTTGGGGCTTTGGTGCCAGCGTGCCGGGCCCGAACGACGAGGTGAGCTTTCAGTTGGGCATCGTGCCCGTCGTCCTCGCGCTCTTGGCTGTTGCCGGCCTCTTGCGTGCCGGTGCGCGCCGGCACCTGGGCCACGGCGGCTGGCGCCTGGCGCTCTTTTTCGCCGTGTTGGTTGCCGTTGTCGTCTTTTTGATGCTTGGCGTCTCGGCGCCGGTGTGGGACGTGCTGCCCCTGGTGCGCCTCGCCCAGTTCCCGTGGCGGCTCCTGACCCTCACCACCTTCTCACTCGCGTTCCTGTGTGGCGTGGCTGCGTGTGGTCGGGCCGACCGTCCACCCCTTCCCGTCGCCGGCACGCGCCAGCGCCCTGTCGACGCTGCCACCCTCATTCTCGTCGCCCTGCTCGTGCTCGCCGGCCTGCCCTATGCGCGGGCGGACATGACCAGGCGCGCAGTCTCGCTCGCGGGGTTGATGCGTTTCCAGCAATCGTCCGACGAGATGACAGGCTCCACGGCGTGGGTGCGCGAGATCCCCGCCTGGTCGTCCCTGGCCGACTATTACATTGCCGGCGAACCGCTGACTTCCAAGGTTGACTTTGACTCCCTCTACCGCCAGCCGGGCCGGCCCCACGCGCGCACGCTCGACCTGCGCGCGCACCGCGAGCTAGTCGAGTATTCGGCCGAGCGCCCCATCCTCATGACCTTTAACACCTTCTACTACCCCGGCTGGCATGCCTACCTGCTTGATGCCGGGACGGGTGCCGTGATCGACGAGCTGCCCATCGCGCTGCGCGGCGAGCTCGGCTTGATGACCGTTCGCCTGCCCGCCGGTGTTGGCCGCGTGCTCCTCCAATTCGAGGACACGCCACTGCGCCAGCTCGCGACCGGGGCCAGCCTGGTTAGCTTGCTGGCTGCCGGATTGATCGCCCTGGTCGGCGTGCTACTGGATCGGCGCGGGTTCACACCCCGTGCCAAAGACGAGCCTCCTGCTGGCCAGGTGCTTTGATGAGAAGGCTGCACCTGCCCCGCCTGCGTTGGCCCCAGGCGCTGCGCGATCCCTACCTCTGGCTGGTACTCATCTTTGCGCTCGTCGCCGCGCTGCCGCTCGCCGGCCCCCTCTATTTTTTCGACGCGCACGATGCCTGGAACACGGTCTTTTTTCTCACCGAGTTTGACGCGGCGATCCGCGACGGCGTCTGGGTTCCTGGCTGGGCCACCGACCAGGCGCTGGGCTATGGCTATCCGACCTTTGTCTTTATCCCACCCCTGGCCTACTATGCCGCCGAGCTTTTTCATCTGCTCGGCGCGGACCAGGTCGCCGCGGTCAAGTGGACCTTTGGGCTGGCAACCGTGGGCGCGGCCTTGGGCATGTACCTGTACGCCCGGCGCGTCGCCGGCCGGCCGCGCGGCCTGCTGGCAGCGGTGGTGTACGTGTTCATTCCCTACCACCTGGTGGATATCTATGTGCGGGCCGACCTGGCAGAGTACAGCGCGTTTGTGTGGATGCCCCTGGCCCTGCTGACCTTCCACGAACTCACGGACAGGTTTTCATTGCGCCGCCTGGGCATCGCAGCCCTCACCTACGGCGCCTTGTGGCTGACGCACAACCTCGTCGGGGTCGTTTTCACCTCTCTGTTGGCGGCGTACATCCTCTTTCGCATGTTCACTCTTTCCCTTTCGTGGCGAGAACGCCTGCGCCGTGCGCTCGGGGCGCTCGCCGGAGGGGTGCTCGGCCTGGGCGTCGCAGCAATGCTCGTGCTACCCAACCTCCTCGAGCGGGAGTACATTGTCCAGGAGCAGTGGGTGCGCGCTGGCTACCACTATGCACTCCACTTTCTCCAGCCCGCCCACCTCTTGTCGCCGGCATGGGGCTACGCACCGGGCGTGCCAGGGACGGAAGGGGGCATGTCATTCCAACTTGGCGCTGTTGCCCTCATCCTCGCCGCCGTGGCATCCGTCGCCGCTGCCCGTCGCGGCCGCCGCTCGCCGCGAGAGCGCGCCCTGGTCCTCTTTTTCGCCGCCGCCACCCTGGCCGCCGTCGCCGTCATGATGCCTGTCTCCGCCCCCCTCTGGGAGCTCGTCCCCATTGCCGCCCTCATCCAGTTCCCGTGGCGCCTCCTCGCCATCACGAGCGTCACGCTCTCGATCCTCTCCGCCCTCGCCCTGCCCGAATCCAAAATCCACCAACCGCCGAATCCCGAATCTACCCATCTACCAGCCCACCAATCGACCACTTCCATAGCCCTGACTTTGGTCCTCGCGCTCGTCGCCGCTTGGGCAGGTTGGGGCTACACTCAACCCCAATACACGCCGACGCCCGCCTCGGCAGGCACGCCGCTGCTGAGCATCGAGTTCGAGCTCAAATACGAGGACATGCGCGGCATGATGGCCTGGACGAAAGAAATGCCAGATACGTCGCCGCTGGTCGAGCAGTACCTGTCGGGCGAGCCGCTGGTGACTGCTGAGGCGCTGGCCCCTGGCGCGTCGGTCGAGATGATTCGCACAGGCGGGGCATCCGACGAGCTGTGGGTGCGCTCGGAGGCAGGCACTCCTCTCCGTTTTTACACTTACTATTTCCCGGGCTGGCGCGTCTATGTTGACGGCGAGCGCCTGCCCGGTTCGGCGTTGCGCCCCGAGGGCAGATATGGCTTGTTGACCATCGACGTGCCGCCCGGCGAGCACCACGTTCTCCTGCGCTGGGGAGACACGCCCGTGCGTGCCATCGGCAAGGCCGTGACCCTCGCCTCGCTGGCGCTGGCGCTTGGCTTTTTGTTTTCGGGGCGCTTATGGCGCCACTCGCAATTTGCCACCTGGGCCAAGCTCTGATATAATGTGGGCAAATTGCACAGGTCGCGATTCTGGAACAGGACGGGGCGCAGGTGCGACGTCCACGGGTTGGCTGGGGGTGCCTGGCATGGGCACACACGCAAAAGCCGCCTCTGCTTGAACCTGGTTCAGACCGTAGAAAGAACCTGACCTCGGAAGGGCACCGGCCTGAACCGAGAAGTGGAGCAAAACAAGTTTATGGAACCGAGTCCCCAACGGCGATGTCCCCAGTGCGGGACACCCGTGGCACAGCGGGCCGAGAACTGCCTGATGTGCGGGGCGCTGTTAAAAGAATCGAAGCGGAGGCGAGCGCGAGCACCCGAGGGCGACCTGCTGTGGCCGATCCTGATCGTCGTCGGTCTGATCGCGATCTGGCTATGGAAGCCGTGGCAAGGGACCGGGCCGCAGGCCATGGCGCCGATGGTTGAGCCAAGTCCTGTGCCCACCTCTACATCTGCTACCCCGACGGTCACGCCGACGGTTACACCCTCTCCTTCCCCCACCTACTATGTCGCCCCCACGGCGACGCCGCTCTATTCGCCCACTCCGCCCCCAACGCCCACCCTGCCTCCTAACTATACCGAACATAGGGTGGAGGAAGGGGACGTCGTGAGCACCATCGCCAAAGAGTATGGCACGACGACGGACTCGATCCTGAAAGCCAATGGGCTGAAGGCGAACACCACCCTGCATGTTGGCCAGACGTTGATCATCCCGCTGCCGATCGCCAATACGCTCACGCCGACCATTACGCCGACGCCGTCGCCTACGCCCTTTGTGTACACGATCAAGTCGGGTGACCTCTTGAGTGTGATCGCCAAACGCTACAACACCACGGTCGAGGCGTTGATGGAAGCCAACGACATTGCCGATGCTACGCGCATCAGCGTGGGCACCAAGATCATCATCGTCCAGCCGCCGGACTATGCTGCGACCATGGCCTACGACACATACGAGGTGCAGCCGGGTGACACTCTGATCACCATTGCCGACAAGTACTCTGGTGTAACCGTCAAGGACCTGCGCGATGTGAACGAGCTCAAGAGCGACAGCCTGAAGGCAGGCCAGACGCTGCGCGTTCCCATCGGCACGGCCACGCCGACGCCAACCCTCACCCCGCCGGCGACCCTCACCCCGACACCGGCCCCCAAATGGCCAGCCCCGGCGCTCCTCATGCCCGCCGACGATGCCTCGTTCGACCCATCACACACCTCCATCCTGCTCACCTGGGCTTCCGTCGGCATCTTGGACGAAGACGAGTGGTACGTTGTTCACCTCCGCCGCTCGGGCGAGTTCTCCGACGAGCCGGCCGTGTGGACCAAGGCGACGTCGTGGCGCGTGTCGCGAGAGGTGCTCGACGACCACCGCGATGGCCCCCAGCGTTTCTATTGGAGCGTCGTCGTCATGCAGCATACCGAGGGCGAGGACGATCGAATCTGGACCGGCGAGCTTGTTGGCTCGTCCAGTGACACACGCACCTTCTCCTGGTGGTGACGTCAAGTAAGGAGGGTAGATGAGCACGGGCAAGATCATCGGGTATATTGTGGCGGGGATCTTGTTGCTCTTTGGCGTGCTATGGCTCCTGTCGGCTTTTAGCTCCGAGACGTCGAGCCCGCTTGGCCGCCTGGTCGTCGGCGGACTGCTCGTTCTGCTGGGCCTGGGGCTGATCTTTGCCGTTCGCCTGCGCGAGCCCAAGCCTGAGCAGCAGATCACGATCCGGCAGGAGGTCGACCTGAGCGGCGACATCGAGATGGAGGAGCTGCAGTGCAGAAAGTGCGGCGCGCAACTCGATTCGAAGGCGCTAAAGGTGGTCGAGGGGGCGGTCATGGTCTCCTGTCCCTACTGTGGTGCAGCATACCAGATCGTCGAAGAGCCCAAGTGGTGAGACCTTTTCGGTTTTGAAAACCCTGAAGGTCCTGCAATATCTGGAGGAGAAACGAGTGAAGCTGCGGCGCAAAACTTGCCGGTGGGTGGCCCTGCTGTGGACGCTGGTTTTCTTGCTCATTTTCCTGGCGCCCGTGTTCGCCCAGGGTTACCGCTTTCGCCTGCCCGGGAATGAATCGCACCTCTACATCAACCAGGATGGCACGGTGCGCATTGTCTACAACCTCACCTTTGCCGTAGACCCTGCGTCCGATCCGATCCGATACGTCGACGTCGGCCTGCCGAACGATAGCTATCGGCTGTCTGAAAGCCAGGCGTCGGTCGACGGCGTGCCGGCGGCTGAGCTCGATGTTTCCCCCGAAGTTGCCATCGGCATTGCCATCGACCTCGGGGCCAACGCGATCCAGCCGGGCGATACGGCCACGGTCCATTTTGAGACGATCGTGCGCGACATGATCTATCAGGACACCGACGACAGCGAGTATGCCAGCCTCGAGTTTTCGCCCACCTGGTTTGACAGCAGCCTGGTTAGCGGTAATACCAACTTGCAGGTCTATTTCCACTTTCCGCCGGGCGTCGGCCCCGACGATCCGCGCTATCACGACGATCCGTTCACCGATGCCTATGTTGAGAACGAGCGCGTCGTCTACCTGTGGCAGAACACGAGCGCCAGCCCGAGTCGCCAATACACATTCGGTGCCTCCTTTCCCAAGCAGTACGTCGCGGAGGGGGTGGTGCAGGCCGCACCGGCGTTTACCATCAACTTGGAGGCGTGCTGCAATAGCCCGTTGATCTGGTTCGCGCTCATCGGCGGCGGCTGGTTCTTTTTCGCGGTCCTGGGCGGCTGGAACCAGCGCAAGCGCAAGATGAAGTACCTGCCGCCGTCGCTTGCCGTGGAGGGCACCGGCATCAAGCGCGGCCTGACGGCCGTCGAGGCAGCGATCCTGCTCGAAGCGCCGCTCGACCGCGTGATGACCATGATCCTGTTCGGCCTGGTTAAAAAGGGCGTGGTGGCGGTCGAATCGGAAAAGCCGCTCCGGCTGCGGCTGCTCAAGCCGGTGACCAAGGATGCCAAGCTGTGGTATTATGAGCGGCGCTTTGTCGCAGCGGTGAATAGTGTAGGCAAGCTGGATGAAAAGGCGCTGCGCGACATGACGATCGACCTGATCGGCGACGTCAACAAAAAGCTGACTGGTTTTAGCCGCAAGGAGACGGTGGCCTACTACAAGGACATTACGGCGCGCGCGTGGAAAGAGGTTGCCGCGGCCGACACGCCCGAGGTGCTTGGCGAGCGGTGGAGTGAGGGATTGGAGTGGACCATGCTCGACGACGATTGGCAGGACCGCACGCGCGATGTCTTTCGCGATCGGCCCGTCGTCGTGCCGTCGTGGTGGTGGTACTACCGGCCCTGGCACGCGGGCATGGACGCCGGCCGCCCGTCCGCCCCGGCGGCGCCCCTGTCTGGCGGCGGCACGCCGGTTACGCTGCCGACGCTGCCGGGCGGCGACTTTGCCAATACCGTGGTCAGCGGCATCGAGAACGCGGCCAACACCGTGGTCAGCGGCATCGAGCGCTTTACGAGTGGCGTCACCCAGACCACCAACCCGCCGCCCAAGCCGTCGAGCTCGAGCAGCCGAGGCGGCGGTTATAGCTGCGCGTGTGCCTGTGCCTGTGCCGGGTGTGCCTGCGCGTGTGCGGGGGGAGGCAGATAGGCGTGGAAGCAGAAGGCTTGGCCTACGAGCAAATGCTCCGCCAGGGCGGTGACCGGGCCCTGCGCGAGGCGAGTCTATTCTTTGCTGCTCGTGGGCTGTTACGCCAGGCGTTGCGCCGCCTGGCAGAGCGCATGACGGCGGCCAAGATCCCGTACGCGCTGCTCGGCGGCCTGGCTCTGTTCGAACATGGCTATCCACGTTTAACTGAGGACATTGACCTGCTGATGACACCAGAAGGGCTCGCCCAGTTCCGCGAGCGATTCGTCGGACGGGGCTACCGGCCGGCGTTCGAGGGCGCGCAGAAAACATTCCGCGACACCGAGACGGGCGTGCGCATCGAGGTGGTGACGACGGGCGAGTATCCTGGCGACGGCCTGCCCAAGGAAGTGAACTTTCCCGACCCGGGTGAGCCGGGGATCGCCGTCGAGATCGAAGGGGTGCGCGTCGTGACGCTGGAGAGGCTTGTCGAGCTCAAGCTGGCATCGGGGATGAGTGCTCCCCACCGGCTGCGCGACCTTGCCGACGTGCAGGACCTGATCATCCGCCTGGCGCTGCCGCTCGCGTTCGCGGAGCAACTGGCGCCATCGGTGCGCGCGGCCTACCAGGATCTATGGGAGAAGGCGAGCGCAGGCCAAATCAATGATTGACCAGGCACTGATCGAGCATTTGGTAAAGACAATAGCGACCCGGCTGCAGCCGGAAAGGATCGTTCTGTTTGGCTCGTGGGCCTGGGGAGAGCCAGACGAGCACAGTGACATTGACATCCTGGTGATCAAGCACTCCTCATTGCGACGAGACAAACGTGCACGAGAGGTGAGTGATCTCTTTGCTTCCCGTACATTTCCGCTCGACGTGTTGGTCTACACTCCAGCCGAGGTCGAGCGCCTCCGAAAGATGAGGGGCTCGTTTGTCCGGTTCATTCTTGAAAATGGCAGGATCTTGTATGAACGCCCGACGTAATGACCTTGACTGGCCCGTGATCGGATGGTTCGAAAAGGCGAATCACGATCTCCGTGCCGCGCACATCCTGATCGCTGACCCGGAGCCGCTGACTGATGTGATCTGTTTCCACTGTCAACAAGCCGCGGAAAAGGTGCTCAAGGGATTCCTGGCTTTCCACGGGGTTGAGTTTGCCAGGGTCCACGACATGCGCTATCTGGCAAACCTGTGCCTGGCTATCGAGCCTGCCTTTCATGATGTCGAGCAGGCGATCGTGACGTTGAACGACTATGCGGTCGAGCCCCGTTACCCGGCCGATCTGCCGATTTACTATCCAGTGGCCGAGACGCGTCAAGCAATGGATCTGGCCGAACAGGTCGTTGCTTTTGTAATGGGGCAGATGCCGCCGGATAGGTGGGAGTAAGCATGACTGTTTTGGATCGTATCAAACGTTGGTTTGAGCCGCCGCAGCCGCTGCAGCCGGGCATCTATCACTACCAGACGCCGCCCGACGCGCCAGTGCAGTACCGCCTCCACCTGCGCGTCGAAAAGGATCGGCACGGTGTGCTGGTGATCAACGCCGCGCGCGTGCTCCACCTGAACCAGACGGCCACAGAGCATGCCAAGCTGCTGATCGAGCACTATCAACCCGACGACGCGGCGCGCACCATCGCCCGGCGCTACGATGTACCTCTCGAGACGGCGCGTACTGATTTCGAAGAGCTGCGCGACACGATCACCGCGTTGGCCGAGGCGGGCGAGGAGGTATGCCCTGTCACCTACCTCGACATCGAGCTCATCCAGCCGCTGAGTGCCGAGCTGTCGGCTCCCTATCGCATGGATCTGGCCCTCACCTACCGCTGCCAGAATGACTGCCCCCACTGCTACGTGGGCCGCCCAAAGGATTTCCCCGAGATCTCGACTGATGCGTGGAAGCGTGTCATCGACCACTGCTGGGATCTGGGCATCCCCCACATCACCTTCACCGGTGGCGAGGCGACGCTGCACCCCGACCTGGTGGAGCTGGTGCAGTACGCCGAGGATACCGGCCTGGTGACCGGCCTGCAGACCAACGGCCGCCTCCTGCGCGACCGCGACTATCTCGATCGCCTGCTGCGGGCGGGCCTCGACCACATCCAGATCACGCTCGAGAGTCACGACCCGGAAGTGCACGACAAGATGGTGGGCGCGCCGGGCGCGTGGGAGGACACGGTGGCCGGGATCAAGACCGTCGTGGACGCCGACGTGTACATGATGACCAACACCACGCTGACGACAGAGAATGTCGACGACATTGAGCAGACGGTGGCGTTCGCTGCCTCGCTCGGCGTGCCGACCTTTGGCTGCAACAGCCTGATCTATTCCGGCGCGGCGGTGTGCGTCGGAAACGGCATTCCGGAGGATCAAATCGGCGCGATCTTGGAGCGCGTCAAAGAAGCGACGCAGGCGTATCACCTGCGCCTCATCTGGTACACCCCCACACAGTACTGCGAGTTCGACCCCACGGGACTGGAGTTGGGTGTCAAGGGCTGCACGGCAGCCCGCTATAACATGTGTGTGGAACCGAACGGAGACGTGATCCCGTGCCAGAGCTACTATGTGGCCCTGGGCAACATCCTGGCTGACCGGTGGGAGACGATCTGGGATCACGAGCTGGCCCGCTACTTGCGGAACCGCGATTTTATGATGGAAAAGTGTTACGACTGCCCCGACCAGATGTTGTGCGGCGGCGGGTGCCCGCTCTATGCCCAACACCACGCGGCCGGGGAGACACCCAACTGAGCCGGGCGGAGCCGAGCTGTCCCGATCCCGA
>JAFGIA010000059.1 GCA_016929795.1 Anaerolineae bacterium
GATTCATCGGGCGCTGCTCCGTAGACGGGGCACTTTATGCCCCGTCGTTCGTGCGGCCACGATGTCCCTACAAACAAGGGATGCACCACGTCCGGCTTGGGCACTTGCTCTGGATGCGAAACTCGTATATAATGTATGAAATGCTCTTCCAAGCTTTGCCTGTGCAGCCAACGTCTACGAGTTGGTGAGAGCTAATCGAGGTGTAGGCCAAGGGTTGTGTTCGTTTGATGTATGTGATGTGTGAGACCCTGACCAGGACCAGGGTCTCCAGGAGGGTGGAGCATGGCGAAGGGGAATGGCAACCGTGATCGAGTGACCCAATGGATGCGGTGGATTGCCCGCATCTGGAGCTTGCCGCTCATGAGCTGCGCACTCCTTGTGCTTGTCGGCTATGGATGGAGCTGGTTGACAACGGGTGTCGCAGACCCCTATGCGGTGGAGGACTATGCCCTCACAGAAGCCCTACCTCCGATCTTTATGCTTCTGAGCAGCGTGGGCTTGGGCATTGCCTGGCGCTGGGAGCGATTGGGAGGAACGATTGCTGTTGTTTTCCAACTGGCAGCGCTCCCGTTGCTTTTCATCCATAGTCCACTGACTCGCGATTTCCCGCGTATGGTGGTTCCCTATCTTCTGTCGATGATAGTCACCATTCCTGGCGTGCTGTTCCTGGTCTGTTGGTGGCGATCAAGATAGGCAGCCATAAAATGGCCTTCAGATTACCTTACACCACCGGAGGAACAGGCCAATGAAAACCAGGCAGTTGCTCATTGGATTGATGGCGGGCGTGGGGTTGCTCCTGACGCTGGTGTTGTTTCTGGCTCTCGTTCGAACCGTCGATTCGCCTGCCCATACTTCTTTGGATACTTCCCCCGACTGGGTGGCCACCGGTGAGAGGGAAGCCAACCACTTTGGCTATGCGGTGGCGACGGCGGGAGACGTAAATGGGGACGGCTACGCCGATGTCGTCGTCGGGGCCGATCGCTATAACCAGTGGACCGGCCGGACCTACGTCTACCTGGGAAATGCCGGTGGCTTGAGTGCCACGCCCATCTTTACCGCCACCGGCGAGGGTGGCAACAACCACTTTGGCTACGCGGTGGGCACGGCGGGGGATGTGAACGGGGATGGCTACGATGACATCATTGTCGGAGCCTACCATTACCAAGAGTTCACCGGCCGGGTCTATGTCTACGCAGGCCACGCCGGGGGGCTGAGCGCTACTCCCGTCTTGACCATCACCGGCGAGGGGCCAAACATCTACTTTGGTCGCTCGGTGGGGGCGGCAGGGGACGTGAACGGGGATGGCTACGACGACGTCATCGTTGGTGCCCAGGCCTACGATCATTGGACAGGCCGGGTCTATGTCTACGCCGGGAGTCCCAGTGGACTCGGTGCTCCCCCCATCTTTACCGCCAGCGGCGAAGGCCCGTCCAATTCCTTCGGTCGCTCAGTGGGCACGGCCGGGGACGTGAACGGAGATGGCTATGCCGACATTGTCGTCGGAGCACACGGCTATGGCAACTTTCAGGGCCGGATCTATGTCTACGCCGGCAGTGCCGATGGCCTCGGCGCAGCTCCCCTGTTCACGGCTACTGGCCAGGGGGGCAATGGCCATTTTGGCTACTCGGCAGGCACGGCCGGGGATGTGAACGGCGACGGCTACGCTGACCTCATTGTCGGGGCCAATCGTGGGAGCAACAACACGGGCTGGGTTTACGTCTACGCCGGGGGCAGCAAGGGGCTGAGCGCTACTCCCATCTTTACCGCCACGGGTGAGGGTGAGCACAGCCACTTTGGCTTTTCAGTGAGCGCGGCAGGCGACACGAATGGGGACGGCTACGACGACGTGATCGTCGGGGCCTACCACTACAACAACTCCACAGGTCGGGTCTATGTCTATCCTGGAAACGCGGATGGCTTGAACATCACCCCGATCCTCTCCGTCACGGGCGAAGGCCCGGTCAACTCTTTCGGCCGCTCGGTAAGCATGGCCGGGGATGTGAATGGCAAAGGGTGTGCTGACGTTGTCATCGGGGCCTGCGGCTACGACGATTACACGGGCCGGGCTTATCTCTACTTGGGCGAAGGGGAATGATCGCCTGGGGCTAGATGAGATCAGGTCATTTGACAGGTTTCGCGTTTGGGTTTATACTCCAGGCAATGGCACAGACTTTTCATCGCGATCGTTCTACCTGGCTGCTTTATCTTTTCCTGGCCTTCTATGGCTATTTCCTCAATATCTTGGGCCCGATTACCCCTTTTCTCAAGGACGAGCTTGCGCTCTCGTACACGGTGAGCAGCCTGCACTTTACGGCTTTTGCCGTGGGTATCTTGCTGGTGGGGGTGGGGGGGCACCTTGTGGTCCGGCGGCTGGGTCGCGGGCGCGCGCTTTGGCTGGGGGCCCTGGGGATGAGTGTGAGCGCTCTGCTATTGGTAGCCGGCCGCTCGGCGCCGCTCACGATTGGCGCATCCTTTTGCATGGGCCTGGTCGGCTCGTTGCTGCTGGCCGTGGTCCCGCCCGCCTTGTCGGACCTGCACGGCGAGCTGCGGGCGGTGGCCCTGTCGGAAGCGAATGTGATTGCGTCGCTGATCTCTACTGCCGCGCCGTTGTTGGTGGGCTGGTTTGCCCCGCTGCGCGGTGGACCCGAGTACCCCGCGGGCGGCTGGCGGCTGGCCCTGGTGGCTGCCGCTTGTGCCCCGTTCTTGATGCGCCTTGGGTTCCGCCATGCGACGCTCCCGCAGTCCCTGTCCGGTACACACGATTCTCCTTCGGCCCGGCGGCCTTTACCCCTCTTGTTCTGGGTCTATTGGGCAGCGCTGGTGCTGGCCGTGTCGGTCGAGTTCTGCATGGTCTTTTGGAGCGCCGACTATGTGGAGAAGAGCCTGGGTCTGCTCAAGGCGCACGCGGCCCAGTCCACCAGCCTCTTCCTGGCGGGCATGATCCTGGGGCGCCTGGTCTCCAGCCGCCTGGTGCAACGTTTTTCGGCCCATCGAGTGGTGATGGCTTCCCTGGCCGTGGCGGGCAGCGGCTTCCTGCTCTTCTGGATGACACACACGGCCCTGCTCGGGTTGGTGGGGCTGTTTGTCACCGGCCTGGGCGTCGCCGGGCTGTATCCCCTGCTCCTGGCGCTGGCCCTCGGCGTGGCCCGTGATGATCCCGATCAGGCTGGTGCGCGCACCACGCTGGCTTCGGGCACGGCCATTCTGGCTCTGCCCCTGGTATTGGGCCGTCTGGCCGATCTGGTTGGCATCCGGCCGGCCTACGGAGTGGTGGGCATCTTGTTGATCGGCATTCTCTTGATCACGCTGATCACAGGGAAGAAGGTCCAGTTCATTCAGGACGGCGATCGTCTGTCATAGGGCAGTGCACTGGGCACTGGTGGAAGCCAGGCTTGCCAACTTGACATGTGCGCAACCCTTGAATAAAATCAGCGCTGTTGGAGCGGGGAACGTGGAAAGGAGTGAATGTGCATACCTATTTTGAAGTGAAACCAATCCGGCCATTCGATCCTACTGCTGTGGTCATGGGCGGTGCCGAGAATGACGCAGATTCGCTTCTCTTCGACGAGGGTGCGCTGCCGCCCGAGTTCTTTGACCTGAGCAGTGGGCTTGCCGGCGAGCTGCTACACCGGCTCTCTATCTATCAAATGCGTTTGGCTGCGGTGGTCCCGGATCTGACCATCTACTCTGCTCACTTTCAGGCCTTTGCTCTTGAGGCGAACAAGGGAGAGCAATTTCGGTTTTTCCTCACGCGCCAGGAAGCGATCCTCTGGCTGGAGCAGGTCTGATGGTCATGACCCCAACGAGCATACAGGCCAGCGGGATCGCGACGAAAACGGACCAGGTGTACCCCGAGCCGACCGTCGGTGCGCTCATTCTAAACCAGCGCGGCGAGCTGTTCCTGATGCGCTCGCACAAGTGGCACGGTGCGTACGTCGTGCCCGGCGGGCACGTGGAGCTGGGCGAGCGGCTGGAAGACGCGCTGCGCCGCGAGGTGAAGGAAGAGACGGGCCTCGACATCCGTGACGTCGAGTTCCTGCAGCACCAGGAGTTTATCTTTGACGAGGCGTTCTGGAAGCGGCGCCACTTTATCTTTTTCGATTACGTGTGCCGTGCCGATGCGACGGATGTAACCCTGAACGACGAGGCGCAAGAGTACCTGTGGGTGGCGCCCGAGGAGGCGCTGCCGCTGCCGCTGGAGCCCTACACAGTGACGGCGGTGCGTTCTTTGCTGGCGCGGTGCGCCGCCGGCCGCTGAGTACGTTCGCAAAAATCCTGCGGGATCTGTCATTGCGAAGGCGCTTCTGCCGAAGCGAAGCGAGCCCCAACACAGAGGAGATCACGATGGCGTACAATCAAGACGTGGCACGGCGCATCCGCGCGCAACTGGCGACAATGCAGCCATACACCGAAAAGCGCATGTTCGGCGGCGTTGCCTTTTTCGTGAACGGCAACATGGCGTGCGGCATCATGGACGACAGGGTAATGATCCGCGTGGGGTCGGACCGCTACGAGGAAGCGCTGGACCGGCCGTACGTGGGACCATTCGATAGAAACGGCCGGCCGATGCGGGGCTGGGTAGGCGTGCAGCCAGAGGGGTATGCATCAGAGGAGGAGCTTGCCGGCTGGCTGAGCCAGGGTGTCGAGGTTGCCGCCTCGCTGCCGCCCAAGTAGTGCCGCCTGTACGGCAGTACGTAGAAAGGGTACCTTACTGCCACACCTCGGGATAGTGCCGCGCCAGCCACTCGCGCACCGCGTACCCTTCTTCCTCGTCCATGGTTTCGAGCTGCCGGCGCAGCGCTGCCCGTTCATGCGCCACGCTCAGGTTGAGCGCCTTTTCCAGCCCTTTTTCCTCCGCCAATCGCAGCAGGTCGAACAGGTGGCTGAATGGGTAGCCGAGGGTGGGGGCCACTTCGATGGCAGCCAGTAGCGTCTGGCGCGCGGCCTCAAAGTGGCGCGCGGCGTCGTCGACCCGGCCCTGGGTCATTGCAATTTCGGTGCGCAGCCGGTAGCCCTTGCCGAGGTGGTTCAGTGCGTACGCGCACGCCATGCCCCCCATCGGCGGCGCGTACAGATCCCGGCCGGCCTCCTGATAGTCCACAGCCCGGCGCAGGCGCAGCCGCGCTGCGTCGAGCCGCCCGCGAGCCATCTCGATCTCGGCCAGCCGGTTATTGACATAACCATATTCCGCCAGGTCGCTGGGGCGGCGCGCCAGCCATGTGCGGTCGAGCTCTCCATCCTCCGCCAGGATGCAGCGCGCCAGGTGACCCTCGGCCCATTCATACTCGGCCAGGTCGAGCACCATCGACTTGTCGACCGAGATGCGGCGAAAGGCTTCGAGCCGCTCCTGCGCCACCGACAGGTAACAGCGGGCCAGGTCGCCCGCGATCTCTTTGGTCTGCACGCTTGGATCGTGCCAGCCACCCTGCGCCAGCCGGCGGTAGACGCGCTGGTAGGCTTGCAGCGCCAGGTCCCACTTTTCCAGCTCGTAGAGCGTGTTGCCCAGGCGCAGCCAGTGCTGAGCCGGCACTGTCACGCCGATCTCTTCGAGCAGTTGCAGCAGATTGTGCACGCTGTATAGCTGCTGCCGCTCGGTAGCCGACGTCTGGCTCCATAGAATGGCCCCCGCGCGCTCTGCAAGCAACCCATCGCCTCGCTCGCGTATTTCGCCCAACAGCGGCAGGCGGATGCGCTCATAGGCATTGGCTGCTGCCTGCGCCAGGTCCGCGACCCGCTCCTCGAGCTCGATCTGTTCCGCTCCCAGCCCGCGCAGGATCGTCGGCAAGTCTTGCCGGCGAGCAGCCCAGCCTGTCGCGATCTGTTGTGCTTGCGCCATGAATGCCTCCACCTGGCGTGGAGAGGCGATCGAGAGGATCAGCAGCCGCTGGCGCCGCCAGTATTGCAGCACGTACTCGTTCACCGATGACTGGAGCATGAGGGCATAGGCATAGCGCCGGAAGGAGCCGAGCACTTGCTGCACGATGCGATAGATGGCGCGAAAGTTGGGATCGCGCAGGCTAAAGCCGACGAAAAGAAAGGTGCGCGTCGACAGGAGTGACTGGAGGTAGGTGATGGTCGCCGGGTGGTCGAGATCGTAGGCATCGTAATCCTCGCGGGTGGCGATCATTGTGTGAGGCTGCGATACACAGCCGTGCATCTTGACCAGCGTGGTACGGCTGCGCTCGGTGACGCGGCCCACCTGCGTATCTTCGACGACGACGTCCACCTCGCGGCCCTGTTCCTGAAACGCCCGCTCCAACAAGCGGTCATAGTTGGTGGTAAAGATCACGTCCCAGGGAAAGCGCACGAGCGTGCGTTGCAGCTCTGTCGGTTCCGCCGGTGCGTCGAACAGCTCCACCAGGTGCTTTTCCAGCGCGGCCCGTCCGCGGGCCTCCACGTACCACTGCAATAGATCCAGGTGATCGGCGTTGTCAGCCGGCAGGCCGGCTTCGTCCGCCACCTCTCGCACCAACTGGTTCCACGTTGGGTAGCGCCCGTGCGACACGCCCGCACCGCAGAACAACACTGCGTTGCCGGCGCTCATCTCCTGGAGGAGATACTCGTGGGTGCGCAGTAGCTGGTCCGTGTCTTGCGTGCCTGGCAACTAGCCCAGCTCCTCCGCGCGCTCGGCCATGAGCGCCCTCAGCCGCGCCGAGTCGCGTGGATAGGACCAGTAAAAGAGGCTGAACAGCGTGGCACAGATCACCCACGGGAAGGGGATGGTCCATAACAGCGCTTTCGTAAAGCCGATCGTGTCGGCCAGGCCGCCGGCGACGAGGGCCACCAGCGCCGCGAAGCCACTCTCGATGAACGTCACCATGGCAAAGGCCGACGCGCGCAGCTCGGGGGGCGTAACGCCCTGCATCATTGGCTCCTTGGCGCCTTTGCCGGGCCAACTGATAAAGAAGGCCGTGCCCAGGCACCAGGCGAACAGCGCCCCCAGTGGCCAGCTCTCTGTCTGTGTGAAGAGGAGGTAGGTCGCCGGGATGCCAATGATGATCGAAATCTGGCCGATCGCCGTGCGCCCATACTTGGGACTGCGGCCCTCGGCCCAGTCGCCCAGGATCCCGCCTACCACGTTGCTGATGGCCGTGCCGACCACAACGCCGGCAAAGACGATCGAGGCCGTCTGCTCGTCCAGGCCCCGCTCGCGCACGAGCCAGGTGATGAGGTAGAGCCCCATGACTACCCACGGCATGGACCCGGCCAACCCCTGCGCGATCGCCACCCAGACGGTGGGGATGCGCAGCACCCTGGGCACGTCCGACAGCTTGACACGGTAGGCATTCGCGGCCTCGGCCGTGATCCGCCCGGCCAGCTCGGGCTCGGCCGCGCCGCGCACCGGCTCGTCCACCAGCAGCCACACTACCAGCCCCGAAAGGACGCTAAAGGCGCCGAGCGAAAAAAAGCCCCAGCGCCACAGCGTGGGCGAGGCCAGGAATCCCAGGCTGACGGTGCCGATGACGATGCCCAGCACGCCGATCCCCTCCAGCATACCCAGCGCCCGCCCGCGCTGCCGTGGCGGAAATGTATCGGACATGATCGAGAAGGTGGCGGGCATCAGGCAGCCCAGCCCCAGCCCCGAGATGGCGCGGATCACCAGCAACTGGCCAAAATTCTGGGTAAAGCCACAGAAGAGCGTCCAGAAGCCCCACAGGCCGGTGCCGATGACGATCACCTGCTTGCGGGAAAAGCGGTCGGCGGCAAATCCCCAGAAGGGCGCCGACAATGCCTGCAGCAGGCTGCGAATGGTGCCTACCAGGCCGAGGTCGCTATAGCTCAACCCCCACAGGTTTTGAAGCGTGGGAAAGAGCACCGACATCGATTGGGCCTCGCCCTGGTCGATGAAATAGCCAAAGGCGAGGGCCACCAGGGTGCGCCAGCGCCCGCGCGGGCGAGCGGCAGGTGCCTGCGCTGTGGCAGACCGTGCGGCGGCGTGGGCTTGATCTTCTATCATGGATTCCCCTCCGAACCCTTAGAATGGACTGCCGGGTACACTGCGGATGCAGCAGCCTACACTTTACTATGAATTGTCCCGCGCGTCAAGTTTGCCGAATCGGTGCAGCGATGACTTGACACACTCATACCCCCGCATTATAATCCGGCCGTGTCCTGATCGCCTATGGATGTTGGAAGGGGAATGGCCAAGGATCTCGAACGGTGAAGCGCTTGCCCTTGAGGAAGAACCAGGTTGGCAGCCCTCGGGCACTGGATCGGGGGTGGTCCCTGTCGGATCATACCCTGCACGTCCCGATTGTCCTGGCTCTGGCCTGCCTCCTGTCTGTTCTATTTCTCCTCTTTAACTGGATCGACCTGATCGACGACGCATACATTTTTTTCCGCTACGCGCACAACATCCGCCTCGGCCTGGGCTACGTTTTCAACCCTGGACAGCCTGTCGAGGGCACAACGAGCCTGACGTGGACACTTTTGCTTGCCGGGTTGGATCTCCTCGGGCTCCCCCTGGACCTGTCCGCCCAGGTGTTGGGGATCGTGAGCATTCTGATCGTGCTCTGCCTCCTGGCACGCTTTTTCTCCACCGCCAGCGTGTCGCCCGCCATTGTCGCGCTGGTGTTCGCCCTGCTCCTATTCGACAGCGATTTTCCGTTGTCGATGATGATGGGGATGGAGACCGGCCTGTACAGCGTCCTGCTGCTCGTGCTGCTGGTCGCATGTCGTCGCTACGTCGAGCAGGCGGATGACCTATCTGCGGCCCTGCTCGGAGTGATGGGCCTGCTGCTCTTCCTGACCCGGCCCGAGTCGGTCTTTCTTCTCGGGTTGTTGGGCTCTATTTTTCTTTTCAGGCGCGAGGGACGCAGCCTGCGGCTTGTGCTGGTGCCTATCCTCGTGTGGGGGGCCGGCATCGCCGCGGTGACCCTCTGGCGGTGGCTTACTTTCGGAGACTTTGTTCCCAACAGCGTGCGGGCCAAGTCGCTTCTCTCTTGGTCGGCCGCGAGCTGGTCGATCTGGGGACCGCGCGTGGTAGCAGGCGGTACCTACCTTGGGCAGTTCATCATCTCTGCCTGGCCGCTGGCCTTGCTCGCGCTGGCCGGTTTGTGGAGCTGGCGGGGCCTCTCTCTTCGACTCGTGGCCCTGTCCATTCTTTTTACGGCAGGGGTCACCTCGGTGGCCAACAGCGGGGATTGGATGCCCTTGTTTCGTTTGGTGACCCCATACCTGCCGGTAGTTGCCGCCCTCGCGGGCGTGGGCACTGAAAGGCTCCGATCGTCACTGGCAGGGAAGTGGCGTCGAGCAGCAGCATACGGTGCGGTTGCTGTCGCGGCGCTGATCGCGCTCACCGCCTTGGTCGAGTTACGAGGGAATGGGCTGCTCGTGGCAACCAAGTGGCCTGCCGGTGTGTGTTACGAACAGAGCGCACGTGCTCTGCGTCCATACCTGACAGAGCAAACCGCCATCGCCCCTGAAGCGGTGGGCAAGATCGGTTACGCGCTCGCCAACACCCCGATCATTGACTTTTTTGGGCTGACCGATCCGCACATCGCCCGTCACGGCGTCGTGCCCCTGGCAACCTATAGCATGGGCAAACACGACTATGAGTATGTCATGGGCCAGCAGCCGGCCTTGTTCATCTTTCACAGCGACATTGTCAACCACATTCCACTCTTGAATCGGTGGGGCTATTCGGTGCAATATGGTACGTTCACCATTTCCGATCGCGATGCGGGGTGCGAGTTGTTGGTTGGCATCAAAAGCGCCCTGGTTCCCCTCTTTTTGCCCGCCCTCGATCAGCGTTTCGAGGTGCATCTGGTGGACACGTCCGGCCTGCAAGCAAACCCCGCGGCCACCTGGCCGCTTGGCGAGGAGTGATGGATAGATTCCAGTGCCTAGTATGTCGACATAACGTATGGAAGTGCCTGGCGCTGCTGCTGCTGGCACTCTCCACCCTGGCGGCCTGCTCTGTCGAGGCACCTGCCACCTGGCTTGGTGTCCAGGCCACACCCGCGCCCACACCCACGCCTTTGCCCACTGCTATTGTCCCTGAAAAGCCGACCTACATCGTGGCGCGGGGCGAGGTGGTCGACAGCCTGGCTTTTACCGGGCGCGTGTCGCCCGTCGACGAAGCCGAGCTCTACTTTCGCACGAGTGGACGCGTGCTCAGGGTGTACGTCGCGCGCGGCGACGTCGTGGCTGCCGGCGACGTCGTGGCCGAGCTCGACGTCGAGGCGCTCCATCGCCAACTGGCGCAGGCCGAGCTGGCGATGGAGAGCGCGCAGACCGACCTGGAGAGCGCCGAGGCGCAGCGGGCCTACGAGCTGGCCCGCGCCCGCCTCACTCTGGGCATGGAGCAGATCGCGCTCGACAAGCTCAAGGCCTACGATCCCGATGCCGACCTCGCGGTCGCCGAGGTGGAGCTGGAGCAGGCGCGCATTGACCTGCAGGCGGCGCAGGCGCAGTACGACGCCGTGAAGGACGTCGCCGACATTGCCATGCGCCCCGAGGCGCAGGCGCTCCAGAACGCCACCCTGGCTTACACCCGCGCCCAGGTTGCCTACGACCGTGCCGTGGCGCAGGCGGCGCAGCACACGTTTGACATCCAGACACAGTCCAGCCGCGTCGAGCTGGCGCGCCTCGACGTGGAGCGCCTGGAAGGTGGCATTGACCCGCGTCTGCGCCAGGCCGTCGCCAAGGCCGAGCTCGACCTGGCCGACCTGCAAGCGCAGATTACCGATACCCTCATCCTGGCTCCCTTCCCCGGCGAGGTGACGGCCGTCAGCACCGCCGCCGGCCAGGCGGTGGAGGGATTCCGGCCCGTCGTCGTCGTCGCCGACCCCGGCCAGCTCGAAGTGACAGCCGAGCTGGGCGCCGAGGAGATGCGCCAGCTCAGTGAGGGCCAGGCGGCGGCCATCGTGCCTGTTGAGTACCCCGGCCAGGAATTGTCCGGCACGATTCTTTCGTTGCCCTACCCGTATGGCTCTGGCGGCAGCGCCACCGGGCTGGAAGAGGAGGACCGGGCCACGCACCTCGAGGTCGAGTTTGGCGATCTCGGGGTCGAGCCTGGAGACCTGGTGCGCGTGACCGTGGTCCTCGAGCGCAAAACCGGTGCCCTGTGGCTGCCACCCGCCGCGGTGCGCAGCTTTGAAGGCCGCCGCTTTGTCCTCGTGCAGGAAGGCGCCGGCCAGCGCAGCGTCGACGTCGTGCTTGGTATCGAGAGTGAGGAGCGCGTCGAGATCGTGGATGGCCTGGAGGAAGGAGACGTGGTGGTTGGACCGTAGGCTGGTAGATTGGTAAATTGGTAGATTGGTTGAGCCCAATCTACCAATCTACCAATCTATCATTTCACCACATCGAAGAACTAATGACCTTCTTTGCGACCCTTCTCTCAACGCTACTCCTGTCCGCCCGCCGGGTCTGGAACCAGCGGCTGCTGATGTTGTGCCTGCTGGTGGGGCTGGTGGCGGCGGTGGGGCTGCTGTCGAGCATCCCGCTCTATGCCGACGCGGTGCACCACGAGCTGCTGCGTGGCGAGCTGATGGAGGCCGACCCCGTACCCGGGGCCAGCTATCGCCCGCCCTTTGCGTTCCTGTGGCGCTATGTCGGCGCGTGGCACGGCGACGTGGGGTGGGATGAAACCCGGCCAGTCGATGAGTACCTGTCTGAGCAGGCGGCAGGGGCAGTCGGACTGCCGTTGGAATGGCTGGTGCGCCATGCCAGGACGGGGAATCTGCGCCTCTTTCCGGCAGAGGGCTCTGGCGCGTTCGCCGACCGCGAGCCGTTGATGTGGACGAGCGTGGGGTTTGTGGGTGACCTCGAGGGGCACATTGCGCTGGTCGAGGGAAGCTTTCCCCCTCCCCTGGAGGTGGGGGGGGAAGTTGGCATCCTGGTCACCCAAGCCCTCGCCGGGCGCCTGGGCCTGCAGATCGGTGAGCGCTATGTCCTCTTTGGGGATGACCAGGCCCAGGTGCCAGTGTACGTCGCCGGCATCTGGCAGCCGCTCGATCCCGGCGCCCCTTTTTGGTTCTACCAGGTCAAATATTTCGACGATCTGCTTCTGACCTCAGAGGAAGCATTCGTAGCCGGTGTGGTGCCTGCCCTCGATGCGCCCGTTTCTCAGGCCGTCTGGTACCAGGTGTTTGACGGCGATCAGGTGCGCGCCGCGGCCGTCGACGACCTGCTCGCTCGCGTGTCGACCGTCCACTCCCGCGCCACGGCCCTGCTGGCCAATACCTCCCTCGACGCCTCGCCGGTCAGCGCGCTCGAATCGTACCGGAACTCTGCCCGCCTACTGACTGTCGTGTTGACTATGTTCAGTATCCCCATCGTCGGCTTGCTCCTCTATTTCGTAAGCTTGATCGCCGGCATGGTTGTGCGCCGTGGCCAGGGCGAGATCGCCATCCTGCGCAGCCGCGGCACTACCCGCGGCCAGATCGCCCTCGTCTACCTGCTGGAAGGGCTGCTGGTCGGCGTGCTGGGCCTGGCCGGGGGACTGGCGCTTGGCCACTGGCTGGCGGGTGTGATGGGCCAGACGCGCACCTTTCTCGATCCTGCATTGTTCTCACTCCCTCTACCCTTGGCGGGCCTGGCCGCTCAACCCGAGTCGTTTTCCGTCGTCCTGACGCCCACGGCGGTCTGGTACGGCCTGCTGGGCGTCGCCCTGACGTTGCTGGCGCTGCTGCTGCCTGCCCTGGTCGCCTCACGCCACACCATCGTCACCTTTCGCTGGGAGCGCGCCCGCGCCCTCCTCCGCCCCTTTTACCAGCGCACCTTTCTCGATCTCTTGCTCCTGGCCCTCCCCCTCTACGGCTGGTACTTGCTCCATAACCAGGGCACCATCCTCAATCCCCAATCTCTACTATCCAATACCCAATCTGATCTTTTTTCTAACCCTCTCCTCTTCCTGGTCCCCGCCCTTTTCTGTTTCTCCCTTGCCCTGCTCTTCATCCGCCTCTTTCCTCTGGGTATGGGCGCGCTCGCGTGGCTGGCGAGCCTGCTGCCAGGTACCACCCTGCTCCTCACCCTGCGCCAGCTCGCCCGCGCTGCCGGCCAGTATACCGGCCCGCTCCTCCTCCTGGCCCTGACCCTCAGCCTGGCTGCCTTTAGCGCGTCGATGGCCGTCACGCTCGACGATCACCTGGCCGATCGCATCTATTACCAGGTCGGCGCCGACCTCAATCTCGCCGAGCTGGGCGAGAGCACCGAAGAGCCTGAGCAGCCAGGCCTATTCGGCCAGCCGGCTGTGCCCGCGCCGGCAACCGACGACGAGGGGCCACGCTGGCTCTTCCTGCCCGTGTCCGAGCATCTGCGGGTGCCCGGGGTGCGCGCCGCCACTCGTGTGGGTGATTATACAGCCACGTCGAACCTCGACGGCCGGCAGCAGGCCGGGCGCCTCCTCGGCGTCGACCGCCTCGACTTGCCTTCCGTCGCCTACTACCGGCCCGATTTCGCCTCGGGTGAGTCGCTCGGTGGGCTGATGAACCGCCTGGCCGCCGACCCCGCCCACCTGCTCGTCAGCCGTGATTTCCTGGCACGCTACGGCCTGTCTGTCGGCGACCCGCTGCGCCTGACGGTGGGCGCCGCCGGCGAGTTCCACGAGATTCAGTTCCTCATTGCGGGGCCTCTCAATCTCTTTCCCACCCTCTACCCGCAGGATGGTCCCTTCTTTGTCGGCAACCTCGACTACCTCTACCAGGGCCTGGGGGGCACCTTCCCCTACGATGTCTGGCTTGCCACCGATCCGGCGGTCCCGGCCGACGAGATCGTGGCCGGCGTGCGCGATCTGCGCCTGGTCGTCGTATCGGCCTCCAGTGCCCGCGCCCTGATCGCTGCCGAGCAGGCGCGCCCCGAGCGGCAGGGCCTCTTTGGCCTGCTCACCGCCGGCTTTTTCGCCTCGGCTCTGCTCACGGTGCTCGGCTTTCTCGTCTATGCCGTTGTCTCGTTCCGGCGGCGCTTTATCGAGCTGGGGGCCCTGCGCGCTGTGGGCCTGTCGGTGCTGCAGATGGCTGGCTACCTGGTAGGCGAGCAGGCGCTGGTCATTCTGACGGGGGCAGGGCTGGGCACACTGCTCGGCGTGGCTGCGAGCTGGATCTTTATCCCCTACCTGCAAGTGGGCACGGGCAAGGCGGCCCTCGTCCCCCCCTTTGTGGTCCAGATCGCATGGCAGGAGCTGGGGCTGATCTATGCGGTGTTGGGGGGGATGTTTCTGGTGGCGGTGGTGGTATTGGTGGTGCTGTTGCTCCGAATGAAGGTATTCGAAGCGGTCAAACTTGGAGAAGTAGGATGAGCGATCCCTTCATCCTCTGCGACAACCTGGTCAAGATCTACAAGGTCGCCGACTCTTCCGGCTTGCGCCGTTCAGGGCAGAGCCTGGAAGTCGTGGCCTTGCAGGGGCTTGACCTGACCGTCGCGCCCGGTGAGATGCTCGGCATCGTCGGCGCCTCGGGCAGCGGCAAGTCCACTCTGCTCAACATCCTCGGCGGCCTGGATCAGCCGTCGGCAGGCCGCGTCACCGTCGACGGCCGCGACCTGCTCAAGCTCTCCCAGGGCGCCCTCGACCGCTACCGGCGCACCGAGGTGGGGTTTGTCTGGCAGCAGGTGGCCCGCAACCTGATCCCCTACCTCACCGCGCGCCAGAACGTCGAGCTGCCCATGACCGTCGCGGGGGTTGGGTTTTGGGCCAAGCGCCGCCGCTCGCGCGAGCTGCTCGAGGCTGTAGGCCTGTGGGAGCATCGCCGCCACCGCCTGGCGCAGCTCTCCGGCGGGCAGCAGCAGCGTGTTGCTATCGCCGTCGCCCTGGCCAACAAGCCCCGGCTTCTCCTTGCCGACGAGCCCACCGGTGAGGTCGACTCGGCGACGGCGCAGAGCTTGTACGATCTCTTCAAGGAGCTGAACCGTGCCTACGGTTTGACGACGATCATTGTCACCCACGACCCACAGATCGCGCGCCAGGTGGACCGTGTCGTGGCCATCCGCGATGGCCGCACCAGCAGCGAGACGATCCGCCGCGTCAGCCAGCCTTGCACTGAGCGGAGCGAACGTGTCGAGCAGCACCCGTGCCGAGGTCCCGAGCAGATCTCGGGCACCCTCGGCCTGGGTACCCGGGCCGGCGAGCGCCAGGAGGATGATGGAGTGGGGGAGGGGGAGGAGGTGAGCTACCACCACTATGTCGTCGTCGACTCGGCCGGCCGGCTGCAGGTGCCGGCCGAGTACCTGGAAGAGCGCGGCATCGGCGATCGTGCCACGCTCGAGCTGACGGAAGATGGGATCTTGATCCGCCCCGCAGATGGCCATGAGAATTCGTAGCCTGCTTTTGTTGTTCCTGTGGTTTCTTTCACTCGTGGCTGCCTGCGCGGGCGAGGGGGGCCCGGCCACGCCCCCTCTGCCCGCTGCCTCGCCGGCGGACGGGCGTACCACCGTCCGCTTTGCCGTCTTTGATTGGGACCGCACGGCATACAGTGAACGACTCGCCGCTTTCGAAGAGGTGCATCCCGATCTGCACGTCGAGATCGTATCGGCGGATGCGCTGCTCGGCGGGAACCCGGCCGGCTGGCCTGACGATTTGGAGAGTGTGTTGTTCAAGGCGGCCGACGTCGTCGCCCTCGGCCCGTCGCGCGACGCCGTGCGCCGGGGCCTGGTGCGCGACCTGGCGCCCCTGTCCGCGGGGGACGCGGCCTTGGACAGCGCTGACTTTTATCCTGCCCTGCTCGAGGCCTATCGCTGGGATGGCGGCACCTGGGCGCTGCCCACCGCTGCCACGTTCCAGTTGATCTATTACGATCGCGCGGCCCTGGCTGCGGCCGGCGTCGCCTGGCCGCGGCCGGGCTGGACGTGGGGCCAGTTCCTCGACGCGGCGCGCGCGCTCACGGTGCGCGAGGGTGGCGAGGTAACCCGTTGGGGTTTTGTCGAGCGAATGCCCAACCCACGCCCCTTCGTCGAGGGACGCGCAGGGCCATTGGTCGATTACGGGGCCAACCCACCGGTGCCCCGTTTCGACGCACCTGAGGTTGCTGCCGCTGTAGCGTGGTATGCCGGCCTTTACCTGGCAGAACAGGTTGCGCCTGTCGCCACGGTGCAAGAGGCCGGCGCTGCCGCCGTCTCGCCGGCGGAGCTCCTGGTCGAGGGGGGGCAGGCGGCGATGTGGACGGCGCTCGCCGGCAGTGCCGCACCAGGCGCCGTCGACGAGGCAGGCGCTGCTCCCTACCCCGTGGACGAGGGCGCGCCGCTCGGCACGACGCCTTTCTGGCCCCCTGGCCTTGCCATGAGCGCCGGCACCACCGTTCCCCGGGCGGCCTGGCAGTGGATGGTGTTCCTCACCCGGCAGCCGCCGGTCGACTCGGGGACCGGGATCGTCGCGTTGCCCGCTCGCCGCTCGGTCGCGCAGTCGAGCGGTTTCTGGGATGACCTCGATCCCGGCCTGGTCCGCGCGCTCCGTTACGCCGCCGACCACGCCCTGGCCTGGCATCCCGACGATGCGGGGGATGAAGCGCTGGACCGGGCGCTGGATGCCATCCTGGGGGCGGGCACGCCCCTGGACGAGGCGCTGGTCGAGGCACAGTCGCGGGCCCTGGCCGATCTTCAAGCGGCGGCCACCCGTCCCGCGCCCGCCGCCACCTTTGCCGTCGCCCTGCCTGTACCAGAGGACGAGGGCGCGGCTGAGGTCATTACCTTCCTTGGCACCGGTGGCGCGCCCGCTGTCGAGGCCTACCGCGACCTGGCGGCTCTTTTTGCAGGGGATCATCCGGGCATCGTCGTCGATGTCGTAACGCCCACCTTTGAGCAAAACTTGAGCGACCTCGCCGCGGCTGCCGACTGTTTCGAGTGGCCGGTCGTGTCGCCCGGCCTGGAAGAAGAAGCGGCGATCCTCAGCCTCGACCCCTTCCTGGAGGCCGATCCTGCCTTCCCCATCGACGACTTTTATCCACAGCTCCTCGACGCGTTCCGCCGCGAGGGGCAGCTCTGGGGCCTGCCGTCGGGCACTGTGCCTTATGTGATTGAGTACAACAAGGACCTGTTCGACGCAGCGGGGGTGGCCTATCCAGCCGCGGGCTGGACGGTGGATGATTTCCTGGCGACGGCCGTCGCGCTCACCCATGGGGAGAATGAGACGAAGCAGTATGGTTTCGTCGGCCAGGTGTACGAGTACCTCGACCTGCTCCTCATGCTCGACCGACTGGGGGCGCGACTGGTCGACCGCGGTGTCGATCCGCCCGCCTTTGGCTTTGACGATCCGTCCACCGTCGACGCTCTGGCCTGGTACGCCGCCCTCGCCACCGAGCATGGGGCCAGGCCCGTCTTTGGCTCAGGGCTGAGTGCGGCGATGGACCATGCACTCTTGGCCGAACGTGATGCGCTGGTCACCGAGGGGCACGCGGCGATGTGGACGAGCTATGGCCCCAACACCGATTTTGTCGAGCGCGAGGCACTGGATGTGGGCATCGTTCCCCTGCCGGCGGCGTCCGATGGCGCGTCTGGATCGGGCTACCAGCGCGCCTCTGGCTACTATATCTCGTCGTCCACCCCCCACCGCCAGGCGTGCTGGCAGTGGATCACTTTTCTCACCGGCCAGGTGGGCACGGCAGACGGCCTGCCGGGCCGCCGCTCCGTTGCCGAGTCGGGCGCCTACCGCCGCCTTGCCGGCGATGAGCGCGCCGATGTCTATGTCGCCAGCCTGGGCAGTGAGAGCGAGTCGATCTGGCAGGCATTCGCCGCCGAGCCGTGGATGAGCCCTGCCTTTGCCTGGCTTTACCGGGCCTACGACCAGGTGCTCCAGGGCGACGCGGGCGCGGATCTGGCGCTGCACGACGCCCAGCGCCTGGCGAATGACTATCGTGCTTGTGTGGCCGCACGCAGTGCTTTTGTCGACCGCGCGGCCTGGGAGGCGTGCCTGCACGACGTGGACCCCACCTTGCCGGAGGATGCAGCCGGATCGGGGGGAGGTGCCATGCCTACTGGGCGCCACGGGGGATGAAAATGGGGGCGGGGCGGGGGGCGCACAGCCGTGCGCCCGTACAGGCACATGCCGTGCGCCCGGGGCTGGCGCGGGGTTATTTATGAAGGGGACGTAACATGAAAAAAATCATTCTCTCCATCTGTGTGACAGCTCTCTTGCTCTCCGCCTGCGGTGGGGACGACGCGGCGCCTACCAGGGCACCCGCCACCCCCATTCCCACCTCGCGCAGCTCTGCCCCCGCGGCCGAGGGGCAGATCACCATCCGCCTGGCCATCTTTGACTGGGATCAGGGCGCCTACCATGACCTGATCAAGGCCTTTGAAGAGGAGAATCCCGACATCCGGGTCAAGGTGGTGTCGATCAATGATCTGCTTGGCATCAGCCTGACGGGTGCGATGGAGTGGCCCGACGACGCCGAGCGCCGCCTGGCCTCTGCCGCCGACGTGGTGCCCATGGAGGCATCCGCGGAATCTGTGGAGCAGGGCCTGGTCCGCGACTTGACCCCCCTGATCGCGGCCGACCCCGATTTTCAGCCCGAGGACTTTTATCCAAACACCCTCGACACCTACCGCTGGGGCGGCGGCACCTGGTCGCTGCCTACCACCCTCAACTTTCTTCTGTTTCTCTACGACCGCGACGCTTTTGATGCCGCGGGCCTGGCCTATCCCGAGCCCGGCTGGAGCTGGGATGACCTGGCGGCCGCTGCCGGGGCGCTGACGGTGCGCCAAGGCGGCGAGGTGGCGCGCTGGGGCCTCGTCGTCCCCATATCCTACCACCGCCTGGTGATCGAAAGCCGCGCCGGCCGCCTGATCGACGATTCGGTTGAGCCCCCGGCGCCCAGATTCGATGACCCGGCCATTGTCGACGCCGTGCGCTGGTACACAGACCTCTATCTCGACGCGCAGGTCATGCCCTACTTTGAGCCAGCCGGTGACGAGGTCGTGATGACCGAGGAGGAGATGCTCATCGACAAGGGCGATGCCGCGCTCTGGACTGAGGTGGACCTGACCTACTGGTACCGCAGCCAGCAGGCCAACGTCGGCGCCGTGCCCTTCCCTGTCGACAACCCCGGCGACCACTCTACCCTCTGCTATGCCTCGGGGGTGTCGATGAGTGCCGGGACCGCACACCCTGATGCAGCCTGGCGCCTGATGGAGTTTCTCACCCGGCAGCAGGTCTCCACCATGGGCGTGGCCATCCAGTCGCTCCCTGCCCGCCGCTCGGTGGCTGAGAGCAGCGGCTTTTGGGACGAGGCGGACCCCGAGTTTGCTGCTACCCTACGCTATGCCATCGAGCACGCGTACCCCCGCCCTCAGACCCTGGACGGCTATGGGGCATTCGACGAGGCTTTACAGGCCATCCTGCAAGGGGAAAAATCGGTCGAGGCTGCGCTATCTGAGGCGCAGACCCAGGCCCGCGCCGACATCCAGGCTGCCACCACCGAGCGTGCTGCCGCCACGCCTGCGCCCACGGTCGTCGTTGCGCCTGCCGAGAATGAGACGCCTGTGCCTGAAGGGGTGACGGCCATTACTTTCATGCCCAGCCTTGGCGACCTCGACCTCGAGCCCTACCGCGACCTGGCGCGACGCTTCCACGAGCTGCACCCCGACATCCTCGTCGACGTCCAGATGGTTCCCATCATGGGGGCCTCGGTGCCCGACACGCTCGAGATCGCAGAAAGCGCCGACTGCTTTCAGGCCTATCCCTCTCTGAACAATGTGGAGGATCGGGAAGCAGTGCTCAGCCTGGCGCCATTCCTCGACGCCGACCCGGCTGTGTCTATCGACGACTATTATCGGCAGGCGGTTGCCGAGTTCACGTGGCAGGGCCAGCTCCTGGGCCTGCCTGCCGACATTGTGCCCTATGTGATTGAATATAACAAGGACCTGTTCGGCGCCGCCGGCGTCGAATATCCGGCGGCCGGCTGGACGTGGGAGGAGTTTGTGGAGAGGGCAGTGGCGCTGACGCACGGCGAGAGTGACGACGAAAAGCAGTATGGTTTTGTCGGCGAGTATTATGAGCTGAACGACCTCGTCTTTTTCCTGGAGCACCTTGGCGCCACGCTCATCGACCCGGAGGCCGACCCACCCGCCCTGTCGTTTGACGATGCCGCCACCCTGGATGCCGTCGTCGCCTATGCCGCGCTGTCGACCGAGTATGGCATCAAGCCTGTTTACCTGACCGACCTGGCCGACCTGGCCGGCGCCTCTTCCATGTACCTGGAGCGCCAGGCGCTCGTCGACGGTGGGCGCGCGGCGATGTGGACGAGCTCCAGTGCCATCCCCGAGATCACCACTGGCGCGCGCCAGTTCGACATCGGTGTGGCACCCCTGCCTGTCAAGCCGGGCGTGGAGGGCGCCGGTACCTACACGAGTGCCAGCGGCTACTTTATCTCCGCCTCGAGCGACCAGCCGCAGGCGTGCTGGCTGTGGATCACCTTCCTGAGTGGGCAGCCCGGCGCTGTGCGCGGCCTGCCGGCCCGCCGCTCCGTCGCCGAGTCGGATGCTTACCGGGAGCAGGTGGGCGCCGAGCGGGCCGCGGCCTACCTGGCCAGTGTGGCCGGCTTTGATCACCGGTCCAGCTTCCAGGCCTTTTCGGAGGAGGCCTGGCTCGGCGTCGGCATCCTGTGGCTGGGCCGCGCCTACGGCCAGATCGTCGAGGGCGAGGCGACGCCCGAAGAAGCGCTGGCCGCCGCCCAGGACCTGGCCGACGACTATCGGGCGTGCATCGTCGCTGCCGGCGATTTCGAGGCAGAGACGTGGGAAGCGTGTGCACAGGAGGTGGACCCGACCCTGCCGGCGATGCTCTTTGAGGGGGGAGATTGAGGGCTGAAATATGCTGATCCGGGCCGAAAACGTCACCCGCGTCTATCGCGTGGGCACGCGGCGCATTGAGGCGCTGCAGGGTGTCGACCTGGCGGTCGAGGCCGGCACCTTTGTGGCGCTGCGCGGGCGCTCGGGATCGGGCAAGACGACGCTGCTCAACTGCATCGGCGGCCTCGACCGGCCGACGTCGGGCCATGTGCTGTTCGAGGGACGCGATGTGTCGCGCTTGCCCGAGTGGCGGCGCGTCCGCCTGCGCCGCAAGCGCATCGGATTCGTCTTCCAGTCGTTCGCGCTCCTGCCCACTTACTCGGCGTGGGAGAACGTCGACCTGATGCTGCGCCTGGCCGGCTTGGCGCGGCGCGCACGGCGGCGGCGCATCGACGAGGTGTTGTCGCTGGTCGACCTGGAAAAATGGGCGCGCCATCGCCCTTTCGAGCTGTCAGGCGGGCAGCAGCAGCGCCTGGCCATCGCTCGTGCCATCTCCACCCGCCCCGCGCTCATCCTCGCCGACGAGCCCACCGGCGAGCTCGACTCGGCCACGGGCCAGCAGATCCTGCATCTCTTCCACCGCATCGTCGAGGGCGAAGGCACCACCGTCGTCATCGCCACCCACGATCTGACCGTCGACCTGTATGCCGACCAGGTGCACCACCTGGTAGATGGCCGTGTCGAGCAACCCACATGACCCCCTGGGAGACTGGAAGGCGAGAAGCCGGCTTCCCAGCCTTCCAGTCCGCCAATCTTCCAAGCCCTCACTTGTCATCCCGCCCAAACTCGGCTATAATCCCGCCCATGAAACGAGGCGCGAGGTGACGGGCTATGAGCCGATTATCGGGATGGAGGTGCATGCGCAGCTCCTGACCGAGTCCAAGATGTTCTGCCCGTGCCGGGCCGACGTGTTCGGCGCGGCGCCAAACACCGAGGTGTGGAACACACGCGTCTGCCCGATCTGCCTCGGGATGCCCGGCGTGCTGCCCGTCCTCAACGGGCAGGTCGTCGAGCACGGCATCCGCATTGCGCTGGCGCTCCACTGCGAGATCGCCGAGACGTCTGTTTTCGCGCGCAAGAACTATTTCTACGCCGACCTGCCCAAGTCGTACCAGATCAGCCAGTACGATCAGCCTCTGGCGCGCGACGGCTGGATCGACGTCGACGATCCACACGGTCCGCCAGGCGCCACCAGGCGCATTCGCATCCGCCGCGTCCACCTGGAAGAGGACCCGGCGCGCCTCTTTCATGGCACGGAGCACACGTTGGCCGATTTCAACCGCTCCGGCCTGCCGCTGGTCGAGATCGTCACCGAGCCCGACCTCCACACGCCGGCGGAGGCGCGTGCCTACCTGGTCGAGCTGCGCGCGGTCCTGCGTGCTCTCGACGTGTCGACCGGCGACATGGAAAAAGGCGCCATGCGTTGCGAGCCGAACGTCTCGGTGCGCCCTGCAGGCAGCAGCGGATGGGGGATACGCGTCGAGGTCAAGAACCTCAACTCTTTCCGCGCGGTGCAGCAGGCGCTCGAGTACGAGATCGACCGACAGGTGCGGCTGCTCGATGCTGGTGGGCAGGTGCGCCAGGTGACCATGGGCTGGGACGAGGTGCGCGGCCGGACGTTCGAGCAGCGCTCGAAGGAAGAGTCGCCCGACTATCGCTACTTTCCCGAGCCCGACCTGCCGCCGCTCTACGTGTCGCCCGCCTGGGTCGAAGCGCTGCGCGCGACCCTGCCCGAGCTGCCGGCGGCCATGCGCAACCGCTTTGCTGCACAGTACGGCCTGTCCGCCGTCGACGCCGGCACATTGGCGGCAGAGCGCGACGTCGCCGGCTTTTTCGAAACGGCTGTCGCCACGGCTGCCGGCAGCGGCGTCTCACCGAGCACCATCAGCAACTGGCTCCTCGGTGACCTCTTTTACTTGCTCAAAGAGGGCGGGGTCGAGATAGGGCAGATCGGCATCACGCCTGGAGGCCTGGCAGAGCTGGTCACGCTGGTGGAAAAAGGGGCGATCACGGCCACCAGTGGCAAGGCGGTGCTGGCAGAGATGGTGGACACGGGGCGCCCAGCCGGCGAGATCGTCGCCGAGCGCGGCCTGGCCCAGATCTCGGATGTCCCGTCCCTCGCCAGCATCGTGGACGATGTGATCGCCGCCCACCCGGGCGAGGTGACCCGCTACCGCGCCGGCAAAGACACGCTGCTATCCTGGTTCATGGGCCAGGTCATGCGCGCCACCCTCGGCCAGGCCAACCCGCAGGTCGTCGCCGACCTGCTGCGCGAGCGGTTGGACGAGGCGTAAGGTGGAACTGTACCAATATACCGCCCACGAGCTGCGTGACCTGCTCACCTCCCGCCAGGTGAGCGCGCTTGACGTCGTCGACTCGGTCCTCGCGCGCATCGACGAGGTCGAAGATCAGGTGCATGCCTACATCACCGTGGCGTCGCACCCGGCCCGCGATCGCGCCCAGCAGATCGACGCGCAGCGCGCGGCTGGCGCCGGCCTGCCGCCGCTGGCTGGCATCCCTGTCGCGGTCAAGGACAATCTGTGCACTGCCGGCCTGCCCACCACGTGCGCCTCGCGCATGCTGGCCGAGCGCCACGTGCCGATCTATGACGCCACCGTGGTAGCGCGCCTGCAAACCGCCGGGGCCATCATCCTGGGCAAGACCAATATGGACGAGTTCGCCATGGGCTCGTCCACTGAGAACTCGGCCTTTTTCCCCACGCGCAATCCGTGGCATCTCGACCGTGTGCCCGGCGGTACCAGCGGTGGCTCTGCCGCGGCGCTTGCTGCCGGGGAGACGATCCTCGCCCTCGGCTCTGACACGGGCGGTTCGATCCGCCAGCCGGGGTCGTTCTGCGGCGTGGTGGGGCTCAAACCGACCTACGGGCGCGTGTCACGCTATGGCCTGGTGGCCTATGCGTCGTCGCTCGACCAGGTTGGCCCGCTGGCCCGCGATGTGACCGATGCCGCCTTGCTCCTGGCCGTCCTCAGCGGCCACGACCCGCGCGACTCGACCTCCGTGGACGCGCCGGTGCCCGATTATAGCAGGTCGCTGCGCGCTGACGTGCAGGGGCTGCGCCTCGGCAGGCCGCGCGAGTATTTCGGCCAAGCGCCCGGCGCCGCGCGCGGCGCCGGGCTCGACCCCGAGGTGCGGGCCCCCGTCGAGCGCGCCATCGAGCAGTTGGCGGGGTGGGGGGCCGAGGTCGTCGACGTGTCGCTGCCCCACACCGAGTACGCGGTCGCCGCCTTTTACCTGATCGCCATGGCAGAAGCCAGCTCCAACCTGGCCCGCTACGACGGGCTGCGCTATGGCTACCGCGCCGGGGACGATGGCGTGGCGCTCCACGAGCTGATTGCCCGGACGCGTGGGCAGGGGTTCGGCGCCGAGGTCAAGCGCCGCATCATGTTGGGCACCTATGCCCTGAGCGCCGGCTACTATGATGCCTACTATGACCAGGCCCAGCGCGTGCGGACCTTGATCAAGCACGATTACGATTGCGCCTTCGAGTTGTGCGACCTCCTCGTGTCGCCCGTGTCGCCCTTCCCCGCCTTTGCCCTCGGCGAAAAGGTGGCCGACCCACTGCAGATGTACCTGGCCGACGTGTACACGGTTACCGCCAACCTGGCGGGCATCCCGGCGCTGTCGGTGCCGTGTGGGTTTTCGGACGCCGGCCTGCCGGTCGGTCTGCAGCTCCAGGGCCCTCTCTTTTCCGAGGAGCTTTTGCTGCGCGTGGCCTATACCTTTGAGCAGAACACCGACCACCACCGGCGCAGGCCGCCGCTGGGGAGGCGCACGTGAAGATCGAAGTCGAGCAGGTGGAGCAGATCGCCAGGCTGGCACACCTGGCGTTGACAGAGGAAGAAAAGGCCGTGTACGCATCGCAGTTGAGCGCCATCCTCGACTATTTTGCCAAGCTGGACGAGGTTGACACGGCCCACGTCGCGCCGATGAGCCACCCTCTGGCTTTGGAGATCCCGTTGCGCCCCGACGAGTCGCACATCTCCTACCCCCGCGAGTCGATCCTGGCCAACGCGCCGGACCGGGAGGGCGACCTGTTCCGTGTACCGGTGGTGATCGAACAGGAGTAGGCGTGTTCAGTAGCGTGCGACAAGCCGGACAGGGTAGAGGAGCGCACCATGGCGATGGAAGGCAGGATCGTCTGTATGGGCATCGTGGTCGCCGACGTGGTCGGCCGGCCGCTGCGGGCGGTGCCGGAGCCGGGGCGGCTGGTGTTGGTGGACGAGATGGCGCTGCACACGGGCGGCTGCGCGCTCAACTCGGCGACGGCGCTGGCGCGCCTGGGGCTACCGGTGGATGTGGTGGGCAAGGTGGGGGCCGATGCCTTTGGTGATTTTTTGCTGGCCGAGATGGACCGGCGCGGGATCGGGCGTGCTGGCGTGCAGCGCGACCCTGACATGGGTACGTCGGCGACGATGGTGATGGTCGAGCCCGATGGCGAGCGGCGCTTTGTGCACTATATCGGGGCCAACGCGCGCCTGGCCCTCGACGACGTGGACTCCTCCACGCTTGAAGGCGCCTCCATCCTGCATGTGGCAGGGGCTCTCGTGCTTCCCGGCCTCGACGGCGAGCCGATGGCGGCGCTGCTGGATCAGGCGCGTGCGGCAGGCGTGGTCACGTTCCTCGACACCGTGTGGGACGACACGGGCAGGTGGATGGAACTCCTGGGGCCGTCGCTGCCCCACGTCGATTATTTCGTGCCGAGCCTGGCAGAGGCGCAGGCGTTGACGGGCCTGGATGACCCGGTGGACGTGGCGCAAGTGCTGCTCGCGCGCGGCGTGGGCATCGTGGCGCTCAAGATGGGCGGCGACGGCTGCCTGGTGGTGACGCAGGCTGGCGAGATGTGGCGCGTGCCGGCGTACAAGGTGGACGTGGTCGACGCGACAGGGGCGGGCGACGCCTTTGCCGCAGGGTTCATCGCCGGGGTGTGGCTCGGCTGGCCGCTCGACCGCACGGCGCGGCTGGCGAACGCGCTCGGGGCGCTGTGCGTAACCGGTGCGGGCGCGACCGGGAACGTGGCGTCGCTGGACGAGACGCTGGCCTTTATGGAACGGAAACGACAAGGCAAACCTCCTACTTGACACGGGGCTCTATTCATGCTATAATTATGAATGATCATTCATTTTCGAATGATGATTCATAATTGGGGGCGGGTAACATGGCCGGTGGAGCAATGAGCGGGGGGTTGACGAGGCGGGAGCGACTCAAGCGCGAGCGCGAGGAGCGCATCCTCGACGCGGCGGCGGCCGTGTTTGCCGAAAAGGGCTATCACGGCGCCACGGTCCACGATATTGCTGTGCACGCGGACGTGGCGGATGGGACGATCTATAACTATTTTGACAACAAGTTCGACCTGATCATTGGCATCCTGGCCCGTGTGACCGATCTCGATGGGCTGCCCGACGAGCTGATGAGTGGTCTGCACGGCGACCCGCGGGCCTTCTTTGTCGCTGCCTTTCGGGATCGCCTGGCGCGGATCGCGTATGGACAAGAGATGCTCACCGCGATTCTGCCACAGGTGTTTGTCAACGACCACCTGCGCGGCCGCTTCTACCGCCAGTACGTGTCGCGCATCTCGCCGTTGCTCGAAGGGTACATCCAGGCACAGGTCGATCGGGGATACATCCACGCCGTCGACGCGCCGCTCCTGACGCGCGTCGTCCAGGCTGCGTTCATCGGCATGCTCGTGATGCGCATCCTGGGCGATGAGGTATTGCACACGCGCTGGGACGAGGTGCCGGAGCTGCTCGCCGGCATCCTGTTCGAGGGGATCGGAGACAGCAGGGAGGAGTAAGACTGTGCTTGTGCGCATCGCCTCGATCGTCCGCAAGGAGTGCCTGCACATCGTGCGCGATCCACGCACGCTTGCGGTCATGTTCCTGATTCCCGTGACCCAGCTCCTCCTCCTCGGCTATGCGGCTACCACCGACATCAAGCACCTGGCTACCGCCGTGTGGGATCAGGATCACAGTGCGGCCAGTCGCGCGTTGGTGGAAGCGTACCGCGTCTCGGGATATTTTGACATAACCATGACGGTGGAGGGAGAGGCGGCACTGGCGCAGGCAGTGGACGAGGGCAGCGTGCGCGCGGGCTTGATTGTGCCGCGCGGCTATGAGCGAGCACTGGTGCGCGGCGAGCTGGTGCGCGTCGGGTTTGTCGTCGACGGGTCTGACCCGAGTGTGGCCAACACGGCGCTCGCCGCGGCACAGGGGGTGGGGCAGGCGCAGTCCGTTGCGGTGGTGCGCCAGGCGCTCGGCGGGCGGGCGGCTTTGCTGCCCGGCATCGACGTCCATCCGCGCGTGTGGTACAACCCGAGCATGGAGAGTGCCAACTTTATGATCCCCGGGCTGATCGGCGTCATCCTGTCGATGCTGACCATGTTGATGACGGCCATGTCGATCGTGCGCGAGCGCGAGCAGGGCACCATCGAGCAGTTGATCGTCACGCCCATCCGCCCGCTCGAGCTGATCGTCGGCAAGGTGTCACCCTACGTGGTGATCGCCTTCTGGGACCTGCTCGAGATCCTGTTCATCGGCGTGTGGTGGTTCGGCGTGCCGGTACATGGCAGCGTGCCGCTGCTGCTGGCGCTGGCAGGCGTATTCCTGGCGACGTCGCTGGGCTTGGGCATTCTGATCTCGACGGTGTCCAAGACACAGCAGGAGGCGATGCTGCTCACCTTTTTCATCCTGCTGCCGTCAATTTTTTTATCGGGCTATTTTTTCCCCATCGACGCCATGCCACCCTTTCTGCAACACGTGAGCAAGCTCGTGCCGCTCACCTACGTGCTGGTCATCGTACGCTCGATCGTGCTCAAAGGTGTGGGGTTCGAGATCCTGCAAGGCGAGGTGGGGGCACTGGCGGTGTTTGGGGCGGCGACGCTGGGGGTGGCGGCGATGAGATTTCGGAAGAGGCTTGAATAAATTAGAGATTAGAAAAAGTCAATTGAATAGTGAATCGTGAATTGCCATGTCGTACGTATACATGAAGGTGCTAGAGTCGAGCCCGGGGAGGTATGAGCGGGGGATGGGGGTGCTGACGCTCGGGAGGTGGGAGCAGGTGCAGCGCGAGACTGCCGGGCGGGTGGGCACAGGGGAGCGTGTGCTCGACGTCGGGTGCGGGACGGGGGCCCTTGCGTCCAAGATGGCGCGGCGGGGGGCAAAGGTGACGGCGATCGATGTGTCGAGTGCGATGCTGGCACAGGCGGCAGAGCGGCTGGCGCAGGAGGGATTGGCAGAGGGGGTGGCGCTGCGCGAGATGGGCGTGGCGGAACTAGATGTCTTGCCGGATAGTGCGTTTGACGTCGTGACGAGCGTGCTTGTGCTCAGCGAGCTGTCGAATGAAGAGATGGCCTACGCGTTGGCCGAGTTCCGGCGCTTGCTGCGGCCTGGCGGGCGGCTGCTGATCGCCGACGAGGTGCTGCCAGGCTCGGTTGTGGGCAGGGTGGCGACGTGGCTGGTGCGTCTCCCATTCGCCATCGCCGCGTTTCTCCTCACGCAGACCATGACGCACCGTGTGTCGGGACTGCGGGAGCGGATGGCAGCGGCGGGATTCGATGTGGTAGAGGAAAAGGGGTACCTGGCGGGCACGCTGCGGTTGTTTGTGGCCAGAGTGTGAACATGATGGACATGATCAAGGATGTCGTCCAGACGATGCTTCGCTTTTTTCCATTCCCCACCCAAACGGGCTTGAAGGTGGTGGGGGCGCCGGGGCGGGACGCGCCGGTGTGGGTCACGTGCAACTTTGACCTGACAGTGCGGCGGGTGCTGCGCGCGCTCGATGGGTTGGATGGCTACCTGCTGGTGGCGCCGAGCAAGGGGATCAACGTCTGGTGCGCGTCGGGAGGCGGGATGTTCAACGCGCACTCGGTAATCTCGGCGGTAAAGACAAGCCGGATCGAGGAGCGGGTGGACCACCGCACGCTGATCCTGCCGCAGTTGGCCGCGACGGGGGTCGACGTGGCGTACATAGAGGCGCAGACGGGGTGGGGGTGCAAGTTTGGCCCCGTGTACGCCCGCGACCTGGCCGCCTACCACGCCCATGGCGAGCAAAAGACACGGGCGATGTGTCGCGTCGAGTTTCCGTTGCGCGACAGGCTGGAGATGGCCGTAATGTGGGCGGCGCCGCTGTCCATGATCACAAGTGTGGTGGCGGCGCTCTTTGACTGGCGGCTGGTGCCCGGCGTGTTGGCACTGATCTGGGGCTTTAGCCTCTTCCTGTTCGCCGGCTATGATGCGGTGATGCACCATGTGCCGGGGCCGGTGGGGTTGGTCAAGGTGTTGTTGCTCGGCCTGGTGGGTGCTACCGGTGTGACGGTGTGGGGGTTGGGGGCGGCGGGTTGGTCCGTGGGGCGCGTTGCCGGCTGGAGTGTAGGGATCCTGGCGGTGGCACTGGTGTTGGGGTTTGACCTCGACGGGTCGAGTCCACTCGCGGCCGGATCGACCTCGGCTTTTTGGGCGCGGCGGTGGCCCGGGATCCTGGATGTGGGGGCGCGCTTGGGTTTCAAGGTGGAGGCGTGGTTTGAGCTTGAGGTCGACGCGGCGCGCTGCAAGGGGTGTGCGACGTGTGTATCGGTGTGTCCGAAGGGTGTGTTCGAGTTGTACCGAGAGGAGGCCCGGCAGCGAGCACGAGTGTCGGATGCCGGGGCATGTGTGCTGTGCACGGCGTGCGTCAAGCAATGTCCGGAAGGGGCGGTCGTAGCTAATCCGCCGGTAAAAGTTTTCTTGCCTCTGCCAGAGGTTTGAGGTCAAAAGGGGGGATGCTGTGAGAAGGGGACGCCTGTTTCTGTCGTGGGGGGCCAAGATCGTGCTCGGCATTGTGGCCGGGCATACAGTGATCCGGGTGGTGCGGCACGTGTACAAGTTTCCAATTCCCGAGTTCATGGCAAACCTGATCGACAACCCGCTGCGCCGGCGGCTGCAGCCGCCGGACGAGACGGCGGCGCGACACGGGCTGCGGCCCGGGATGGTGGCACTCGAGGTGGGGCCGGGCAACGGGCGCTACACGCTGGCCGCAGCGCGACACGTCGGCCCCGGCGGCCGCGTGGTGGCGATCGACATCGAGCCGCGGATGGTCGAGCGCGTAGCGCGCCGCGCTGCCGAGGAAGGGGTGGACAACGTCGAGGCGCGCGTGGCGGATGTGTACCGCCTGCCATGGGTGGACGGGACGTTCGACGCGGCCTATATGATGGCGGTGATCGGCGAGATCCCGGAGCCGGAGCGGGCGCTGAGGGAGCTGCATCGTGTGCTGCGCCCCGGCGGGACGCTGGCGCTCAGCGAGCTGCTGATGGACCCGGACTATCCGTTGTCGAGCACCTTGGTGCGCTGGGGTGAGGGAGCCGGGTTCCGCGTGAAGGAAAAGGTGGGGAATATGGTTTACTATACCCTGATCCTGGCCAAGCCGGGTGAGGAGGGCCTGTGAGCGACCCGGCTCAGCACGAAGGGTGCGTCATCGAAGCCGAAAATCTGACGCGGCGATTCAAAAAGATTGTGGCCGTGGATGGGCTGGATCTGAAGGTGCGCGCCGGTGAAATCTTTGGGCTGGTGGGGCCCGACGGGGCGGGCAAGACGACGACGATGCGCATGTTATGTGCGATCATGGACCCCACGGCGGGCAGTGCCCGCGTCGCCGGGTTCGATACAAGGGCGCACCCGGAGCAGATCAAGGCGCGCATCGGCTACATGGCGCAGCGCTTTAACCTGTACGGCGACCTGACGGTGGACGAAAATCTCAACTTTTTCGCCGACGTCTTTCAGGTGCGGGGCAGGGAGCGCAGGGAGCGGAAGGAGCGCCTGCTCCACTTTGCGCGCCTGACGCGCTTTCGCAAACGCCGCGCGGCGCACCTGTCGGGCGGCATGCAGAAAAAGCTGGCGCTGGCATGTACGCTGATCCACGAGCCACAGGTGATCTTTCTCGACGAGCCGACGACGGGCGTCGACCCCGTCAGCCGGCGCGAGTTCTGGGATATTCTGGCAGAGCTGCACCTGCATGGGATCACGATTTTTGTCACGACACCCTACATGGATGAGGCGGAGCGCTGCTCGCGTGTGGGGTTGATGTACCAGGGGCGGATCGTCGTGTGCGACGCACCAGAGAAGGTGAAGCGGCTGGTGGAAGGCGATCTGATCGAGCTGAGGCCGGTCGACGCGGCTGCGGCCGGGGGAGATCTGATCGGGGCCGGTGCGGGCAGGGAAGGGGCGCCAGGGCGCAGCCTGCGCCGCGCACAGCAACTGCTTGCCCTCGCCGACGGGGTGATCGAGGTACAGACCTACGGCGACTTGTTGCATATCTTTGTCGACGACGCCGGCATACGCCAGGCGGCGCTGGTGGCGGCGCTGGCGGCGGAAGGGCTGGAGGCGGCGGATGTACGCCTGACGCGGCCGCGCATGGAGGAAGCGTTTATCTCGCTCGTGCGGCGCGAGATGGCTGCCAGGGAGGCGGGCGCCAGGGAGGCGGGCGCCAAGGAGGCGGGCGCCAAGGAGGCGGGGGATGGTTGAGTCGGCGCGCGCAAACAGCCACGCCGTCGAGGCGGTCGACCTGACCAAGTTGTTTGGCGACTTTGTCGCCGTCGACCATGTCAGTTTTGTCGTGCCGCGCGGCGCCATCTTTGGATTCCTGGGGCCGAACGGTGCCGGCAAAACGACTACGATCCGGATGCTGCTCGGCCTGCTCAAACCGACCTCGGGCACGGCCAGGGTGCTTGGGCTCGACGTGGTGCGGCAGACGGCGGCGGTGAAAAAGCGGATCGGCTATATGTCGCAGCGCTTTAGCCTGTACGACGACTTGACGGTAGAAGAGAACCTGAATTTTTATGGGCGCACCTACGGCGTGCGTGGCAAGGCGCTGCGAGCGCGCAAGGATTTCGTGCTGCACATGGCGGGGCTGGAGGGGCGCGAGCGAGAGCTGACGGGCAACCTGGCGGGGGGCTGGAAGCAGCGCCTCGCCCTCGGCACGGCGATCATCCACGAACCCGAGGTACTCTTTCTCGACGAGCCGACGGCGGGCGTCGACCCGATCTCGCGCCGCGCCTTCTGGGACCTGCTCTATGACCTGGCAGAGGGGGGGACGACGATCATGGTCACTACCCATTACATGGATGAGGCCGAACATTGCCAGAGCCTGGCCTTTATCCAGAATGGCCAAATCGTCGCATCCGGCTCGCCGGCAGGGATCAAGGAGCGCGAGATGCGCGGGCAGGTGCTCGAGATCGACTGCGACGATCCGGCGCTGGCCATCCCCGCGCTGCGCAACATGGGCGTGTTCGACGAGGTGGCGCTCTATGGCGCCCTGATCCACGCTGTAGCAGGCGACGCCCGGGCGCTGAAGCCACAGATCGAGCGCACCCTGCACGAGGCAGGGGTCGCGATCGAAACGATGGACGTCATTGCGCCGTCGCTGGAGGATGTGTTCATCGCCAGCGTGCGGCGCCCGGTGGCGTCGACTGGGGAGAATGAATAAGGAATGAAGCGAGCGATCATGGGGGGGATGTTGGTGCTGGTGATCGCGGGTGCTGCTGCCGGCGGGTGGTGGTACCTGGATCGACACCCGGAGTGGGTAGCGTGGGCGCAGGTGCAGGTGGATGCCGCCATCGCCGAACTGGGCTGGGCGCCGGCAAAAGATCGGCCCGGGTTGGCCGCGTCAGGTTTTATTGAGGCCCGCGAGGTGGCGGTGGTCACCGAGCTTGGCGGGCGGATCGTCGACATTGCGGCCGACGAGGGCGACGAGGTGCGCGCCGGCACCGATCTGGTGCGCCTTGACGATGCGCTTCTGCGAGCACAGATCCTGTCGGCTGAGGCGGATCTGGCTGCCGCCGAGGCTGCGCTGGCCCAGGTGCGTGCTGGCGTGGGCCAGGAAACCATCGACCACGCGCGGGCTCAACTGGAGCAGGCGCGCATCGCCCAGGAGGCAGCCAGGGTGGCATGGCAAGATGCAGAGGCGATTGCGGACAACCCCCAGGATCTCGCGCTGGCGCTGGCCGTGGCGCAGGCGCAGGCGGACGTGCTCCATCTGCAAGAGCGCCAGGCACAGGCGATGGCCGCGTCGGCGCAGGCGGCCGCCGACCTGGCGGACGAATCGGTCAGGCTGCTGGAAGAGTTCGAGCCGCGCAGGGAGTGGGTCGAGATTGGCTCCTGGAGCCTGGGAGATCTGCCGGCCTGGCTGCCGATTCCATCGGGGCAGGGCGATGGTGAGTACAAGATCGGCGACTATAAGATTGTCATCGCCGATGGACAGATCACTGTGTATACACGCGCCCGGATTGCCGTCCCGGCCGACATTATGCAGGAAGCGCGTTACCAACAGGCGACGTCGGTGTACCAGGCGTGGACGGCGTGGACCGGAGCGGCGCAGGCAGAGGCCGCTCGCCAGGGGACCGAGGCCTATGTCACCGCGCTGGCTCGACAGGTAGCCAACCCCTTGACCCTGCGGGCGCAGGCGAACGCCGCGCAGGCACAGTACGAGATTGCCACTGCGGCGGTCACCCTGGCGAACGCGCAGGTAGAAGGTCTCGAGATGGGCGCGACGCCCGAGCAGGTGGCCGCCGTCGAGGCGCAGGTCGAGATCGCCCGTGCGGCCCTGGCAGCGCTCGAGGTGCAGGCCGGCCGGTTCACGCTCGAGGCGCCGATCTCGGGACTGGTGCTCGAGCGCGCCGTGCAGGTGGGTGAGGTGGCGGTTCCTGGCGCGCCGCTGTTGACGATTGGCGACCTGGACAACCTGGTGCTGACGGTGTACGTGGCAGAAGATGAGCTGGGGCGTGTCTACCCGGGCCAACTTGTGTCGGTGACCGTCGACGCCTACCCGGGGCGTGTTTTCCAGGGGACGGTGCGCTATATTGCCAGCGAGGCCGAGTTCACGCCACGCAACATCCAGACCCGCGAGGAGCGAGTCAATATGGTGTTCGCCGTCGAGATTGATCTGCCTAACCCGGACCACGCGCTCAAGCCGGGCATGCCGGCTGATGCGGTGCTGCTGGATGAGGGGATGGAGGACGGTCAAGGGAACTAGATCGAGGCAACTGATGAAACGGATTGTGATCATACTACTGCTCGTTACTGCCGCCGGCGGACTGGCTGCCGGGTGGTGGTGGATGCGCACCGAGCCGGAGGCGGTCGTCGAACTCCTGGCGGGCGGCGGCCTGGAGCGCGAGCGCGCCGAGGCGCTCGTCTCGTCGGTTGCACAGGGCCAGCAGCCGGAGGAGCTAGTTCTCACTGCCTCGGGCAGCATTGAGGGGATCGAGGTGGCGATCGTCTCCGAGTTTGGCGGGCGCGTCGTCGCACTGCACGCCGACCAGGGCGACGAGGTGGAGGCGGGTGAAGTGCTCATTCAGCTCGACACCAGCTTGCTCCTGGCCCAGGTGGCGCAGGCGCAGGCCGCGGTCGCGGCGGCCGAGGCGAACCTGGCGAGCGTGAACGCGGGCACGCATCCCGCCGAGATCCTCGCCGCGCAGGCGGCACTGCGCCACGCGGTCGCCGAGCGCGACGCCGCCGATACGACCCTGGCCGACGCGCGGGCGATCCTGGCCGATCCGCAAGAGATCGAGGCGCGCATCGTAGAGGCACGGGCCGCCGTGCAGATCGCCGCGGTGCAGATCGAGCAGGCCGAGTCGCAGGTCAAAGCGGCCGAGGTGGAGCGCGATCGCTACCGCGCCCAGGGCTCGATGGAGGAGAAGGGACTGTACCAGGCCTTCAGCTACCAGGTGGAGGCGGCCAACCTGGCCGTCGAAGCGGCACGGGCGAACCTGGCCGGCGCCGAGCGGACGCTGGCGGCGCTGGAGGCCGTGCGCGACAATCCCCTCGTCATTGAGAGCCAGGTGCACATGGCGGAGGCGAACGCCGATCTGGCAGCACAGGGCGTGCGTGTGGCCAATGCCAGGCTGGACGAGCTACAGGCTGGCCCGTCGCCCGAAGAGGTGGCTGTCGCCGAGGCACAGGTGGCAAGGGCGCAGGCGGCCGTTGTGCTGCTCCAAACCCAGATCGACATGCTCACCCTCAAGTCGCCGATCGACGGGATCGTGACCAGCCGGTCGGTGCACGCGGGTGAGGCGGCGCTCGCGGGTGCGACGTTGATGACCGTCGCCGACCTGGACGAGGTCAAGCTGACGATCTATGTGCCGGAGGCCAACCTGGGCCGGGTGTACCTGGGGCAGGAGGTGGCGGTGCAGGTCGATTCCTACCCGGGCGAGGTGTTTACCGGGACCGTTTCGTACATCGCGCAGCAAGCCGAATTCACACCCAAGAACGTGCAGACAGAGAAGGATCGGGTGAACATGGTGTTCGCCCTGCGCGTGCGCCTGCCGAACCCGGGGCACCGGTTGAGACCAGGGATGCCGGCCGACGCGGTGATGGGGGAGTAGAGGGTTGGAGCCGTGGGGGAGGAGGGTCTTATTCGTCTGCTTCGATGTCGTCGGGCAGGTCTTCCTCGTCGAGGAGCTCCCGGGCCTCCTCTTCGTACTCGCGAGGGACGAGGATGTGGACGGCGCCGAGGCCGTCGTAGGTAATGCCGATGATAGGGCCGACTGCTTCGTACTTGAGCAGCACAGGAATCTCGGCGGCTTCGAGCTTGCTTTTGTAGATCTGCGCCACGTCCCATCCCTGGATGATCATTACCTCTGCCAGGTCTATCTCTTCACTCATGACACCCTCCGCTCTGGCGCACCAGGCCGTTCCACGCATCTGCTCAATATTGGGGGGTGGGGTGTGTGCGGGCACCGCACACACCCCACCCCCCGATTAGTATCATCTCAATAACCTGGGGGATGTAGGGCGGATTAGCAATCCGCCCTACATCCCACCCCGACTTTTTGAGATGATACCCCGATTATTAAGCAGATACCATCATTCCAAAGAGTTGGTGTGGATTCATTAGAACAAGAACGACGACACGATCACCATGATCTCGCCGACCGCCTGGCTAACCATCAGGGCCACACCGATCACCACCCCGGCGAGCAAGCCGGCAACACCCAGGTTGCCATCGGCCAGCTCGGCTACCTCGTCGATGCCGCGTGTCAGGGCGGCAAAGAGGTAGAGGGCGAGGGTGATGGAGAGCAGGGCCAACACGAGCCCCACGGCGAGCTGCAAGGCCTCGGCCAGCAGGACCCGGACATAGATCTCGCGGCCCACGTCCCACACGATGGTGTTGACCGCCAGTGCCGGCCTCAGGACGATGGCGACGGCGACCACCAGGGCACCAACGACGAGGCCGACAGCCGCGTTGCCTTCACGAAGGGCTTGCCACTCGTCCAGCCCGCGCGTAAACCATTGGAACAGATAAAAAGCCAGATACGCCGCGACGGCGCTCAGGACGACGGCGATGGCCAGTTGTGCCAGACCAAGCAGCAGTGCTCCTGCCATTTTCCCCTCCTCGATCGACAGTGATGCGTGGATGCAGTATACCACAAAGTGGGGCGGGTGGCAATGGTGCGTGGGAGCGTGTTAGCGACACGGCTGTGACATTGTCTCTTGACAATGACAGGTTCTTGACGGCAGCCGTAGCGTGTGATATGCTGACTGCGCTGCTCGTTCTGCACAGGATCCGGACCCGGGACGGGCTCGGGTTCGCCCCGTCAGATGAGCCCTGGCACGTCGCTGGCCCGACAGGGAGGAGGGTGTGATGGAAAACCGTGCACGAGTCGTGCCTCTCTTTTTGCTGCTCGTTCTTTTCTCCCTTGTTGCCGCGCTGCCCGGCCGCGCCGCCACCGACAGCCCCTCGACTCCACCCGGCTGGCTCGTCGAGTGCGTCGACTGCCCCGCCGGGATCGAGCTCCTGGGCGACCACGCGCTGCGCCTCGACGCGGCGGGCAACCCACACATCGCGTACGGCGGCGAGCACCTCTACTACGCCCATCACGATGGCGCGGAGTGGCATTTTGAGATCGTGGACCCCACCGACGGCGTGGGGGAAGAGGCCTCGCTGGCGCTCGATGCCGCCGGCGCGCCGCACATCGTCTACGATGCGCCGGGTACGCGCGAGCTGCGCTACGCCTGGCACGACGGCGCGAGCTGGCACGTCGAGGTGGTAGATGGGGGGATCTGGTTCGGCGGCGGAGGCCTGTCGCTGGCGCTCGACGCCAACGGCAGCGCGCACGCCAGTTATTACGATTGGTTCCACAGGACGCTGAAACACGCGTGGCGAGAGGGTGCGACGTGGCACGTCGAGGTTGTGGACGGCACCGGCGGCGCGATCGGGTCGACCTCGCTGGCGCTCGACGCCGGCGGCGCCCCGCACATCAGCTACGCCCTGGGCGACTATCCCGCGCCGGGGCAGTTCAGCGTGCGCTATGCACGTTACGACGGCGCGGCGTGGCACCTCGAGACGGTGTATACCGGCCCCAACTGGGGAATGGAGACGTCGTTGGCGCTCGATGGCGCCGGACTGGCCCACATTCTCCTGACGCAGGAGAAGGATTACGAAGGTGAGGATGGCGCGGTCTATTATGCGCGGCGCGACGGCAGCGCCTGGCAGCTCGAGACGGTGGCGACAGGCGACGTGGCGGTGCCGGCGCTGGCGCTCGACGACGCGGGTGAGCCGCACGTCGCCTTCGAACAGGGTTTTTGGGAGCTGAGTGGGCTGCGCTACGGGTGGCGGGAGGGTGGGGTGTGGCACGTGGACAGCGTGCCTGACCCGGCACGCGTGGGGCGTTCGATCTCGCTGGCCCTCGATCCGGCCGGCCGGCCGCACCTCGCCTATCTCGACGAGCCGGGCTCGCCGGTGCGCCACGTAAAGCACGCCTGGCACGACGGGGCGCAGTGGCACACCGAGTACGTGGACTATGGCGGGTCGCGGGGTGGTGGCCTGTCGCTGGCGGTCGACGGCACCGGCCGGCCGCACATCGCCTACCGGGACAAGTTCCAGCGTTTTTTGATGTACGCTCGGCTAGAGGGCAGCGAGTGGGCTACGGAGTACGTGGACACGAGCGCACGGGCCGAGGAGCCCTCGATGGCCCTCGACGCGACGGGCGAGCCCCACATCGCTTACCACTTTGGCACCGACACGGTGGGCGGCGTGCGGCACGCGTGGCACGGCGCGGCGGGTTGGCAGGTCGAGACGGTAGACGGCGAGGGGTGGGGGGGGAATGGCCCCTCTCTGGCCTTCGATCCGCTCGGCGACCCGTACATCAGCTATGGCGACGACGGCGGCAAGCTGCGGCTGGCGTGGCACGACGGCAGTGACTGGCAGGTCGAGACGGTGTGGGCGGGAGGTGAGGGGGTGGGGGCGACCGAACTGGCCTTCGATCCCGCTGGCCGGCCCCACATCGTGTACGCGACGTCGCAATATTCTTACACGCTGCGCTATGCGTGGCACGACGGCAGTGCCTGGCAGTTCGAGATCATCCTCCCGGCGGGCCGTCGTTTTGCAGAGGTGCGTGGGCTGGCCATCGACCCGACCGGCCGGCGCCACCTGCTCTACGGCGAGGAAGGTGTTCCGTGGTACGCGTGGTGTGACGGGGCCGAGTGGAACCGCGAGCAGTTGGAAGGGTATGCGGCGTCGCTCACCCTCGACGCCGGCAACCGGCCCCACCTGAGCTACACCGACCAGCTCGGCGTGTACCACGCGTGGCACGATGGCGCCGCGTGGCGCGTGGAGCGCGCCGCATCCACTCCGTTCTTTGGCGAGTCTGCTATTGACGTCGACGAGGCGGGTGTGCCCCACATCGCCTTTAGCTATTACACTCTGCTGGGCGACAGGCTGCTCTACGCGCGGCGAGAGTCACCCCTCTTTTACGTCGCCAAGGACGCGCAGCCGGGCGATGGTGTGGAGAACGGCGAGGCCATCACCTACACGCTGGCGCTCTACGGTCCCGGCCACGAGGTGGAGCTGTGGGATCCACTGCCGGCAAACGTAGAATATATCTCGGGCACGCTTACGGCGCCCGCGGAGTACAGCCCCACCGCGCGGGCCGTGCTGTGGCACGGTGTCTTGCCCACCGATACCGCTCAGGTGATCTACTTGGGCGTGACGGCGGTGTTCAGTGACACGGGGCCGGCGCCGATCGTCAACACGGCGTGGTTGACCGATATGCAGACGGGCGCAGTGAGCACGGCGACGGCGGTGATTAATAGTCACCGGGTCTATCTGCCGGTGATGGTGCGGAACTATTGGTGTGATTGGTGATCTCGGGTGATTCGGATCATCCTTCCAGAGACGGTATGCTTTGCGTCCCTGTTGCCGGATATGGACAGGGAGACGTCGATACAGTTTCCAGAACTGGGGGGTGGCACGTGATTTCATTCCGGGCCAAGTTCTCCCTCATCTGTCTCGATGATGCCTGTGGTTCGCCCGGCGGCATAGTCTTCTCGCGCCACCTGAGCCATTTCTCTCAATAGCTTTTGCGAATCCGGCCTGGCAAGCAGCTCATCCCATTGCTCCTCGCTCTCTTTTTCTTGAGCAATCCGATCCGCAAACTCACCGCTTGTCTGAAATTCCAATTGGCCTTTATACCGAAACTGCCCCTCGTAGATCCGCGCGACTTGGTGGATCGTGTCCGTCTCGCCCACCGGCTTGTCGTCGCGGATGCGGGCGATGCGGGCAAAGCGCAGGGCAAAGCCCGATGGGTATTGGGAGCTCTCCTGCACCTCGTTAAAGAGGACCTCGACGACGGTTTTTGGCTGCACGTACACCACGTTGCCGCGCCGCCCCTGCTCGAGCTCTAGCAGGCGCCCGGTCATCTCTTCAAACTGGGCGTCGGTCAGCCCCTTGAAGGTCTTGCCGATCATGCGGAACTCGCCCGTCTCTTCGTCGCGCGCGCCGAGGTGATAGTTTGACAGCCAGCCGTGACGCCGTCCGTAACCCCATTCGGCGGCGATGATGGCCAGGTCGAGGGTATGCACGTGCTTGATCTTGAGCCAGGTCTTGCCACGCACGCCGGGGTTGTAGGGGCTGGATAGCTCTTTGGCCATCACGCCTTCGTGGCCCGCGTCGTGCGCCGCCAGGGCGAATGCCTGCCCCTCTTCCACCGTCGCCGGCAGCAAGCGGGGCACGGGTGCCAGCTTGCCGGCGATCTCGATCAGTGCCTGCCAGCGCGCTTCATAGCCCGCGTCGACGAGCGACTGGCCGTCGCGGTAGAGTGCGTCAAAGAGGTAGAGGCACACGGGGACCGCGGTGATCATGTCGCCCACGCCGTGCTTGCGGCGGAAACGGCGCATCAAGTGCTGGAAGGGCAACGGCCGGCCGGCGGCGTCGACGGCGATCACCTCGCCTTCGACAATGGCTGCCTGTGCCGACATGCCGGCGCGCACCTCGGCCGCGACGTCGGGCAGGCTGTCCGTCACATCGGAGAGCTGGCGTGAATAGATGTGCACCTCGTCCCCACGGCGATGGATCTGGACGCGCGCGCCGTCGAGCTTGTATTCGAGCGCGACCTGGCCCTTGTACTCGGCAAAAGCCTCGTCTACCCCCTCGGCCGCCTGGGCGAGCATCGGCTTGAGGGGGCGAAAGAGGCGGACGGCCGCCTGCTGTAGCCCGGCGACGCCCTCTGTTACCGCTACGAGTGCCACCTCGCCCAGGTCGCCCCAGAGCTGGTTGGCGCGCCGGACCAGCCCCGCCTTGACTCCTGCCGCCCGGGCAATGCCGTCGAGCATCACCCCCTCGCTGGCCCCGTGGCGCATGTCGCCAGCAATGATCTTGACCAGCGACCGGGCCTCGTCGTCACTCGCTCGCGCCAAGAGGCTACGCAGCAGCCGCTCCTTGCGCGCCCGCGAGCCAGAGCCGGCGGTCGCAGCAATCTCTTCGAAGGTGCGGTACACGTCGAGAAGGGTAAGTGCCGGGGGCACGGGGGGCTGGCGGCGCGCCGCCTGGAGCAGGCGGTAAAAGAACTCGCCGCCATCGATTGCCTTGCGTCCCGCCTCCGCCCTGTCGGCGGGTGATGCGTCTACCATCTCATCGACGAGGGTGGTCACCGCCTTCCAACTCACGTTCAGCGCGCGCCCATCCCACTCGGGAAACACCTGCCCGATCGCCAGGCGCACGGCTGCCGGCACCTCCGCCGGCGATAGTGCCGCCAGGAACTCGGCGATCCGATCGGCCATCTCGCCGCGCTTGGTCGTGCTTTCCAGGTCGCGCGCCAGCCCTGCCAGTCGTAAGAAAGGTGTGTCAGTCATGTGTGCCTCCAGGGGAGATTATACCATCTTTGCGGCACGTGCCAAGTCACAAGGGGTAGAGCACATGTAGCACCACTCTCCGGGTGGTGGGCTGTGCAATCCGGAGGATTGCGGCACAGCCTATGTCACGTTTCACGCATCCCGTTTGACGTACATGCCGATCCAGAGTATACTAGGGGGCGTGAGGAGAAGAGACAGGGTCATCAGGTGGGAGGAGGATAGGTTGAGCGGGGGACGGTGGTGGCGGGTCGTGTGGACAGCGGTTCTCTGCTTGGCGATTCTCTCGCCGCTGGCCGGTGTCGCGCCTCCAGCCCGGGCACAGGAGGAAGCAGCAGGGGGGGACGCTGTGCAAGAGGAGCCGGTCGACGAGGAGGTGTGGCTCGATCAGACCATGGCCTCCATGTCGACGGCTGACAAGGTGGGCCAGCTCTTCCTGGTCACCTTTCGCGGCGACGACTCGGACCTTGATTCGGATGTGGCCTACCTGGTGCAGAACTTGCGCGTCGGCGGCATCCTCCTGGCGCCAGAGAATGAGAATTTCAACAACAGTGCCTCCGTCGTCCAGCCCATCCTGTCGCTGACCACCAGCCTGCAATGGCTCGCCTTTTCAGAGTCGGCGCCATTTACCGTCACGCAGACGCTGCCGGTGACGGTTACCCTCCCGCCGCGTAGCACTGCCGCCCCGGATCTGGAAGAGCGGGTGATCACCAGCACGCTCTATACCTACACCGAGGTGATGACCACAGCCGCGCAGAACATCCCGCTCTTTATGGCCGTGGTGCAGGAGGGAGACGGCGCACCGTACACGGCCTTGCGCAACGGGTTCACCCCGCTGCCGAGCAACCTGGCGATTGGCGCGACGTGGGACCCGACACGGGCCACAGCGGCGGGCAGGATTCTCGGGCGCGAGCTGGCAGCCGTCGGCGTCAACCTGCTCCTGGGGCCATCACTCGACGTGGTGAATGACCCGCGTCCGGGGCAAAGCGGCGACCTGGGCACACGCGTGTTCGGCGGCGACCCCTATTGGGTGGGGCGGATGGGAGAAGCGTACATTCGGGGCGTGCACCTGGGCAGTGAGGGGCAGGTGGCGACCGTGGGCAAGCATCTGCCCGGCCTGGGGGCCAGCGATCGCAGCCTGGAAGAGGAGATTGCCACTGTCGACAAGTCACACCAGGAGCTGCGCCTGATCGAGTTGCCGCCCTTTTTCGCCGTGACTGCCGGCGAGGCTGTGACCGACACGGCCGATGCCCTCATGACGGCGCACATTCGCTACCGCGGCTTTCAGGGCAACATCCATTTCGAGACGCCGCCGATCAGCCTCTACCCACAGGGCTTGCAGCAGATCATGAACCAGGCGGAGCTGATCGGATGGCGGGAGAGCGGGGGCGTCCTCGTCAGCGACTCGTTGGGGGTGCCTGCGGTGCGGCGCAACTATTCCGCGCAGCTAGATTCGTTTCCACACAGGCAGATCGCCCTCGACGCCTTTCAGGCGGGCAATGACCTGCTGAACCTGTCGCGATTTTCGCTCACGGATTCGTGGGAAGACCAGTTGCGCAACATTGAGGATACCATCCTTTTTTTCCGCGGCCGCTACGAGACAGATGACACCTTTCGCGCGCGCGTCGATCAGTCGGTGCGGCGCATCCTGCGCTTGAAGCACCGCATTTGCCCCGAGTTTGCCTTTGCTACATGCACAGGCAGCTCGGAAGCGTCGTCGAGCATTGGCACGGCGCAGGCGGCGGTAGCCCAGATCGCCCAGGACGCCGTCACGCTCCTTTATCCGTCGACCGGCGAGATGGCCCTGCGTTTGCCGCGGCCCCCGCGCCTGGGCGAAGACATTTTGATCTTTACCGACGCGCGCGAGGTGCGCGATTGCGCCCTCTGCCCTTCTTTCTACCAGCTCGATCCCGAAGCGCTGCGGAACACGATCCTGCAGCTCTACGGGCCGGGCGCGAGTGAGCAGGTGGACCCGGCCCGGATCACTTCTCGCACTTTTGCCGACCTGCACAGTTACCTGGCCTTTGGCACGCCTGATCTGGAGATGTTGCTGCGCGACGCCGATTGGATCCTGTTTGCCATGCTCGACTATGCGCCGGCCACATATCCCAGCTCGGCGGCGCTCAAGGAATTCTTGCGCGACTGGCAGGGCGGGCTGGAGGCGAAGAACGTCGTGGTGATAGCCTACGCTGCGCCCTACTACCTTGACACCACCGAGGTGAGCAAGCTCACGGCCTACTATGGCCTTTACAGCAAGACCGCGCCCTTTATCGACGTCTCGGTGCGCGCGCTGTTTCAGGAGTTTGCGCCGATGGGACGATCGCCGGTGGCAGTCGACGGGATCGGCTACTACCTGTCGCGGCAGCTCTCTCCCGACCCCGGCCAACAGATCGAGGTGAACCGCGTTGACGTGCCGCCCGAGGATCAGGGCACGCCCAAGCCGGTCAAGCTCGACGTCGGCGATCCGCTGCGCGTGCGCACGAACGTGATCGTCGACCGCAATGGGCACCCGGTGCCCGACGGCACACAGGTGACGTTCCACGCGTACTATGTGCAGGAGCAGTTGGAGAGCCTCTGGTCGGCAACTACGGCAGACGGCATCGCCGAGGCGACGATCACGCTCGAAATGGCGGGCACGATCGAGATCCGAGCGACGAGTGACCCTGCGATCAACTCGCGGCCGCTAGTGGTCATGATGGGCGAGACGACGGTGTTTTTGACACCGACGCCGACCGTGACCCCGACGCCAACCTCCACGCCCACGCCGACACCCACGCCCACGCCGACAGATACGCCCACGGCGACGCCGACGGCGACGCCGACGGCCACAGCGGTGCCGGTCGTCGAGGTGCCCCCCCCGCCGCCGGAACCACGACTGGAGTGGGTGGACCTGACAATGGCCCTGGTGGGCATGGCGATGGCGGCCGGCGTCGTGGTGACGGTGATGCGTGGACTGGCCGCGTCGGCTGCCGCACGTGACCATCTGGGGCGCTTTGTCCTCTGGTCGGCGATATGCGGGCTGGCGGCCTATGTGTTCTATGGCTTTGCCCTGCCCGGCAGCAGTGTGCTGGAAGGGGTGGCGCCGGGGGTGCGTGGATTCACGATTGGCTTTCTGGCCGGCCTGTTGCCGCTGGTCTATGCGCCGGCGTGGAGCTGGCAGGTGCGCCGCGCGCAGGTGCGCGGGTAACGCTCTTGTCGCAGCTTAACAACTGGAGACGGGGCAACCTTGAGCAATTCCGCTACGGGCTGGGGGCTGTCGCTTCGGCCGTGACGGGCAGCGTTGCCGTTGCCGTCGGGCGCGGCGTGCGTGTAGGCCGGCGAGTCGCGGTGGCTGTGGGTGTGGCCGTGGGCGTGCGCGTGGGCCGGGGTGTACGGGTGACGGTGGCGGTGGGGGTGTAGGTTTCGGTCGCGGTGGGCGTCGGCGTGGGGGGTATGGGCAGCGGGCTGGGCTGGGCAGTCAGCAGCGTCGCGGTCAGGAGCAGTACGGCCAGGAGCGCCAGGCTCACCCGGTTGGCGCGTACAAATCGTGCCACCGGCCAATCGCGGTCGAGCACGTGTGTCGCCGTGCGACGCAGGACCCCCGGGGCGAAGAGCTCTTCACGCAGCTCGCTGATGCTCGCCGGCCTGTCGTCCGGGTGCATGGCCAGGCACCAGAGGATGGCGTGCTCAGTCTGTGGCGAGATGTGGGGATTCAGGTTGTGTGGGGCGGACAGCGAGTTGGGCTTGAGAAAGCGCTGCTTGGCATCGACGGGGGGTTGGCCGGTCAACAGGTGGTAGAGGGTGGCGCCGAAGGAATAGATGTCGGATCGGGCGTCGGTGTGGCCCGTATCGCCGCCATACTGTTCGAGCGGGATGTATTGCACCGTGCCACGGCCCTGGACGACGGTGATGGTGCGTTGATCGTCGGGCGCGAGCAGCTTGACCAGACCAAAGTCGACGAGCTTGACGTTGCCGGCCGGTGTGATCTTGATGTTGCCAGGTTTGATGTCGCGGTGGAGGATGAGCGGGTCCTGAGAGTGCATATACTCGAGTGCGTCACACAGTTGCGCGGCCCAGGCGAGCACCTGGCGCTCGGAGAGGGGATGGCCCTCGCGCAGGGCCATGCTCAGCATCTCGCGCAGGTCCTGGCCCGGCACATAATCCATCACCAGGTAGTCGCGCCCGTTCTCGGTAAAATAGTCCGACACCTTGGGCAGGTTCGGATGATCAAGGCGGGCCAGCGTGCTGGCCTCCTGGTAGAATTGCTCGCGGCCCTGGCGCAGCTCTTCCGATTCGGTGTCGAGGTCCGGCAGCGCCTCTTTGACAGCGCAGTAGCGCCCGGTCAGGCGCAGGTCTTCGGCGCGGTAGGTGGCACCCATACCACCCCGCCCGACCAGCTCGACTATTTTGTATCGCTCACGCAGGACTGTGCCTGGTGCCAGTGATCGCGCCAATGCCTGCTCCGTACTCCACTCACGGCTTGCCAACTCGCCAGGGCAGGGCCGGCTGGCCGGTCGACCTGACCGATGGCGGGTGTAGATTAGCCTAGAATTTGGTTCTTGTCAAGGTACATTTAGAGGAGTGAAACGCCATGGCGTCAGAAACAGCCATGCTGCTGATGGTCGAAGGCCCAACGCCGGGAAAACGAATATTTATGGATCAACCGGTCCTGCTTTTGGGGCGTGATGAGCGGTGCGACGTCGAGGTCCCCGATCGCCAGGTGTCACGGCACCACGCGTCGATCACCATCGAGGACGACCGTTACATCCTGCGCGATTTGAACTCAAAGAACGGCACCTTTCTCAACGGGCAGGAGGTGGACATTCCCCGGGCACTGCACGATGGGGATGAGATCCAGATTGCCTACTGCTGCAAGCTCACCTTCGTCGGCGCCGATGCGACGGCGCCCGTCATCCTGGGCGAGGCGGGCGAAACGGGCCTGCGCCTGGAACGGGAAAGCAAGCGGGTGTGGGTGGCCGGCGCCGAGCTCGACCCGCCTCTATCCCTGGCCCAGTACCGCCTGCTGGCGCTCCTGTACGACGAGCCTGGCCGGGTGTACAGCCGCGACGACGTTGTCGAGGCCGTGTGGCCCGCCGATGACAGAGAGGGCATCTCCGAACAGGCGATTGACGCCCTCGCCCGCCGTTTGCGCGAGCGCCTGGCCGAGGCCGATCCCGACAACCAGTATGTCGTCACCGTCCGCGGCCACGGGTTCCGGCTGGAGAATGCCATCAAGGACACGTAGATTCGTAAACTGGTAGATTGGTAGATTGGTTGGCAGGCCAACCAATCTACCAATCCCCAATCCCCAATCTACCGCTCGATGGGCTAGCCGAGCATGCCTCGGATCGCTCCGATTGCCGCTTCGATCTTGGTCAGCTCCGCCAGGATCTCTTCTGTCGGCAGCTCTGCCGGAGGCGGCGGGGCAGTGCCCGGGTCGACGAGGGCATATTCCACGTTAAAGTGGTCGTGGTTCGTGCCGCCGATCATGCCCAGGCCCAGGATGACGTCAGACCGGGTGGCGGTACCATAGATCCACACGGCATGTGGGCCGATCTGATCCTGATCGGGCCAGTAGTAGGCACCGCGGCCCATGCCGAACCCCACGTCGCCGTTCATGTTGGTGAGTCCGTGCACGGCCCTGTTCGGATTCATCTGGGGTAGGACCCCATTCTGTGGGCCCGCGAGCGGGTCGTCTGGGGCATCGGGCCAGTACCACGCGACGCGCTCGCTGTCGATGGGTTGTCCTTCCTGGTTGAGGACGCGCACAATCAATGTGGCGGCCGTGTTCACTGTCTCGCGTAAGGCAATGATCCGGTAGGCCAATCCCGCGCCCGCTTCTTTGATGATAAAGTCACCATACTTTTCCTTCAAGTAGCTGAGGGTTTGCAGGTTGCCCTGCCAATCGTATACACAGATCGCCATTATTGCCTCCCTTTTCCTTCTTCAATAACTTGGGGGATGTAGAGCGGATGGCCATCCGCTCTACATCCCACCGGATTATTGAAATGGTAATTCATTATAACCGAAGTGGTGCGAAAATGCAATGCATGAACGCCATAGATGAGTATCGACGTCGCTACGACGCATTGCCGTATGCGCAGTGCGAACGGTGGTCGGGATGGTGGGAAGAAAAAGGGCCAGCGGCAGATGCCGCTGGCCCCGATGTCAGATCGGAGAGGATGGTTAGTCTTTGGCGACGATGGGCAGGTAGTAATAGCGCCTGGCAGCCTCGACGGTGACGGTGTAGCTCTTGGTTGCAGAGGTGCCGTCGCAGTTGGTGGCTGTCACCTCGACCAGATAGTCGCCGGCCGCGGTGAAGGTGTGGGTCGGGTTCTGGCCGGTGGCTGTGTGGCCGTCACCAAAGTCCCAGTCGAAGGTGATGGGTAGGGTGCCGTCAGCCGTGGCGGCGAAGGACACCTCCACACCGGCCGTTGGCACAGCCGGCAGCCAGGTGAAGTCGAGGCCGGACACCGGATCGCAGACACAGATCTGCTCAGTCCAGGTGTCTGTGCCACAGCCGTTTTGGACGATGAGGGTGACGGTGTAGCAGCCGCCCGCGGCATAGACGTGCACAGGGTCCTCTTCCGTCGAGGTGCCCATGTCACCAAAGTCCCAGGTGTAGGAGATCGGCGCGGTGCCCGAGACGGTGGCGTCAAAGGTGACTTGCAGGTCGCTGGTGGCGTAGGTAACGTCGGCAATGGCGACCGGGTCACAGACGCAGATCTGCTCGCTCCAGACGTCCGTGCCGCAGGTATTGGTGGCGGTGAGGGTGACGGTGTAGCAGCCACCCGCGTCGTAGACGTGGACCGGGTCCTCGACGCCGGACGTGTGCCCGTCGCCAAAGTCCCAGGTGTAGGAGATCGGCGCGGTGCCC
>JAFGIA010000387.1 GCA_016929795.1 Anaerolineae bacterium
CCGGTGGGCTCCGCGGTCTTCAAAACCGTCTGAAGGGTGCTGCAGAGGCAGCCTTGGTGGGTTCGACTCCCATCCACTCCCGCTCATCTGCTCCTCTGACTGGCCGGTCGTATCCTCTCAAAAATCGGGGCGGGAAGTAGGACGGATTAGCAATCTGCCCTACTTCTCCCCCCAGTTAGTGAGATGATACGGCCGGTTAAAGAAACTCGAGGATTGACTGAGAGTTGACCTTGGATCAAGAGCAGTCGCTCGTACGTTTGCAAAAGTTGTTCGTAGAGACTGACCGTCGCTTTGCCCTGGCGGTGATGGTGGTGCTGGCGGTGGCGGCCGGGGTGCTAGTCGGTGCCTACGTTGCCATCCTGTCGCCGTTCCTGGCGGTGATAGGTGTGGTGGCCATGGTCGGTGGCCTGCTGATGCTGCGCGACACTCGGTGGTCGTTGATGGCGCTCATTGGTCTGATCTGCCTGCTTCCCTTCGGAGCACTGCCCTTTGACATTGGCTTCACGCCGACCTTTCTCGACATTGCTCTGATCGCGCTCTACTTTGTGTGGATCGCGCGCATCGCGACAGGCAAGGCGGGCTCCCTGATTGGGACGGTGCTTGGCATGCCCATCGCCGTGTTCTTGCTGTTGGCATGTGCCTCTTTTGTGGCAGGGCTGGGCCACTCGTATCTGAATACGTACGTGCTGCGCCACTTTGCCGAGATCCTGCTCAGCATTGCTCTCTTTTTCGTCGTGGTCAATACAGTGCAGACTCGGGAGCAGTTTCGGCTGATGGTGATGGTGATTGTGCTCGCGGGTTTTGCGGCGGCGCTGGTAGGCGTCGTGCTGTACGTGATTCCACCGGCATGGAGCATCCGGCTCTTGTCGATGCTGGGGCGGGTGGGGTATCCTACGGGGGATGGTGTGCTGCGCTACGTGGAGGATAATCCTGACCTGGCGATGCGTGCGATTTCGACAAGCACCGATCCCAATGTGCTGGGTGGGCTGCTGATCCTGGTAACAGCGTTGACGGTTTCGCTCCTCTTTTCAAGGCAGCCGCCGCTGCCACGGATACTACTGGGCGGCATAGCCCTGGTCGACGCCCTGTGCCTCTATCTTACCTATTCGCGCGGGTCGATGGCAGGCCTGGTGGCCGGATTGGGGCTGCTGGCCGTGATACGATACCGTCGCCTGATCCCGGCTATGGCGGCAGGAGCGCTCGTGCTGCTCTTGCTGCCGCAGACACAGGACTATGTGCAGCACTTTGTAGAGGGAATCCAACTGCAAGACCTGGCGACACTGATGCGGTTGGGCGAGTACAAGGACGCGTTTGCATTGATCGCCCGGCACCCTTGGATCGGGGTAGGGTTTGTGAGTGCACCGGAGGTGAGCCTATACATCGGCGTGTCGAATGTCTATTTGCTCATTGCCGAAGAGATGGGGCTGGTGGGCTTGAGCGTGTTCTTTTTGATCATGGTGTTGTTTGCGCGAGAGATGTGGCGAAAGTGGCCGCGCCTGCAGCAGCAGCCGGAGATGGAGGGGATCGCGCTGGGGTTGACCGCGGGCCTGGCAGGGATCATGGTTGGGGGCATGCTCGATCACTATTTCTTTAACCTCAACTTTCCACACTCGGTGGCCATCTTTTGGCTCTACCTGGGGTTGGCGATGGTGGCGGTACGGTGGGGAGGAGAGAAATGAGAAATGAGTGTAGTGAGGTCTTGCCCTTCGGGCAGAAGTATGGTACAATTTCGCTGTTGCCAGCAGGCGTCAAGCTGGCAGGTGTGTGAGGCATCTTTCGACATCATGGGAGGAGGGGCCATGGAGATCAAGACGGAGGCGATGAAGCGCTGCGAGGTAGTCACTGTGTCTGGGCGTATCGACAGTGCGACTGCCCCAGATCTGGAGGAGGTGCTGCTCGGTCTTATCCAGGCAGGCCAGAAGAACATCGTGGTCAACCTGGGCAACGTCGACTTTATCAGCAGTGCCGGACTAAAAGCACTGCTGTCGGCGCTGATGAAGGTGCGCAAGAAGGTTCCGCCGGGTGATCTGGTGATCAGTGAGATCGATCCTGAGCTGAAGGAGAGCTTTGATCTGGTGGGCTTTGACCGCCTTTTCAAGTTCTACAAGGATGACGTGCGCGCGGTGGGGAGCTTGTAGGGCGGCCGACCGCCGCTGGCGTGGCAGATAGGAGACCGCCCCTGCCGCGAGGATAGGCGCGGTCTCTTTGTTTATCAGAGAGCAAAATGGACGATCGCGTGGAAAATGAGTTGGTGCATAATGCGTTGCGGCTAAAGGCGGTGCTGGAAAACGTGCCGGTGGCCACGCTGTGGGTGGCAGATGCGGCACGGGATGTGGGGCTGGACAGGCGGACGGTGTCGCAAATCGAGCTGGCGGTGGACGAGGCATGTGCGAATGTGGTGGAGCATGCCTATGCAGGGCTGGAAGCCGGCGAGATGGAGGTGGCATGCGCGCTGGACATCCGAGGGTTTGTGGTACGTGTCCGCGACTGGGGGACAGGTTTCGATCCGGAAGCGGTCGACGAGCCGGATGTGACAGCACCGCTGGAGGAGCGCGACCTGGGGGGGCTGGGTCTCTTTTTGGTGCGCCAGGCGATGGACGAGGTCGAGTTCCACTGTAACACGGTGCATGGGAATGAGCTGGTGATGGTCAAGAGGTTGGAGGGTGGTAGATAGGAGGGGCAGGGAGGAGGGGGAATGGCAACATACCTTCTACGCCCTGCTCATCGGCAGCGGTGGGCTTGCCCTCCTGATCTATTGGCTGGCAACGGCGCCCCAAGAGATCGATTGGCTCCCGATCCTGGTGTTCACGGCGCTATCACTGCTGGTGCAGCGCTCGAGCTTTCACCTTGGTTCCCCGCAGGTGCACAGCTTGGCAGGGGTGATCGATGTGGCGGCAGTGCTGGCGTTGGGGCCGGCAGGCGGCGCGAGTGTGGCGGCGCTGAGTGGGCTGGGATACCTGGAGCTGAGTGCGGCACGGCACAGGCGCTTCAATTGGCGATACTTGCTGGAGCGTCCCTTCTTTAATGGTGGGTTGAAGGCGCTCATCGCCCTGGTGAGCGCCTTTTTGTACTTGCGCATTGATGGCCCGCTTCCCCTGGCGGTGCTGGACGGCGAGACGGCTGTAGCTTGCGGAGTAGTGGCGCTCACCTGGTTTCTGCTGGATCATGCCGGGTGGGCGGTGTGGGACTATTTGGAAGGTGGGGTGGAGCAACTGAAGCGCTTTGCATGCGATGCGTTCCCCATGTCACTTTTCACAGAGCTACTACCGCTGCCCTTCAGTGCCATCCTTGCGTTGGTGTACACGCGGCTGGGATGGGCAGCGTTTGGATTGCTATCGGCTGTGATCGTGGCGGTGGCGGTGCTGGTGCAGCGCTGGGCAGTGGCGCGCAACGAGCTGGTGCAGCGCGTGGCGGAGCTGTCGACGATCGAGCAGGTGGGACGCGAGATCGCACAGGCCGAGCTGGATGTGGACGAGCTGGCCATGCTCATGTACGAGTGCACGCGCGACGTGGCCGATGCGACGATCTTTCACCTGGGGCTGTTCCGCGGCGATGAATACACGCTCAAGCTGTGGATGCGTGACGGAGAGCGGGTGCCGGAGCAGACGTTCCGCTTGCCGCCGGGCGTCGGACTGGTGACGTGGATGCGCGATACGGGGCAACCGTTGCTGGTACGCGATTTTGTGCGCGAGATGGAGACGCTACCAGCGCGGCCGGCATATGTGTCGGACGACCCACCACGGTCGGCGGTGTATGTGCCGTTGATTGCCGGTGAGACGGTGGTGGGCACGATGTCAGTGCAGTCGTTCCGGCGTGGGGCGTATGGTGACGGTGAGCTGCGGGTGCTGCAGGCGATGGCGAACCAGGCTGCAGTGGCGATGCAAAAGGCGCAGTTGTACGAGCAGGAGCGCAAGCGCGTGCGCCAGCTCGAGACGATCCAACAGGTGAGCTACCAGGTGACGGCGACGCTGGAATTGAAAGAGCTGTTCCCGCGCGTGGTGCGCCTGATCCGCGCGAACTTTTGCTACTACCACGTCGCGATTTATAGCGCCACCCCAGCCCGGCGGCGGCTGACCTTCCAGGCGAGCGCAAGTGCTGGCGAGTGTGACGTGACGTTTGACGTGGGGTGGGGCGAAGGGCTGATCGGCTGGGTGGCAGAGCACGGCGAGCCGGCGCTGGTGAATGACGTGGCGAACGATCCTCGCTACAGGAATGTGAACGCGCTGGCCGAGACCGAGTCGGAGCTGGCTGTGCCACTGCTGCTGGAGGATGATCTGGTGGGCGTGCTCGACGTGCAGAGCGACCACCAGGATGCGTTTGGGCCGGACGACCTGTTCAGTTTGGAGACACTGGGAACGCAGATCGCGATTGCGATCCAGCAGGCGCGGCTATATGAGGCGGAGCAGCAGCAGGCGTGGCTGTCGACGGCGCTGTTGCAGGTGGCAGACGCGATGAGCCAGGTGCCCGACATGGACGCGGTGCTGACCACCATTGTGCGCCTGACGCCGATCCTGGCAGGGGTGGACCGGTGTGCGATCCTGTTGTGGGATGAGGAGAGGGAGAGGTTTACGCCGGCACAGACTTATGGGCTGGCGCGCGAGAAACGGGAGATGTTCGAGCAGATGGTCTTTTCCGGGGGGGTGATGCCAGCGCTCGATGTGCTGCGTGTGGACAAGAGTGTGCTGTTGGTAGGCGCAGGAGAGGATGGGGGACTGATTCCCGAAGCGCTGGCAGAGGCATTCGACGTGCGCGAGGCGGTGTTCTTGCCGCTGCTGGCGCAGGGTGAGCTGCTAGGCGCGATGATGGTGGACTATGCCGGGCGTGAGCATCACTTTAGTGAGCGTGTGGTGGGGATGCTGACGGGGATCACGAACCAGGCGGCGATGGTGCTTCAGACTGCACGCCTGGTGCAGGCGCAGCAGGAAGAGGCGTACGTGTCGATGGCGCTGCTTCAGGTGGCAGAAGCGGTGAGCCGCTCGCCAGACCTGGCGGGGACACTCGCGTCGGTAGTGCGCATCACACCCATCCTGGTCGGCGTCGAGGTGAGCGCTATCCTGGTGTGGGACCCGGGTCTCGATCTGTTCCTGCCCGCGGAGCAGTATGGGCTGGACAGGGAGAGAGCGGCGGCGTTCGAGGCGCTGCGGGTGGACAGGCACGATCCGCTGGCACAGGCGGTATTGGCGGGCAAGGCATTTGTCCATCTGGAGGAGTTGCCCACCAAGACGGCAGTGGGCGAGGTGGTGAGTGAGGCGGCGCTGGTGCTGCCGCTGTTGAGCAAGGGCGATGTGCTCGGGATGATGGTGGTGGACTATGCGGATACCGCCAGACACGTGACGGAGCGGTGGCTGAATATCCTGGCGGGGATTGCAGGGCAGGCGGCGATCGCCGTGGAGAATGCGCGGCTGCTCGAGGAGGCGGCAGAGCAAGAGCGGATGCGGCAGGAGCTGGAGGTGGCGAAGCGCATCCAGAAGAGCTTTTTGCCGGAGGAGTGCCCCGAGTTTGCGGGGTGGGAGCTGGCGGCGATCTGGCGTGCGGCGAGGCAGGTGGGTGGGGATTTCTATGATTTCGTGCCTTTGGCCAGATCCACCCCGCCCCCGGCCTTCTCTCATGAGGGGGGGGAAGAAGGTCATTCCCCTCGCTCCTTGGAGGGAGAGGGAGTAGGGGGGAGGAGGGAAAGGCTGGGGCTGGTGATCGCTGACGTGGCGGACAAGGGGGTGCCAGCGGCGTTGTTTATGGCGCTGTCGAGGACATTGGTGCGAACGATGGCGATCGACGGGCGGCCGCCGGCAGCGGCGATCGAGCGGGCCAACGATCTGATTATCTCGGATGCGCGGGCGGAGTTGTTTGTGACGCTTTTTTACGCTGTGCTGGAGGAGAACAGCGGTCAGGTGAAGTACGTGAATGGCGGGCACGTGCCGCCGTTGGTAGGGCGCGCAGGCGGGAAGGTGGAGGAGCTGCGGGTGCCGGGGATGGCGCTTGGGGTGTTGCGCGGCACAGAGTACCAGGAATGGCAGGTGTCGCTGGCACCGGGCGACGTGCTGGTGTTGTACACGGACGGGGTGACCGACGCGCTCGGTGCAGAGGAAGAGATGTTCGGCCGGGATCGTCTGGTGGGAGTGGTGCGGGCGCACAGGGGGGCGAGTGCGGCAGAGTTGGCGCAGGCAATCGATGACGCGGTGGCCAGTTTCGTGGGTGACGTAGCGGCATTTGATGATTTCACGTTGGTGATTGCCAAGAGGTCGGTATGATCGGCGAGAAGGATGGGTTTGTGGAGAGGGTGAGGGGGGCGCTACGGGACAGGGACAGGGAGGTTTTGCAGGAAGAGGGGCTGACGCGCGCGGCGGTGTTGGCGCCGTTGCTGCTCAGGGATGGGGAGTGGCACGTGGCGGTGACGCAGCGGACGCAGGACGTGGAGCATCACAAGGGGCAGATTTCGTTTCCAGGAGGGGCGCGCGATCCTGGGGATCGGGACACGCTGGCGACGGCGCTGCGCGAGACGTTCGAAGAGATCGGGGTGCCGCCAGAGGCGGTAGAGGTGCTGGGGGCGCTGGATGATTTCCGGACGATCTCGCATTTCGTTGTTACACCGTACGTGGGGGTGATCCCGTACCCCTTCCCCTACCAGGTGAGCCCGTGGGAGGTCGCCGATGTGGTGGAGGTGCCGCTGTCGTTCTTGTGTGACGAGGGGAACATGCGGGTGGAGGAAGTGGAACATGAGGGACGGGTGTACGAGGTCCTCTTTTGGGACTATCAGGGGTACACGATCTGGGGAGCGACGGCGAGGATGTTGAAGGGGGTGTTGGAGGTGGTGTGTGGATGATCCGTTGACTGCTTTACGCCCCACCCTCGAGGGGGGGGCGTGAGAAGGCACTCGCCGCGAGAGGGGGAGGGGCGGTGAGTGTGAGGTCGACGACCGAATCGTAGGAGCCGAAGGGGTTTTCGACGTGGTCATCGGCGTACCAGTCGTTGAGCCACTCGTGCCCGTCGACCAGGTAGCGGAAGCGGTAGCGGCGGCCTGCTTCCAGTTCGACGGTCAGCATCCAATTCCCGCCAGGATGACGTCGATCCATAAAGAGCCCTGTGTCCCACCCGTTGAATTCGCCGGCGACGCTGATCTGCTGCGCTGACACCGAGGTGGGCAATTCGAACGTCACATGGATCTTGTTTTTACGGGCTGTGTGTGTCTTGGTAATCATCCTGTGTTCCTCCGCAGTGCTACTCTGCCGACTGGAGGTAGGTGTGGAACGCCTCGCCCAAGGGCGTCAGCTCGCCACTGCCTGCCTCCACAAGATTGCCTGTCGGATAACGGTCGTCGATCGTACTGAACCAACACCAGCGTTGAACCAGCCGGTAGCCGTCTGCCGGGTAGCCGAATGCCGGATCTGTCGCCGTGCGAAAGAATTCAAACGTGCGCAGAAGAAAGTCGGTGACTCGATCGGCGGGAAACCCATACTCGGCAGGCATCAAAATGCCATACTCGGTCACGATCAGCGGCTTGTGCTGCTGCCCGTGTTCGGCCATCCACTGTCGAAAAGCGACGATCTGTTGACGAAAGATGGCCAGGTTGTCGTGGTCAGCGATCTCGTGCAATACACCGGTCTGCGCACCCAGTCCTGGCGGGATGTCCACGCCCCAACTGTCCCGCTCTTCCCTGAGGATAAAGTTGTGCACGTTCCACACATCAACCGGCATCGGCGCATTATAGCGCGCCTGGTACGTGTCGAGGATGCGCTCCAGGTAGCGCATGCGCAAGGGGGTCGGCTGCGAGACGCCCCCGATCGCCACCTGGCATGTCGGATCTCGCGCCTTGAGCAGCGCATACAGGTCGTGGTACGCCTCGGCATAGACCTCGGGCGTGACGTTGTCTTGCCAGCGGACGTCGGGTTCGTTGCCGATCAGCCAGAGGGCGCCTGGTAGGGCGTCGACCGCAGCCAACAGTGCCTCGCCGCTCGGCTGGACGATTCCATCTTGGAGCCGGATCATGGGCATGTACTCGACCGCTGCCGAGTGGAAGTGATCCGGACCGGCATGCCAATCCAGGTACCAGCCGAACCCCAGCCTGCTGGCGCTGTCTCTGGCAGACGCCGCGCCGCACACCCCGACGCGCTGCCGCAGCGTGTAGAGTCCACTGCCGGTGGGGGGCGGGGGTGAAGCCGCGGGAGCAGAGGTGCCGGTGGGTGTGTGTGTCGGGGCAGGTGTCAGGGTGGCTGCGGCCGGCTGCACCGTGGCTGGCACAGTTGACGGCGTGGCCGAGGGCGACAGCCTGAGTGCAGGCGCCGGCATCGCAGTGTGTGTCGGCGCAGGGGCCGACGTGCTGGGGGTTGCCGTGGGCGGCGGCGGCAGGATCGGCTCTGTCAGCGTCGGCGCTGGCGTGTCTGCGGGCACGGTTGCAGTCAGGCTGTGCAAAAGGGCGGCAAGGTGCCCGCCGGCCTGCAACTTCACCAGCCCGAGGATCATGAACGCAACCCCGGCAGCGATCAGAATCATGGCGGCGACGCTTCTAGTTTTGGACATGGCGTGTCCGGAGCAGCACGACCAACCCGGCGGCGATTAACCCCAGGCCGAGCAGGACCCAGAGACAGGAGGGGTTACACGGGAGCGATAGCCCGGCGCTGGCACTTGATCCCCCCATTTCTACCGTCGCCCCTGCCGCAATCGTTGCCGTGGGCAAGACGACCGAGCCGCTCTCCTCAGGCGGCGTGGCGGGCAGGGGCGAGACTGTGGCAGCAGATGGCCCAGGTATGGGCGTCGAGGCGGTCGGAGGGGGCGGCGTGGCACTGCCCATCGTCCCGCCAGGCGTCGGCGGGCCGGCGCCCTCGGTGGGCGACGGGGGCGGCGTGGCGGATGTATTCGGTGTGGTGGGTGCAGACGGTGCGGGCCCAGATGTGGCGGTCGCGAAAGGCGTGCCAGGGCCGGGGGTGCTGGTCCAGGTGGCCGTGGGCCCACCCGGCGGGGAAGGTGTGGCCGCCGGCGGCGCCTCGGTCGGCTCGTCCGTGAGCGGGGGGGAGATCGGAGGTGTCGCCGATGGCGCTCCGCCTGTCGGCGTCATGGTTGGGATCGTCTGGTTCAGGCGCGCGGCGTGCGCGGTGCCGGGAGCCTGTGCCCGCGACGCAACCAACCACAGGAGCATCGTCAGAACCAGGGCAATCAGCAATACGCGCCCCTCCCGCTCGGTCTTGTTCATGGTTCGACTCCATCTATCTGGAACACGATCTCGAACATGAGATCGGTGCGCAAATCTGTTGTGGCGGTGACTGCCGTGCCGTCCATAGAAAAGAGGTTGGCGGGCGAGGCACTGACCAGCGTAGTGCCTGGAGGCAGGACAATTTCCAGCGCCAGTGGCGTGGCGCCTGTGCCTGCCTGCTTTTCAACATGCAGCCGGTAGTGGATCAGCCCGGCGTCGTCCGAGTGGAGCACGCTCACTGGCAGCCGGTAGCCAAAGGTCAAGGTATGATCCGCGCCTGGGGCCAGGGCAAAGAAGGCGGGCCACGCGATCCAATCCCCCTCGTACACGGCTGCGCTGAGCACTGGCACCGCCCCGGCTATGCCTGTGCGCGTCGCCAGGCTGCCAGGCGGCGGGTCCAGCGCCGGCCTCGTCGCCAGCTCACTGCCCGGCGGGGCATAGACCCGGACATAATCCCAGTAGCAGCGTTCCATCATGTCACTATATGAATCGCCATAGCGTGCTTCCTGGATGCAGGTGTCGACAGGGCCTGTGCTCTGATTCTGATACGCGAGCGTCAAGGTTGCCCTGGGCGCCTCGTTCGTCGCCAGGTCGACCTCGTAGCGGATCGAGCGCGCCACGTTGGGGTCCACCTTGTTGAACCCGACGTTGGAATCGACCACGGCGAGCAGGTCCAACAGGCCATAGGGATCTGGCAGCGCACCGTCCCAGTTCCTGTCGTGGAGCAGGCGGGCAGCCGCTGGATCGGGTGCGCCGGCAGGGCCAGGTGCGCCGGCAGAGCCAGGTGCGCCGGCAGAGCCGGCGAGGTAGATCAGGATGTGCTTCTCGTCGAGGGCCTGCAGCAGCGCCCTGGCGACGGCCACGAGATCGACGTCCTGGCTGGACAGGAGCTTGTCGAGGGTGGCATTCGACACCTGCCCCATAAAATCCTTGCGGTGCGCCCACCATTCGGGGTCCCAGTTGCCCTCGAACTCGGGCCCTGCGGTCGGATTCGCCCACTGCGCCTGCAGTAGCTGCCCCACGTTCTGGCCCGTCACCGGATCGGGGATGCCCTCGACCTGCACCGGCCCCACGACCTGCAGCAGTGACTCGAGCGCCACCAGGTCGAGGGCCACGACGCCGTCGGCCCGCAGGCCGCGATCGCGCGCATAGACCTCGAGCGCGCGCGCGGCAGAGGTGCGAAAATCGGGGTTCCAGTTGGTGTCGCGAAACAGCCACAGGTCGCCGGCCAGCACCAGCCGAAAATCGGCCGGCGGCACCTGGTGCGGTACCTCGAAATTGTCGACGGCGTAGCTGTCGGCGAACAACATGGAGCTGATTCGCCCGCCGCTGACGTGGAGCTCGCCGACGCCGCTAAGGAAGCCACCGGTGGCGCGCAGCTCGTGGTTGTTTTGAGCGAGCACCAGGTAGGTGCGCGGGGCATTGTGCCCGAGCAGGGTGGGGGCGAGCAGGATGGCATCCAGGGCGGTGTGGAGGGGAGGCAGGTAGGCGTCGAGCTGGTTCACCAGCCGGGCAGTGCGGGGAGAGAGGCGGGCCGAATCGACCTGGGCGCGGAGCTGGGCGGCGGCGGCGAGGTCGGCGCGGGCTGCCTCGAGGCCAGGCTGGGCGGCGACCAGGGGCGGCAGGGCGGCAGCGGCTGCTTCCTGGATGCGCTGGCCGCTGTTGCGGCTCGAGGCGAAGGCGTCGGCGGCGGGGAGCAGCGCCTGGGCTGTCGAGTCGCCGGCGCGGGCGACAAGCAGGGCAATCGGCAGCAGGTCCGATGCGGCGGCCAGGTCGCCCCCGTAGCGGGGGACCCAGGCGAGGGCATGGCCCGCCGGCAGCAGCCAGCCGGCAAGGCGGTCGATTGCTTCGAGGTCGCGGTGGATTGTGGAGAGGTGGGCGGTGGCCTGGTCCAGATCGAGTGAGCTCACTTGCGGCCCCTCGGCAGCCAGGACTTGCAATGCGCGGAGGTGAGACTGGAGGGAGCGAGCGTGGCGCAGGAGCTGGGCGGTGGTCACCAGGGCCCAGAGGCCGAGCACGACGAGGCCAGCCAGCACCAGCCCACGGCCGATGCGCCGCAACCGGGCAGCGCGGAGTGCATCCCCCTCGACCGTCCCCCGTGCGGCGGCCGGCGGTGGGAGCTGGCGCGGCCGCCAGTAGGGTGCTGCTGCCAGCAGGGCAAGGGCGGCGGCCAGCAGGCCTGCAACGGCGCGCAGCCACCAGGCGGGCGTGACCACCGCAAGCCCCAGGCAGATGAGGACCGCGGCAGCATAGGCTGCCACCTGAAAGCCAGGGGCGGCGAGCTGTTGGCCAACGTGCGACTTGCCCTCTGCCGCCTGGTAGCTGGCGATGCTCAAAAGAGCCAGGCCGAGTGCCAGGCCGCCGATCCAGAGGGCGTGGCCTATCAGAACGCTCATCCCGATCATGCGGATCCAGCCGGCCCTACGAAATTACACAATTTTCGGCATAGCGCCCTCAAGCACGTACCCTCAGCCACTGTTCACCTCACCTCGCAGCCAGCGCTCGAGCCACGCCTCGCGCTCCCACGCCTGGCGCGCGCCCGGGGTGCCCTTCAGGACGTTCCACGCGGTCCGGCCATAGCGCCGCACCAGGTCGATGGGGCGCCACAGGTAGGTGAGCCAGATGCGCGGCGAGCCGGCAGGGATGCCATATTTGTGCTCCATGCCTTCGCGGGGCAGGAAGGTGTGCCACCAGAGGTGGCGCAGTCGATCCGAAAGCCGGCCCCTGGCCCCGGCCTGCGTGGCGACCCTGGGCACCACCACCCGCTGCGACCCGTTGCGCACCAGCAGCCGCTCCACCAGGTCGTCAGGGAGGGCATCGGCCAGCGGAGGGCGCAGTGCGGTGGCTGTGCCGGGGGGCGGCGCCACCCCGGTCAGTCGTTCCGCCAGCACAAGCATGAGGTGCACGGGCCGGGCCACCCCGTAGGCCGTGGCTCGCTCGGCCAGCGTGTCCCACCGGTCCGGTGGCCAACCGCGCACGGCGTGCATCAGGTCGCATACGGGACGCAATCCAAGGTGCGCATGGTGCTTGACCAGGGCGTGGGTGCACAGGTAGAGCACGGCGTCGACGTCCTCCAGCCGCAGCACCTCCTGCCCTTCAAAGCCCCAGGGCACGGCGCGCGGCCACATCTCTTCGACCGGGAGATGCCCGATCCCGTCGGGGTAGTCGAGCTGCCAGTGGATCTCGACGGCGATCTCCCCTGGGGGGCCGACCATCGGCAGGTCGTAGCCGTACTCGAGCGCCCACGGTTTGGACTTGGCCGCGCGGTAGCCCTCGGCTGCCAGCGCCGCTTCGGCCCGGTCGACGAGCGGGCGGGGGACGAGCAGGTCGAGGTCGACGTAGGAGCGGAGCGCCGGGTTGGGGTAAAATGCCCCGGCGGCGGGTCCCTTGAGGACAATGGCCGGCACCCCGGCATCCGCCAGCGCCCGCAGCGCGGCGGCGGCCGGGTGTTTGGCGGCCATGACGCGCGCCGCGGTGGCGGCGAAATCGCGGCGCAGCTCGTCGTGGAGGGCGGGAGGGAGAGCCGTGCCGGCGCCTGCCTGGCCGCCAGAGGCTTTGTACCACTGCTTGAGCTGCCAGTAGAGGAGAGGCAGCACGCCCTGGCGCCGGGCGACGCCGGCCAGGGCGGGCCAGTCGACCTCCGGGGCCGGGGGGTGGCCCGCCAGGATGCGGGCCAGCAGGGTCAGCTCTCTTGCTCCGGAAGTATTCGGTTCCATCAGGCGGGCTCGGCTTTCCGCACGACGTTCCACGCTGCCGCGGCCAGCGCCAGCAGCAACCAGAAGGCGAGGCCGGGCTTGGCGCCGAGGGCGACCGTGTCGGCCAGGCCGTAGACGTGAAAGGCGACCAGCGAGCCAATGATCCCGATCGCCAGCCAGTGGAAAGGGCCCCCTGCCCGGCGCAGCACCCCCCAGGCGCACCAGAGCGCGGTGCCAAGCAGGGCGACGTAGGCGACCAGGCCGGGCAACCCCACGTCGACGGCGACCTGGAGAAAGACGTTGTGGGCGTGGCCGATGTCGGGGTCGGCCTGGGCCAGGGGAAGGGGGCCAAAGAGGTGGGCAAGCTGGCGGAACGCGCCCAGGCCGCCGCCCGTGAGCGGGAAGTGGGCGACCAGGTCGAGGCCGCGCGCCCACGGCCCGCCGCGCTCGCCCAGGCTGCCGGCGTCGACGACGGTGCGCGCGTCGGGCCCGGGGTCGCGCACCTGCACCGACAGCTCGGGGGCCATGACGAACAGCCACATGGCGAGGAGGAGGGCCGCCGCCAGGGCCAGCCAGCGGGCGCGGCGCCAGCGCAGGCAAACGACGGCGGCGAGGCCGGCCAGCGCGCCGATCCAGGCGCTGCGCGACTGGGCCAGCAGCAGGACGGCGGCGAGTAGAAGGAAAAGGAGGAGCGCGGCGGCGCGCGCGGTGACGCCCGGTGCGCCCGGGCTGGCACGCCGGCCCACGACGACGGCCAGGGCCACCGGCAGGAAAAAGAGGACTGTCCCGCCCAGCTCGTTGGGATGTACCCCGTACTCGGTGCCGGGCAGGTCGTGGACGAGGCGCGGGAGGCGGGCGAGGAGGGGCTGCAGCGCGGAGAGCTTGGCGGGCCAGTAGGCTCCGGCGGCGCCGACCAGGACAAAGCCGAGCCCGAGGAGCAGAAAGAGGGCGGCTGCCAGCCGGAGGTCGGACGGCGTGCGCACGGCGTGGACTGCCGCGCGAAAGGCAGCCAGCCCGAGGATGAGCCCGGTCACTTTGGGCAGGGTGAGATCGGGGAAGGGAGAAATCCACGCGGCGATCGGGATCATCAAGGCCAGGAGAAGGAGGGAGAGGTCCAGCGGCGTCCTGGCGGCGGGGTAGCCTGTGCCGACGAGGCTCAACAGCCACACGGCCACCAGCGCGCCCAGGGCAGCGGCCGTCCAGGCGGGCCGCAAGGTGGGAAAGAGGAGCAGCGGCGCCACAAGCAGGACCAGGGCCGGCTCCCCGCGGGCGATCCAACCGGCTGCGGCTCTCAATCGTGCGCTCACGATCTGTTTCCGTCTCCCAACTGTTCCGCCCGGAGCCACTCCTGGAGCCACACGTCGCCCTGCCACGCGGCCCGTGCTCCCGCGCCGCCACGGAGTGCTTGCCACATCACGGGGCCATACTGGTGTAGCAGGGCCAGGGGGCGCGACAGGTAGGCAAGCCAGAGGCGCGGCGAGCCGGCCGGCACGTGGCAGAGTGCAACCATGGCCGGCGGCGGCGGGAATACGTGCTGCAGCAGATAGCCAACGCGCGCCGGCAGTGTCGCCTGCGCCCAGGCGCGGCTGGCGGTGGAGGGAATGTGGACCCCAGGCAGGCCATCGGGCAACAGGAGGCGGCCGACCAGGCCGGCCGGCGGCGGCGCAGCGCCGTCGGGGCGCAGGGCCGGTAGCGTGCCAGGCGGGACTGCCACACCCAGCCCCTCTCCCTGGAGGAGGAGCATCAGGTACACAGCCCGGGCCAGGCGGTAGTCCACAGCCCGGCGCGCCAGGCTGTCCCAGGCCGCCTGCTCCCAGCCGCGTGTCAGGTAGACAAGGTCAAAGAGAGAGTGGACGGCGCCGTGCAGCAGGTTCTGGACGACGGCGTGGCGGCAGAGGTGGAGCACGGCGTCGACGGGGTCGAGGCGCAGGGCGGGCTGCCCGGCAACCGACCAGGCCGTGGCCCTGGCCCACAGCTCCTCCTCGGGCAGCCGCCCCCCCCGTTCCCCATCGTCCAACCGCCAGTGGACGTCGAGCGCCACGCCCTCGCCGTCGGGCAGCATGGGCGGGAGGTGGTGGTGGAGCAACAGGTCGCCGTGTGGGGCCAGGCATTGGTAGCCGAGGTCGTTCAGCGCCGCTTCAGCACGATCCAGCGACGCAGGCCGGACCCAGACGTCGAGGTCGCCGAAGGTGCGGAGGGCCGGGTCGGGGTAGGCGGCGGCAAAGGCGAGGCCCTTGACGACGATGACCGGCACACACGCCGCGTCGAGGGCCTGGAGGATGGCGGCGAGCTGGCGCTCGACGTGGGTGTGGCGCACGACGGCGCCGTAATAGTCCTGCTCCAGGTCGTCGAGGACGTGGGCGGGGGCGCCGATCTGGTCGCGCTGCTGTTTGAGCCGGAAGGCAAGAAGAGGGGCCAAGCCATGGCGCCGGGCGAGGGGTACCATGGCCTGCCAGTCGGGCGGAAGGTCGAGCGGCGCGCCCAAGAGGAGGCGAAAGAGTGACGGTTCTTTCGGTGGTGGGTGGCGTGGAGGGGGATTGCTTCGCTTTGCTCGCAATGACGGTTCCTCAGGTGGTGGGTGGCACGGCGGCGGGTTCCGGGCCAGCGCCGCACGGCGGCGGGGTGTATTCGGGCACGATCTGGCAGAGGAGCGCGCGCACCTGGTGCTCGTCGCCGGCCTGGGCCAGGGCGATGAGGCGGTCGATCTGGGTTGGGAACGATGCCTTGGCGTCGGCACTGCGCCCATTCTGCGCCACGAGGATCTTTTCGTGGCGCGTGCGGGCATATTCCTCGCCCGGGATAAAGAGCTCTTCGAAGAGCTTTTCACCGGGGCGGATGCCGGTGAAGACGACTTCGATGTCCCAGTTGCCGTCGTCACCGGCCTCTGCCGCCGGCCGGTCACCCCGGACGCGCGACGTCAGGCCGGACAGGCGGACCAGGTCGAGGGCGAGATCGACGATGCGCACCGGCTCGCCCATGTCGAGCACGAACACTTCGCTGCCGTGGCCGAGGGCGGCGGCCTGGAGCACGAGCTGCACCGCCTCGGGGATGGTCATGAAGAAGCGGCGCATGTCGGGATGGGTGACGGTGAGGGTGCGGCCGGCGGCGATCTGGCTTTTGAAGGTGTGGACGACGCTGCCCCGGCTGCCCAACACGTTGCCAAAGCGCACGGCGGCGAAACAGGCGCCGGTGCGCTGGGCCGCGTGGTGCACCAGCAGCTCGGCGACACGCTTGGTGACGCCCATGACGCTGGTGGGGTTGACGGCCTTGTCGGACGAGATGAGGATAAAATGGCTCACGCCGTACCGCTCGGCCGCCTCGACCAGGCAGCGGGTGCCGAGGATGTTGTTGTTCACCGCCTCGCACAGGTTGGCTTCCATGAGCGGCACGTGCTTGTGCGCCGCCGCGTGAAAGACGAGGTCGGGGTGGTGCTCGGCAAAGATGCGATCGAGGAGGGGCCGGTCGCGGATGTCGGCGATGAGGGGGACGATATTGGGGATTGGGGATTGGGGATTGGGGATTCGGGTGAGCTCGTTGTGGATGGAAAAGATCGAGTTTTCGCCGTGGCCGAGGAGGATGAGGCGCTCGGGCTGGGCGCGGAGGATCTGGCGGCAGAGCTCGCTGCCGATGGAGCCGCCGGCGCCGGTGACGAGGACACACCGCCCGCGGATGAGGCGGTGCACCTCGGCCAGGTCGATCTCGACTGGCTCGCGGCGGAGGAGGTCCTCGATCTCAACCTCGCGGATCTGGCTGACGCTGGCCTGGCCCGACAGGATGTCATAGATGCCGGGCACGGTGCGCGCCGGCACCCCGGCATCGCGGCAGATGTCGAGGATCTGGCGGATGGTGTGGCCGGAGGCGGTGGGCATGGCAATGATCACCTCGTGCGCACCACGCTCGCGCACGGCGGCCGGGATCTCGGCGCGCCCGCCAAGGACGGGCACGCCATGGATCTCGACGCCGTGCTTGGCGGTGTCGTCGTCCAGAAAGCCGACGGGCACCAGGCCCAACTGGGGGTTGGCCTGCACCTCGCGCACGATCATGGTGCCCGCGTCGCCGGCGCCCACGATCAGCACCGGCTTTTCCTGCGGCGAATGGGCGCTGCGCTCGCGGCGCTGGGAGTGGCGGCCCATGAACCGGGCGGCAAAGCGCGGCCCACCGGCGGCAAGGAGGACGAGGAGGCCGTTGATGAGTGGGATGGAGCGGGGGCAGGCGATGCCGGTGAGGGGCAGGGCCAGGCCGAAGAGGAGGGCGGCGGTGAGGGCGGTGCTGAGGGCCACGGCGGTGGCGATGAGCAGCAGCTCGTCGACGCTGGCATAGCGCCAGAAGCGGCGGTAGAGGCCCAGTCCGCGAAAGATCAGGAGCTGGACCGGCACGGCCAGGGCGAAAAAGAGCAACATCGCCGGCGCATAGTGCTGCATCCCGTCCATGTCGAGGCGCAGCGCAAAGGAGAGCACCACCGCTGCGGGCAGCAACGCCAGGTCGAGCAGAAAAAAGTGGCGATTGCGGAGGCTAGTCATGGGACGTTCCTCCTTTTCGTTGGAATGTTGGGACGTTGGAACGTTGGGACGTTTGAACGTTCAAACGTTGTCACGTTCAAATGTTGTCACGATGCGCTGCAGTTCTTCACACACGCGGTCGACCTGGTCCTGGGTCATGACGCCCGAGAAGGGGAGGGCCAGGGAGACGTCGCCCAGGCGCTCGGTGACGGGATAGTGGCCGCGCCGGTAGCCAAAGGTATTGGCATAGAAGGGCTGGAGGTGGATGGGGGTGAAGTAGGGGCGGCTGGGAATGCCCGCCCCGGCCAGGAGGCGCACCACCTCGTCGCGGCGCACGGGGGGCAGCAGGCGGACGACATAGACGAACCAGGACATGCGGGTGGTGGTGGGCGCTATGCGTGGGCGCTCGAGGCACTCGAGGCCGGCCAGGCGCTGGTCGTACCAGGCGGCGACCTGCGCCCGCTTGGCGAGAAGCTCTTCGATGCGCCCCAACTGGGCGAGGCCGAGGGCGGCGCTCATCTCGTCGAGGCGATAGTTGTAGCCGAGGCGGGTGTGGTTGAGCCAGGCGTCGAACACGTCGCGCCCCTGGTTGCGCAGGGAGCGAAAGAGGGCGTCCCACTCGTCGCGGTCGGTGACGATCAGGCCGCCCTCGCCGGTGGTCATTTGCTTGTTGGGGTAGAAGGCCAAGACGGCCGCGTGGCCCAGGGTGCCGGCCCGCCGCCCCTTGTACTCGGCCCCGATGGCCTCGCAGGCGTCCTCGATCACGGGCAGGCCGTGGGCGCGGGCGATGTCGAGGAGGGGGTCCATGTCGGCGGGCTGGCCGAAGGCGTGGACCGGCAGGATGGCGGAGACGTTGGAACGTGGGAGCGTTGGAACGTTGCGGGGGAGCCAGCGCTCCGCGGCGGGACCGCCCTGGGCCAGGTCGTGGACGGCCTGGGCGACGAGGGCGGGGTCGAGGTTGCCGGTGGCGGGGTCGACGTCGACAAAGAGGGGGATGCCCCCCTGGTAGAGGATGGCGTTGGCGGAGGCGATGAAGGAGAAGGGGGTGGTGACGACCAGGTCGCCGGGGCCGACGCCGGCGGCGACCACGCACAGGTGCAGCCCGCTGGTGCCCGAGTTGACGCCGGCGGCGTGGGCGACGCCGACGTAATCGGCGGCGGCGCGCTCGAAGGCGTCGAGCTTGGGGCCGAGGCTCAGGTAGCGGGTGGTGAGGACGTCGTGGACGGCGGCGATCTCGAGGTCAGTGAGGTCGGGAGAGGACATGGGGATTGGGGATTGGGGATTGGGGATTGGATATGATGAGTTCATGGGTTTTTCTCTCCCTTCCATTATACCATGGAAACAGACCACGTTATCAAGTTGACTGAATTATGAACTCGAGTTTAGATAAATGATCGGGGCGGCCTGCGACTTGCGCAAAACCGCCCCTTGGTAGAAACTGTAGGTTATCTAACAAACCA
>JAFGIA010000388.1 GCA_016929795.1 Anaerolineae bacterium
GCTGGCAACCCAGATCGACCCGGCGACGGGCCTGCCGACAGGTGTGTCGTTCGTCGGCACGGAACCGGGCTGGGTGGACAACATCGCCGGTGGTGCGGACATCATCGAGGGTGACTACCCCGGCCACGAAGGCATGCTCTTGTTCGCGGGGTTGCACCAGGGCGACACCGACACGGTGTTTGCGTACGACCTCGACGTCGTGACGCAGGACCCGTGGGTGGACGTGCCGTGGGTGAGCGAGGTGCCGATCAGTGACACAGTCGCACCGTACGCAGACCAGGACGTCGACGTCGTGTTCGACTCCACCGGCCTGACCGTCGGCGAGTGCTACACCGCCGCCCTCGGCATCTTCCACGACGATCCCGGCTGGGACAGCCCCTTCATGGTGCCGCTCGAGCTGTGCATCGTCAGTCCCGAGTTCACGTTCACCAAGACCGTGGAGCCGATGGTTGCCCACCCCGGTGACGTCGTGACCTACACCCTCACCGCCGGCAACGACGGCGACGCGGCCACCGGCGTGACCATCACCGACCTGCTGCCCGACGGCATCGAGTACATCTCTTCGACACCCCCTGGCGACGATTCAGTCCCGGGCCAGGTGACGTGGAACGTGGACCTGGGTGCCGGCGAGTCCCTCGAGTTCATCATCGTCGGCACAGTGTCCGAGACCATCATGGAGCCGGTCGTCTTGACCAACACGGCTGCGCTCGACTGGTTCGGCATCCACGTGCCAGATACCGCGCCGCTCGAGGTCATGGTCGCGCCTCTGTTCGACCTGGCCAAGGAAGCGGCCCCGGCGACGGCCTTCCCCGGCGACCTGGTGACGTTCACGATCACGTTCAACAACACGGGCGACCCCGTGGGTGACGTGATGATCACAGACGAGCTGCCCGAAGGGGTGACGTTTGTCTCTGCCACCGGTGGAGGTATCTACAGCAGCACACTCCACGCGGTGATGTGGGACGGCCTGACCGTCGGCAGCGAGGACGTGGTGGCGACCGTCGTCGTCGAGATTGGCGCCACGACGGCACCTGGCATCTTGACCAACACCGTGACCCTCGACTGGATGGAAGTCCAGGAGATGGCCACGGCGACGTTCGAGGTGCTGCAGGCCAACTTTTACTACTACCTGCCGCTCACCTTCAAGAACAACTAATCATCCCTCGGCGGTAGGCCACCGGAGGGGCAGCGGGCAGCCGCTGCCCCTCCTTCTGTCTCTGGCCGAGTTGACAACTCTTCGCGTTTGTTCTAGAATGCACCAGCCGAAATTTCACCTCGACGCGAGGGAGAAAGAGAGCGTCCAGAAAATGCCGAAACTGTTGAAGCGAGAATCTTTTGCTGTGGCCCTATTGCTCGTCTTGGTCCTCCTCTCCAGCAGCAGCCTGGGGGTGGTCGCGAGCCCCTCCGTGGCCGACGAGGCCGTCGCCGATCTCCAGGTTGTCCGCGCCTACTATGACGATCCCCAGATGCTCACTGAGGCAGCAACCTGGCTGGAGCCGTGGGAAGTGCACCCAGCAGAGGGCTATTTTGTCGCCGGCGTCGACGCCGCGGGCTATGCCCGCCTCCTCGCCCTCGGCTTTCGCCTGGAGGTCGACGAGGCACTGACGGCGCAGCTCAACACGCCCCGCGTCCCGCTCCCGGGCCAGACCATGGGCATCCCCGGCTACCCCTGTTACCGCACCGTGGAAGAGACCTTTCAAACCGCCCTGGATCTGGCAAACGCTCACCCCGACCTGGCGGCCTGGCTCGACGCCGGCGATTCATGGGAAAAGACGATACCCGGTGGCCTCGACGGCTATGACCTGGGCGTGCTGCGCCTGACCAACGTCAACGTGCTCGGACCCAAGCCCAAGCTCTTCCTCATGGCTGCCATCCACGCCCGCGAGTATGCCACCGCCGAGCTCGTCACCCGTTTTGCCGAGTACCTGGTCGACAACTATGACGTCGACCCCGACGTTACCTGGCTGCTCGACTATCACGAGATCCACCTCATGCTCCAGGCCAACCCCGACGGCCGCAAGCTGGCCGAGGCAGGGGACTCGTGGCGCAAGAATACGGACAGCGACGACGGCTGCTCGTCCTCGTCAAGTTGGGGCACCGATCTCAACCGCAACTATTCGTTCTACTGGAACAGCGGCGGATCGAGCGGCGACCCGTGCGCTGAAACCTACCATGGCCCGGCCGCCGCTTCCGAGCCCGAGACGGTGGCCGTGATCAACTATGTGGAGAGCGAGTTCCCGGACCGGCGCGACGACGACCTGGTGACCCCCGCGCCGGACGACACGCTGGGCATCTTTCTCGACATCCACAGCTACAGCCGGCTCGTCATGTGGCCCTGGGGCTTTCAGAGCTCGCCACCCCCCAACGGCGCCCAGCTTCAGGCCCTCGGGCGCAAGTTTGCCTACTTTAACGGTTACACACCTCAGCAGTCGATGCAGTTGTATCCAACCTCGGGCACCACCCAGGACTGGGCCTATGGTCACCTGGGCCTCCCCGGCTACTGCTTTGAGGTTGGCACCACCTTCTTCCAGGCCTGCAGCTACTTTGAGGGCACCATCGTGCCCGAGAACCTCGGCGCGCTCCTCTATGCCGCCAAGGCCGCGCGCACACCCTATGTCACCCCATCCGGCCCCGACACAGTCGACGTAACGGCCACGCCCGCGGAGGTGCTGCCGGGGCAGCCACTCGAGCTGACGGCGGTTGCGAACGATACGCGCTACAACAACTCGAACGGCACCGAGCCGACCCAGAACGTCGTCGCCGCCGAGTACTATGTCGGCGTTCCACCCTGGGAGACCGGCGCGGTGGCCTATCCCATGGCCGCTGTGGATGGCGCGTTCGATGAAAAAGTCGAGCCCGTCGAGGCGACGGTCGACACCGCCGGCCTGGCACCCGGCCGCCACACGATCTTTGTCCGCAGCCAGGACGCGAATGGCACCTGGGGCGCCGTCAGCGCCGCCTTTGTAACCGTCGTCGATCCCACCTCTGTCCCCGTGCTGTACGGAACCGTTCTCGACAGTGCCACCGGCGCGCCCCTGGAGGCGACCGTGACCGCCGGGCCGTTCGTGACGGCCACGAACCCGGTTGACGGCTTCTACAGCATGTCCGTGCTGAGCGGCACCTACGACGTTACCGCCGAGGCTCCGGGATACGTGGCCATCACCGTGTACGACGTACCGGTCCACGATTACCAGGTGGTCGAGCAGAATTTCGACCTCGAGCCCCTCTACCTGGTCTTTGCCGACGACGTCGAATCGGGGGCAGGGAGCTGGGCCGTGGAGGGAAGCTGGGCCATCACGGCCGAAGATGCGCACAGCCCGGCCCACTCGTGGACCGATAGCCCGGGCGGCAATTATGGCAAAAACTGGAACCAGGCGCTCACTTCACCCTCTTTTGATCTCTCTGGCTGCGGCGACGTCACCGTCGAGTTCTGGCACGCGCACGAGCTGGAGACGAACTATGACTTTGGCTACCTCGAATACTCGCTGGACGGCGGCGTGACCTGGACGCAGGCCGCCAGCTTTACCGGCAACAGCCCGGGCTGGACCAATGCCCGGTCGAGCATCCCTGCCCTCGACGGCCAGCCGAGCGCCCGCATCCGCTTCCGCATCAGGACCGACGGCGCCGGCGTGGACCGCGACGGCTGGCACGTCGACGACGTGAGCCTCTTTGGCTCTGGGGAATTGTGTGTGCCGGCTATCGCGCCGGTGGCTGCCTTTGCCAGCACGAGCCCGGTGATGCTCGGCGAGCCGATGACCTTTACGAACCATACGGTGGGGACCGAGCCGATCGACTACCTGTGGGACCTGGGCGATGGCCTCGGCACGTCGACAGAGCGCGATCCGGTCTATACTTATGCTTCCGCGGGGACCTTTGTCGTCACGCTCGCCGCCACCAACACGGAAGGTACGGACATGGTCACAGGCACCGTCGAGGTGCTCGCCTGCCAGCCGGTCACCGGCGTCGAGCTCTCTCTCGTGACCACCGGCACCCTTGTCGCCGGTCAAGAGGTGGCGCTCCGTGCCCAGTTCTATCCCGCCGGCGCGGCCATCCCCTTCACCTACACACTCGACTTTGGCGACCCGGCCCTGCCCACCCTGGATGTGAGTCTCACTGAAACTATGATCGTGACCCACACCTTTGCTGCCGCTGGCACGTACACGGTCACCGTCGCCGCCTGGAATTGCGACATGCCCGGGGCCGAGGCCGTGACCGATACTCTATCGCTTTTGGTTGCCGAGCCGGCCATTCACTACTCCATCTACTTGCCGGTCATCCATCGCAGCCCGTAGCGGGAGGGAATGCATGTCACACGATGCGATCTGTCAGCGGATGATGATAGCGGGCACTCTGCCCGCGCTCAAATTCCCGTATCATCTCAAAAATTTGGGCCTGGCTGTAGGGCGGATTGCCAATCCGCCCTACAGCCAGGTTCTTGAGATGATATCCAATTGCCAATAGAATGAAGGGAGAATTCGATGAAGAAAAGTCGGAGCATCCTGTTCCTGCTCCTCGTGGCGGTGCTCACCCTGACCAGCCTCTGGTCGGCCGGGGCCCCGCTGTCGGCGGAAGGGGCGACACAAGACCTGCCCCCCGGTGACGGGCCATGGGTTGTGCGTGCCCGCTATGCCGATCGCCAGATGCTTGCCTGCGTGACCTCCTGGACCGAGCCGTGGGAGGTGCACCACGACAGCCGGGATGCCGCCTCGGGCGGTTACCTGGTCGTCGACGTCGACCGTGCCGGCTACATGCGGCTCATGGACTGCGGTCTTGGGCTGGAGGTCGACGAGGCGCTGACCAAGCACCTCACCCAGCCGCCTACCTATCTCGACGGCCAGACAGAGGCTATCCCCGGCTACCCCTGCTATCGCACCGTGGAAGAGACCTTTGACACCGCCTTGCAGATCGTCGCCGACCATCCCAACCTTGCCAGTTGGATCGACGTCGGCAACTCCTGGGAAAAGGCCACACCCGGCGGGAACGCGGGCTATGACATGATGGTGCTGCGCCTGACCAACGCGGACGTGCCTGGCCCCAAGCCCAAGCTCTTTGTCATGGCTGCCATCCACGCCCGTGAATACACCACCGCCGAGCTGGTCACCCGCTTTGCCGAGTACCTGGTCGACCATTACGGCGTCGACGCCGACGTCACCTGGATGCTCGACTACCACGAGATCCACCTCATGCTCCAGTCCAACCCTGACGGGCGCAAAAAGGCCGAAACCGGGCTCTCCTGGCGCAAGAATACCAACGAGAACTATTGCGGACCGACCTCGAATAATCGCGGTGCCGATCTCAATCGCAACTATCCCTTCCAGTGGGGTTGCTGCGGCGGCTCGAGTGGCAACCAGTGTGACGCGACCTATCGCGGACCGTTCGCAAACTCGGAGCCCGAGACGCAGAGCGTCGTGGCCTATGTCACGAGCGAGTTTCCCGACCAGCGCGACGACGACCTTGTCTCGCCCGCCCCCAACGACGCTATGGGCATCTTTCTCGACATCCACAGCTACAGCGAGCTCGTCCTCTGGTCGTGGGGGTTCACCGCTGCGCCGGCGCCCAACAGCACTCAGCTCCAGACCCTCGGCCGCAAGTTCGCCTACTTTAACGACTATACCCCTCAGCAGTCGATGGACCTCTACCCCACCGACGGCACCACCGACGACTGGGCCTACGGCCGCCTGGGCCTCGCCTCCTACTGTTTTGAGCTGGGCAACTACTTTTTCGAAAGCTGTGCTGCCTTTGAGAACACCATCCTGCCCGACAACATGGGCGCCCTCCTCTACGCCGCCAAGGCGGCCCGCACGCCGTACATGACCCCGGCCGGCCCCGATGCCCTCGACGTGACCGCGGTCCCCGGCGGCGTGGTGCCGGGCGAGCCCGTCCTCCTCACCGCCACGGTCAACGACACGCGCTACTCCAACAACAACGGCACCGAGCCGGCGCAGAACATTGCCGCCGCCGAATACTACCTCGACGTCCCGCCCTGGGTAACCACCACTGTCCCGATCGCCTATCCCATGACCGCCGTCGACGGTGCCTTCAACGAAACGATCGAGGATGTCCAGGCCACCGTCGACACCTCGGCCCTCGGCGCCGGGCGGCACATCATCTACCTGCGCGGCCAGGACGCGGCGGGCAACTGGGGCGCCGTCAGCGCCGCGTTCCTCTACGTGCTCGACCCCCTTCTCTCGCCCGTCATCCAGGGCACGGTGCTCGACGCCATGACCGGCCTGCCCCTCGCGGCCACGGTCACCGTCGGCGCCGGTCCCTTCCAGGCCGTCACCGATCCCGGCACTGGGCTCTACAGCATGACTGTCCTCAGCGGCACCTACGACCTCACGGCCACGGCCGCCGATTACGCCGCCGTCACGGTGGAGGACGTGGTCGCGCTCGACGGGCAGACGGTGGAGCAGGACTTTGCCCTGCTGCCCGTGTGCGCCGTGTGGGCCGACGATGTCGAGTCGGGCACCACCGGCTGGACTCCGACTGGCCAATGGGCCACGACGACGATCTATTCACACAGTCCCACCCACGCCTGGACCGACAGCCCGAGCGGCAACTATGGCAACAACTGGGACTTTTCCCTCACGGCGCCAGCGATCGACCTTTCTGGCGCCACGGGCCCGACGCTCACCTTCTGGCACCGATACAGCCTGGAGAGCGACTGGGACTTTGGCTACGTCGAGTACTCGATCGATGGTGGTTCCACCTGGAAGTCTGTCGCTACCTACACCGGGCAGCATAGCTGGGAGGAGCAGACGATGGCCCTGCCGGGCCTTGACGGTCTGGCGGATGCACGCATCCGATTCCGGATCACGACGGATGGTAATACCACCATGGACGGTTGGTACCTCGACGATTTCGAGATCCGCGCCGGCTCGCCTGCGTGCGTGCCATCTGTGGCGCCCACTGCTGCCTTTACCAGCAACAGCCCTGTCTGGCTCGGCCAGCCACTCTCTTTCACCAACCTGACCACCGGCACCTTGCCCATCTCCTTCCTGTGGGACTTGGGCGATGAGGTCGGCACCTCGACTGAACGAGACCCAGTCTACACCTATGCTTCCGCCGGCACCTTCACCGTCACCCTCTACGCCACCAACACCGTGGGCACCGACTCTTTCGCCGACACGGTAACCGTCCTCCCGACAACGTGCATCACGGTCACCGCCGTCGAGCTGTCACTCCTGACGCC
>JAFGIA010000389.1 GCA_016929795.1 Anaerolineae bacterium
AGTGCCCCGGAGAGGACTTGAACCTCCACGCCCTTGCGGGCACAGGTCCTCAACCTGCCGCGTATGCCAATTCCGCCACCGGGGCGTAATTCCGGGACGGATTATACTTCGGGTCGTACGGTTTGTCAATTTAGCGCCAGCCGGTTACCGAAACACCGCTTCGCGCCGCTCTTGCACCGCATCGGCAATACGAAGCGCGTGATCGCACACCAGGGGCTCGGGCAGGGCATCGGGCGCAAAGTAGCGCACGTCGAGCGACTCGTCGCCGTCGGCGCGCAGCCTGCCGCCCACGACCCTGCACTCGAACGTGGTGGCGACAAAGTGTACCTCATCGCCGTTGGAATAGGTGATGTGTGTATAAGCCGGATCGGAATAGACGCCGACGATGCGTACCGGCTCTACCTCCAGCCCGGTTTCTTCCAAGACCTCGCGCACGACGGCGTCGGCGATCCGCTCGCCGGGCTCCATCATCCCGCCGGGCAGCGACCAGCCGCGCCCATCGCCACGATGGATGAGCAGGACGCGACCCACGTCGTCGCGGATGATCGCCGCGGCGCCAGGCGTGAGAAGTAGGGCGTGCCCAACTTTGGATCGTAGATCCAGGATATATTCAGGTGTTGGCATTGCTCAACCTCCACATTTGCAGGCGATTCCCTCGCCCATTCCGTTTGGCCAGCATCTGCCGCACGAGTGGCACGCCGCCGCCGCTGCCTGACCGGCGAGCAGGCGTCGTGGCAGGTCAGGCTCGCGGATCAGCGGGCGGCACATGGCGACGAAATCGGCGTCACCGCTGGTCAGCACCTCGTCGATCACGGCGCGCGTGCGCAGTCCGCCGACGAGGATCAGTGGCAGCGGCGTCGCTGCCCGCGCGCGCTGCGCCAGCCGTCGAAAGTATGCCTCGGGATGGCGCGTGCCGACCCCGCGGCGGATGCTAAAGTTCGTTGTCCCCCCACCGTCGCCGCTGCTCACCTCGACCGCATCCAACCCCATCTCTGCCAGTCTCCCCACGATGCGCGTCCCGTCGTCGAGAGTCAGCCCGCCGGGCACTCGCTCTGGATTGTCTATCATCCCAAGCTTCACAAAGAGGGGATAGTCGCGCCCTACCTGCCCGCGCACCGCCTCGCACACGGCGGTCAGAAACCTGAGCCGGCGCTCAAAGTCGCCTCCCCACGTATCCGTGCGATGGTTCGTGTAGGGCGACAGGAATTGGCTGATCAGGTAGCCGTGCGCCGCGTGAATCTGCACAGCGTCAAACCCGGCCAATTGCGCACGCCGCGCCGCGTTGCCGAATGCATCGGCCGCTGTCACGACTTCTGCGTGGCTCATCTCACGCGCCATTCGCTCTCCAGCGATGGAGGCCTGCACCCGGGGGGAGGGCATGGCCGACGGGGCGAGTGGTTGTATGCCAAGCATGGGGTCGACTTGCCGCCCAGCGTGGTTGATCTGCATAGCCACCAACCCACCCGCGTCGTGCACTGCCGCCACCAGCGTGGAGAGCCCATCGATCAAGGTGTCACAAAAGGCACCGAGCATCTCGGGGTGTGCTTTGCCGGCCGGCAATACGTAGGCGTGGCCCGTCACGATCAGGCCCACACCACCGTCTGCCAGCGAGCGATACAGATCGATCAGTGCCGGGGTTACCCGCCCGGCATGTTCTGCTGCCAACCGCTCGGCCGTCGCCGAGCGTATCAGGCGGTTGGGCACCACCAGACTGCCGATCTGCCCTGTTGCGTCAAGCGCTACCTTATGCATCGTCACCGTTGCCTCGATCCTGTTGTGATGTCAGAAGAAGGAGCAGCCGACAGGTGCGCGCGGTCTTGTGGGGCCGCGCGCTCTGCATGCTCTATTCTGCTGCCTAGATTGCCCGTAACAGGAGAAGCAGCACAAAGCCCACAAGGCCCACCAGCGTCAGGGTGAGCAAGATCACGACGGCGACGAGATAGCGCCCCTGGCTCCCTGCTGCCTCTCCGCTCTCCACAGGGCGAAGTGTGGGATAGATGCGCTCGCGTACCTCGCGCGGCGCCCGCGTCTTGGGGAGTTCTTCCAGCCAGTCGGGCAGCTCTGGATCCTCCAGCTTGATCGACTCATCGGGCACGAAGGAGAAGGTGTCGGGCGAAGCTGTGGGGAGAGGGGCACGCGCCGGGGCCGGCGAGGGCGGTGTGGCCGCGGATGTGACCATAAAGTCTTCGCCTGCCAGCGCAAGCTGCCTCAGGTTGAGCGCGATGCCGGTCAGGCTCTGGCCGCATTGGTTGCAATAGTCGCCGTCAGGTACCACGCGGTGGCAACGTGGGCAAAGCACCATCTCCCCACCCCGCAGCAGGGTGCCACACTGCCTGCAAAAGAACCCGGTCTCGGGTGCACCACACTCGGAGCAGAAGAGACCTTCCTCGGATGCGTTTGTGTCCTCAGTTGCGTCAGTGAACACGTCTGAAGCCATAGCCCGGCTCCCTTCCCATTGTAGTCAAGCTCATTGTACCCTATGCAGGCGAAAAGTTCAAGTCTCGGCCGATCCAACTTTTCTCGCGCTGGCCGGTCTCGGACCGAACCTGAGCAGTCGGGGGGGGAGCACAAGCCGGGGAGAGGGCTGACAGTGCGCCAGGGTTGATTTGTCACAGGCAGAGAATATGGTATAATGGCGCCTGTTCTGCTCGCCGCGCCCGGCGGGACGTACAGGGAGAGGGAGATGCGCTGAGGACAGTGCTGACCTCGGCGATTGTCTATGTCTGCGCCGGGCGAAACTATGGGGAGGAGTGATGAACAGAATGAAAAATCGGATCCTGATCGTGGTGGTGGCAGTGGCCACCATCATCGGACTGCTGGCCTGCTCGACCGGGTCGTTGATCTCCCGCACCCAGCCGACGGTCACGCCCACCAAGACGCCCAAGCCAACCTTCACGGCGACGTCCACGCCGACCAACACGCCGATTCCCACAGATACGCCGACGCCAACGTCGACTGCGACGCCCACACCGGAAGCGACGAATACGCCGATCATCTTGACCGCGACGCCCACAGACACGCCGCCACCTACGGACACGCCGGAGCCGACCGTGCCGCCGACGAACACACCGAGGCCGACGGCCAAACCAACCAGCAAGCCGCGTCCCCAGCCCACGGCGACCAAGCCGGCGGGACCGACAAATACGCCGGTGCCCCAGTTCCAGTATCAGGGCATGATTGGAGGCGGCTTTCCCAACTGCGGTATGACTGGAGTGAAGGGAACGATCAAAACGAGCTCCGGAAGCCCTGTTCCGGGCGTCACTGTGGCGGTGTGGACGGATGGCTGGGAAGGAACCGTGTCCAACCCGTCGAACAGTGCCGGTCAATGGGATGTCTCTCACGATACCGTAGCCAAAGCGGGTACGTGGTATGTCCAGGTGGTAAGGGCCGAGACGTGCAAACGCACAGCGGACGGAAATGGATATACCGCAATGGGATGCGAACCGCTATCGAACAAGGTAACTGTGATCACGACGGCCCACTGCTCAGGTGAGGGTGCCGTCCAGGTGCCAGTGGTGGACTTTATCAAGCAGTATTAGCCTATAGCACAAGGCCGGCCCGGCCCTCCAACCGAGCCGCAACAAAACCATACAATGCAAGGGAATGCCGGCCCCCACTTATTGCGGGGGCCGGCTCGATCAATGAGTGGTCGGGTTAGTCGGGTGTATCAGGCGACTGGCGTGCTGCTCCCGTCGCCAACTGCCTTCTGGCCAATGCCGGGCAGCGACTGGAGCGCCTGCATCAGGTCGATGCCGGTCAGCGCCTCGACGGTGGCCGGCACCTGGGCGATGATATTCGTCACGTCGGCCGTCAGCTTGCTCGCCCCCGCGCCGTCGCCGTTGCCACCAATGATGACGATCCGGTCCGTTTGCGCCAGTGGCTGAGCAATCGCCGCCGCTAGCTCCGGCAGCGCCTCGATGAGCTGCTGGATGATGGCCGCCTGGTTGTACTGCTGCCACGCGGCGGCCTTCTTTTCCATCGCCTCGGCCTCGGACAGACCACGGGCGCGGATGATCTCGGCCTCTGCCAGGCCGCGGGCGCGGATGGCCTCGGCCTCACCCTGGCCGCGGAGCCTGGTGGCTGCCGCTTCACCTTCGGCCTCAGTCTCTGTCTGGAACTTGTGCGCGCTCGCCAGCGTCTCGATCCGGTAGCGCTCCGCCGCTGCCGGCTTGTGCACGGTCGCTTCCAGCTCTTGCTGCTTGCGCAGCACCTCTTGCTGCTGGACCTCGATCTGCTTTTGCTTCGACACGACCTCGATCTGGATCTCTTGGGCCTTGATGTCCTGGGTCGTGATCTTTTCCTGGAGCGTGGTTGCCAGGTTGGCCTTGACCTCCTGGCGGTTCGATTCCTCGTCGTACTGCGCCTTCTGGACGCGGTACTCTTTTTGCGACTCAGCGATGCGCGTCTCGGCGCCATACTTGGCGGTCTCGCCCTGTTGGCGCGCAAGGGCGGACTGGATCGTGGCGTCGCGGGCAGCGTTCGCCTGGGCGATCGTCGCGTCACGCTGCGCCTCAGCCTCGCCCTTGACGGCGTCGCGCTTGACCTCGGCGGTGCGGGTGCGGCCGAGCGACTCCAGGTACTCTTTGTCGTCGCGGATGTCCTTGATGACAAAGGAGACGATCTCGAGGCCCATGTTGGCCAGGTCGCCGCCCGACACCTCGAGCACCTTTTGGGCAAAGGCATCGCGGTCGCGATAGATCTCTTCAACCGTGAGCATGCCCAGGATGGCGCGCAGGTGACCGGCCAGCGTCTCGTGCGCGACGTAGATGATGCCCTCCGGCCCCTTGCTCAGGAACTGCTCAGCGGCGGTATAGATCGACGCATCGTCGCCGCGGATCTTGATCTGGGCCACACCGTCGACGTGCACGGGCACACCCTGGATGGTGTAGACGCTGCGCACCTCGACCTCGATCGTCAGGATCTCCATCGACAGGACGTCGACGCGCTCGAGCACCGGCAAGATAAAGGTGCCGCCGCCCTTGACCACACGGAAGCCCACGATCTCTCTCTGGCCCGTCACCGGGTTCAAGAACTGCCGCTTGCGGCCCGACACGACGAGTACCTGGTTGGGGCCGACCTTTTTGTAGCGGCTGGCGTAAAAGCCCAGGCCGACGAACACGACAAA
>JAFGIA010000001.1 GCA_016929795.1 Anaerolineae bacterium
CGGAGAGGGCGGGATTCGAACCCGCGGAGGTTTTACCCTCACACGATTTCCAATCGTGCGCATTCGGCCAGACTATGCTACCTCTCCCGGACGGGCATGATTATACCACAGTTGTCGCGGCGCATCAAATTCCTTCGTAGGGCTGGAAGGTCTGCATGAGCGAGCCGCGCAACTCCTTGGTCCTCTAAATCTCCAATCCCCTGCTCCCGGCCCCCATCCAAGATTAAAATTCCTGATCTTTGCCAGAATCCCGGTTCTCCGACTTTACAAAGAGGAGGAGATGGGGTATAATAGTGGCAAGATGTGGGGCATCGTGGGCTAAAGTGGGGCACATTTGCCCAAATCACAGTTAGAACAGGTGTTCTGTGGGGCAACTACTACTGGGCGAATTTGAACACACCATCGACGATAAGGGGCGGATTACCGTGCCCGCCAAGTTTCGCGGCCGGTTGTCCGCAGGCCTGGTTGTAACAAAAGGCATCGATCCGTGCCTGTGGCTGTTTCCAATGGATGTGTGGGAAGACCTATCGGAGGACATCCGTAAACTGCCCCTGGCCGACCCACGCGCACGCGAGTTCCGCCGCCAGCTTTTTGGCACAGCCAACGATTCGATCCCCGATAAACAGGGACGCGTCATCCTGCCGCCTTATCTGCGCGGCTATGCCGAGATCGAAGACCAGGCCGTGATCATCGGGCTGCACGACCACTGCGAGATCTGGAATCCCGTTCGATGGCGCGAGCGACAGGAGCGGAGCGATGGGAACCCGGATGTGCGGGCAGAGCAGTTTGCAAGCCTGGGCATCTAGAGGGCAAGGAAGGAAAGACCAGTGCAAGGCGACATCGAGCACGTGCCGGTTCTGGCCGACGAGGTCGTAGAAGCGATGCAGGTGGTGCCCGGGGGATGCTACGTGGATGCGACCCTGGGCGCCGGTGGACACGCGGCATGCATCTTGCAAGCATCCTCGCCTGGCGGGACACTGCTGGGAATCGACGCAGACGCGCAGGCGGTGGCGTATGCGCGCGAGATACTGGCCAAGTTCGGAGACCGTGCCACACTGGTCACGAGCAATTTTCGCCACCTGGGCAGGGTAGCAGTGGCACACGGGTTCGAAGGGGTCGATGGGGTATTGATGGATCTCGGCCTGTCGTCGCGCCAACTGGCCGATGCAGGGCGCGGATTTTCTTTCAGTCTCACAGGGCCGCTCGACATGCGGATGAATGTGGAGCAACACCCAGAGGATACCCGGACAGCCGCGGACCTGGTGAATCGTTTGCCGGAAGCCGAACTGGCAGACCTGATCTACAAGTATGGAGAAGAGCGCCACTCGCGGCGCATCGCCCGGGCCATCGTGGCTGCCCGCCCGATTCGGACGACGAGCCAACTGGCGGAGGTGGTAGGTGGGGTAGTAGGCTACAGGGAGCGCATCCATCCGGCCACGCGCACCTTTCAGGCGCTACGTATTGCCGTGAACGACGAGCTGCAGGCACTGGCCGACGCGCTGCCGCAGGCGCGTGACCTGCTGCGGCCAGGTGGGCTGCTGGCCGTGATTTCGTTTCACTCGCTGGAGGACCGGCTGGTAAAAGAGTTTTTTCGCGACGAATCGCGCGACTGTGTGTGCCCCCCCGAGGTGCCCGTGTGCGTATGCGACCACCAGGCGACGTTGGCCCTGGTGACGCGCAAGCCAGTGCGGCCCGGGGCCGAGGAGATCGAGCGGAACCCACGCAGCCGCAGTGCACGCTTGCGGGTGGCCCGCGCGCTGGGCCAGGCCGGGCTGAGATCGGCCCGGCTGCCAGGGTAGGAGGCGAAGAAGCATGGGAGCAAGTAAAAGCAGTCGGTACCAAAAAGGTAGCAGCCATACACCTGGGCCCACCGTCATCGCTGGGGTATTTGTAGCGCTGCTCATCCTCTTTTTGTGGCTGCACTTTATTGTCGCCCAGGAGAATGAGATGATCGGGCGCGAGATCCAGGCACGGACAGAAGAGCTGGCCCGGATCGAGCGAGAGAACTTGGCATTGCGCCAGCAATTGGCGGCCGTGTTCGCCGAACAGGAAATGGCCGGGCGCGCCTACACCCTCGGCTTCCGGGCGCAGCCACCACTCTACCTCCTCCTGAGCCACCCGCTGGTGCCCGCTGCCGGCGGCTCGCGCAGCGAGGCACTGCTTCTGCCCACCTCCTATGGATATATGCCCCAGGCCGGCAGTACAGCGAACCCTGCAGCCGGGGCACAGGGCAACCACTCGACAACCACTACTACAGGCCGACCATGAGGGAAATTATGTCACTTGAGAACCCATCCAGCGCGAGCCGGCTCCGCCTTTCGCTGTTAGCGGCATGCATGACCTTTTTCTGTACTGTGATCGTGGGCCGGCTCGTCTACTACCAGGTGGTGCTCGGCGATACGCTCGAGCAGAACGCGATGGCGCAACGAATGCGCGAGCGCGAAGTAACGACCCGGCGCGGGTTTATAGTCGACGCGACGGGGCACGTGCTGGCACTCGACATGGTCGAATGGGAGGTAGCGGCATCGCCAAGTCTCATAGTCGATCCCGCCCAGGCCGCCGTCGCGCTGGGCGATCTGCTTGGGCTGCCCAAAGAGCAGGTGTATGCCTCGCTGATTTCTGACAAAGTGTGGTTGCGGCTGGCTATGGATGTGCCATACGAAACAGGCGAGGCGATTGTGGCGCTCGATCTGGCCGGCATCACCTGCACACCCCACTACCGGCGCTTCTATCCGGAAAGCACACTCACGGCGCACGCGATCGGGTTCGTGAACGACACGGGGGACGGATTCTATGGCGTCGAGGGGTACTATAACCAGGTACTAAAGGGCGTGGTCGGATGGCGCACTGTGGAGCAAAACCCCGCGGGCGAGGTGCTTCCAATGCCGCCACACGAGCAGGTGCCACCACTCCCGGGAAACAGTGTGGTACTGACGCTGGACCGTAACATCCAGTATATCGCACAGGAAGAGTTGGAACGGGCGCTCACCGAGTATGGCGCCGAGGCGGGCACCGTGGTGATCATGGACCCGCGGAGTGGGGCGATCCTGGCGCTAGCCAGCGCTCCACAGTACGATCCGAACGGGTTCGAATATGCCGAGATCGACCGGCTAATGGATCCTGTCGTCAGCAAGATGTGGGAGCCAGGCTCGATTTTCAAGATTGTGACATGGGCGGCAGGGATCGATTCCGGGACAATCAGCCCGGGGACGACGTTCTACGACGATGGCACGCTGGAAGTAGGGGGGCGTGTGATCCAGAACTCGGACCGGCAGGGACATGGCCTGGTGACCATGACAGATGGGTTGGTCAAGTCACTCAACACAGTCGCAGCGTTCATAAGCACATCGATGGGCAAGGACACCTTTTACACCTACCTGCGGCGCTTTGGTTTTGGGACGATCACAGGGGTGGATCTGGCCAGCGAGGGACCAGGCATGGTCAAGCAGCCTGGCGATTCGAACTGGTTCCCATCGGACCTGGGTACGAACTCGTTTGGGCAGGGGATTGCGGTGACGCCGATCCAGATGATCACGGCGGTGGCGGCAGTGGCGAACGACGGGCTGCTGATGAAGCCGTACGTCGTGGATCAATTTCTCACAGTGGATGAGGATGGCCAGGCCAAGTGGGTCCAGGTGGAGCCGATGATGGTCCGGCGTGCGATCTCGCAGGGCACAGCCGAGGCGCTGACCAACATGCTGGTGCGCGTGATCGAGGAAGGAGCCACCAAGGCGCAGGTGCCTGGCTATACGGTGGCAGGCAAGACTGGAACAGCACAAATTCCGACTGCGTATGGCTACGATCCGAATGGCACGATCGGGTCGTTCGTAGGGTTTGCACCGGCGGATGACCCCCGGTTTATCATCCTGATCAAGCTCGACAGACCCACGTCGTCGCAGTGGGGGTCGCAGACAGCAGCGCCCACCTTTCAGGCAATTGCATCAAGACTGCTCATCTACATGCAGGTCCCACCGGACGAGATCCGGGCGGTCATGGCTGGCGAGGGATTCGGTGCCACTGCGAGGCTGGGAACAGATGACTGAAACGGTGCTAACGGTGCGCAACCTGGTGGCGGCCTTGGCGGCGCCCGAGGCTGGCGTGGCACCGGGTGATCTACCATCCGTGCCGATTGTGCACGCGGTGGTAGACTCGCGGGCAGCAGTGCCGGGCTGCCTGTTCGTGGCCCTGCGCGGCGAGCGGCACGACGGGCACGAGTTTATCTCACAGGCAATCGAGAAGGGGGCCGTGGCGGTGATTGCCGAGCGGCCGGACGTGTCGGGGCTGCGCGCCCTCGGGTGCAGGGTGCTCGACGCAACAGGAAAGCATGGGTGGGATACCCCAAGTCCGTCCGAAGCGGTGTGCATCGTGGTACCCGACAGCCTGGCAGCGCTTCAACAGGTGGCAGCCTTTTGGAGGCGCAAGCACGAGGTACGCGTCGTGGGGATCACAGGGAGCATCGGCAAGACGATGACGAAAGAGATGACGGCATCGGTGCTGAGCCGGCGGTACGCGACACTCAAGAGCGAGGGAAACTATAACAACGAGATCGGGCTACCGCTGACGCTCCTGCACCTGGCAGCGGGCCACGAGCGCGTGGTACTAGAGATGGGCATGTACGACGTGGGCGAAATCGCGGCGCTGGCGCATATCGCGCTGCCACAGGTAGGCGTGGTCACGAATGTGGGGCCTAGCCATCTCGAGCGGCTGGGGACGATGGAGCGGATCGCACTGGCCAAGGCCGAGTTGCCGCAGGCGCTGCCACCCGCTGCCAGAGGCGGCGTAGCCATCCTGAACGCCGACGATGATCGGGTGCGCGCGATGGCAGGGCAAACACAGGCACAGGTAGTGACGTACGGCCTGGCGGCCGATGCAGACGTGCGCGCCAGCGACGTGGCCAGTGAAGGGCTGGAAGGGATTCGTTTCCGGATTCACCACGCCGGGGACACGCTTCACGTCCGCGTGCCACTCCTTGGCCGGCACAGCGTACACACGGCGCTGGCTGCGACAGCGGTGGGACTGGTGGAAGGACTCGATTGGGCCGAGGTCATGGAAGGTCTGCACCGTCCGGGCCCTGCGGAGAGTACCCAATTGCGGTTGGTGGCGGTGCCGGGTCCGGCAGGGTCGACGATCCTCGACGACACATACAACGCAAGCCCGGCTTCGACGACCGCGGCCCTGACTCTCCTCCATGACCTGGCACGTGGCAGCGGGCACAAACGGGCCAGTGCAGGCCGGGAGGCGCCTGGGGCAAGGCGAGCCATCGCCGTGCTGGGCGAGATGTACGAGCTGGGCAGCTATGAAGAAGAAGGCCACCGCCTGGTGGGCCGGCGCGCGCGCGACGTAGCTGACGTGCTGGTGGTAGTAGGCCGGCTGGGACAGGAGATCGGCAGGGCAGCGCTGGCGAGCGGCATGCCGCGCCCGGCTGTGCACATGGTGGAGGACAATGCAGCCGCCATCAAGCTGCTACGCGATACCATCCGTCCCGGCGACCTCGTGCTTGTCAAAGGCTCCCGCGGCATGGGCATGGAAGAAATCGTCAATGGCCTGTCCGCCGCGGCACCCGAACTTGGCCCGGGCCCGGGACGGACCCCGCCCGGGCAGGAGCAGGACCGATCATGATCTCCGAGCCCATGTCCTTTGCCCTGACCCTGGCCGGCGTCTCGTTTGTCATCGCCGTCATCTGGGGCCCCCCCCTGATTCGCCTGCTTCATGGCTGGCGCATCGGCAAGCAAATCCGCATCGAGCTGCCCAACAGCCATCAAACCAAGATGGGCACGCCGACCATGGGCGGACTGATGATCCTCATCCCGGTCGCCCTGATCACCATCGCCCTCAACTTTGCCAACTTTTTAAGCGGCTTTGAGGCCGGTAAGCAGATTCTGGCCTTTTTTCACTTCGAAGAGGGCAGCACACTAATCGGCAAGAGCATCCTACTCCCGCTACTCGTTATGACCGCTTTTGGTACGCTGGGCGCCATCGACGATCTCGCGGAGGTGCGCGGTTGGTTTGGCGGCGGGGGACTGCGCGCCCGGACCATGTTTCCCCTGCAGTTTGGGCTGGCCCTGTTGGCAGCGATCGGGCTCTACCACCCCGAATTTCTTGCCCTCAGCCAGATAGGCATCCCCGGCGTGCGCGAGCTGGTGGACATCGGCCCCTGGTACATTCCACTGGCCGCCCTTGTCATCGTCTGGACAGCAAATGCCGTGAACCTCACCGACGGCCTCGACGGCCTGGCCGCATCCATCTCTGTCGTCACCTTTATCGCCTACGGCATCATCGCTTTCCTGCAGACGCAGTTTCCGCTCCTTTCTTTCGCCTTTACCATGGTCGGGGCCCTCTTTGCCTTCCTCTGGTTCAATAGCCACCCTGCCTCTCTGATCATGGGCGGCATGGGCTCTCTCGCCCTGGGCGCCACGCTCGCCGTCGTCGCCCTCATGTCATTTCAATGGCTTCTCCTGCCCATTATCGCCCTTATCTTTTTCGCCGAAGCAGGATCGGTCGTCATCCAGGTCAGCTTTTTCAAGCTCAGCCGGCGGATCACAGGTGAAGGCCGGCGCATATTCAAAATGACCCCGCTCCACCACCACTTCGAGCTGCTCGGATGGAGCGAGACACACGTCACCCAGCGGTTTTGGATCATTGCCGTCATCGCGGCGATGTTGGGCATCGCGCTTGCACTGCTGTGAAAGGGGCATGCGACCTGTGACAGGCAACAGGCAACAGGCAGCCTACGATCCGTGGCTGAAACTACGCTTTCTAGTCGTTGGCCTGGGGCGTGAGGGCACGGCGGTAGCCCGCTTTCTGGCAGAACGCGGCGCTGCCGTGACGGTGACAGACACCCGCCCCGCCGAGGCACTGCGCGAAAACATCGCACAGATCGTCAACTCTGGCGTGTCCTTGGCCCTTGGTCAGGGCGAACACCCCACTGCCCTGCTCGACGAGACCGACATCCTGGTCGTCAGCCCTGGCGTGCCCCTCGACGTACCCTTTCTCGTCGAGGCGCGGCGCCGCAACCTGCCGCTCAGCAGCGAGACTCGCCTTTTTGTCCGCACCTGCCCCGCCCCCATCATCGGGATCACCGGCTCGAGCGGCAAGACGACGACCACCACCCTCGTCGGCGAGATGCTGCAGGCTGCCGGACACCGCACCTGGGTCGGCGGCAACATCGGCCGGCCGCTCATCACCCACATCGCCGAGATCGCACCCACCGACCGGGTCGTCGTCGAGCTCTCTAGCTTCCAGCTCGACCTTCTGGGCGACTGGCCCGGCACCTATCGCCATCCGCCCAGCCACGACACATGGGCCCATCCCGACGGCTGGAGCCCCCACATCGCCGCCATCCTGAACATCAGGCCGAACCACCTCGATCGACATGGCACCCTGGCCGCGTACACTGCGGCCAAGCGGAATATTGTCGCCTACCAGCAGCCCGGCGACGTGGCGGTACTCAACCTCGACGATCCCACAGTGCGCGACATTGGCCGGCAGCTCCATCACGACGTAGCCTGGTTCAGCCTGGAGCAGCCGGTGGCAAGCGGCGCCTTTCTCAGGCCCCGGGGGGGGCGTCATGGCGATGAATTGGTGCTCTGCCACGGCGCGGCGACAAGTGACCCGCGCGAAACCGTCATCTGTGAGCGCGGCGACGTGCTCCTTCTCGGCGAGCACAACCTGGCGAACGTGCTCGCCGCGTGTGTGATCGCGTCTCAGGCCGGCGTCGCCGTCGATTCGATGCGGGAGGTGATTACCACCTTCCGCGGCGTAGAGCACCGACTGGAGCTGGTGCGCGAGCGGGGCGGCGTGCGCTGGTATAACGACAGCATCGCCACCGCGCCCGAGCGCACTGTGGCGGCACTACGCTCCTTCGACACCCCGATCGTACTCCTGGCAGGTGGGCGCGACAAGCACCTGCCATGGGGCGAGATGGCGTCCCTGGCACAGCAAAAAGCCCGGCACGTGATCCTGTTCGGCGAAGCAGCGCCAACTATCGAGCGCGCGCTGGAGGCCATACCGCCAGGTGGCCCCGGCTTGCGCGCCGAGGTACACATGGCCGGCTCGTTGGAGCGTGCCGTCACCCTGGCTGCCCAGCTTGCCCTCCCGGGCGACGTGGTGCTCCTGTCACCCGGGGGCACCAGTTTTGACGCGTACGCGGACTTTTGTGACCGCGGCGAGCACTTTTGCCGTCTCGTCGAAGCATTGGAGTGAGACATGGCTCGAAAAAAAGACAGCCAGCGTGAGCATGGCACCCAGGAACGTCAACTTTTTGCCCAGGGATATGGTCCAGACTGGATTCTCCTGGCCGTCACGGCGGGGTTGCTGGCCCTCGGCCTGATGATGGTCTATAGCGCCACGTCGGATCTGGGCTACCGCGAATATGGCAGCGCCGCTCACTTTTTCAAGCGGCAGATGCTCTGGCTGGCGATCGGCACGGTCGGCCTGGTGATCGCAGCCCGCATCCCCTACCACCTGCTGATGAAATTCTCGATTCCGATGATGGCCGTGACGCTCAGCACGCTCTCGATCCTCGCCTTTTTTCGCGAAGGCCGCCTCCTGTTCGACCAATCGGTATCGCCGGTGGAGATGGCCAAACTGGCCACGATTGTATACATCGCTCATTGGCTGTCGTCCAAGGCCGACGTGCTGGGCAAGGTGCCCTATGGGCTTCTCCCCTTCACGATCATGGTCGGCGTGGTAACGGGGCTCGTCGTCGCCCAGCCTGACCTGTCGGAAGCGCTGGTCATCATCCTGGTCTCGGTGGCCATGTTCTTTCTGGCAGGGGCCGACCTGCTGCAGTTTACGATCGGCATCCTCGGCGGTGGGGCTGCCTTTGCTTTTGTCATTACGCGCCTGCCGCACGCGATGGAGCGGCTGGAGCCCTACCTGAGCGAGCTGCGCGATCCATTGCACAGCAGCAACGTGCAGCTCAGCCAGGGGTTGGTCGCGATGGGTAGCGGCGGCATCTTGGGGCTGGGTCCTGGCAGCGGGCGCATGAAGTACCAGTGGCTGCCGGCAGCGCACACCGACAGCATCTTTGCCATCGTCGGCGAGGAGCTAGGCCTGATTGGCTGCTTGCTGCTGATTGGACTCTTTGCACTCCTTGCCTACCGCGGGCTGCGCATCGCCTTGCTCGCGCCAGACGCGTTCGGGCGGCTGCTGGCCGCAGGCGTCACGTGCTGGATCACCTTTCAGGCGCTGATCAACATGGCCGTGGTCACAGGCACGATCCCCTTCACCGGCATTGCCCTGCCCTTTATCAGCGTGGGTGGCTCGTCGCTCATCATGTGCATGGCAGGCGTCGGCATCCTGCTCAGCGTGTCGCGCACCATCCCCGAGCAGAGCCATCTTGCTCGCCAGGCATACAAGACGGCCCGTGTCTCCGGGCCAGATACACGCCCAGGAGATATTCGAGCCCGGACTGTGCCCGGTCACGACCTGGCGGAACAGGAGCCAGCATGAAGCTCATCGCATCGGGGGGCGGTACCGGGGGCCACGTCTACCCGGCACTCACGGTCATCGAGTCCCTCGTCGCCGGTGCAGCCGGCATGGCAAGTCGCCGGTCAAGGCCTGGCGCAGAGCGAGACCCCCTCGAGGATACGCACGAGCCGCTGCCAGAAATCTCTCCTGCCGACGTGCTGTGGATCGGCAGCCGCGGCGGTATGGAAGAAGAGATGGTGCATCGCGCCGGGATCGAGTTCATCGGCCTGCCGGCAGGCGGCCTGCGTGGCGTGGGTGCCATGGTGTCCATGCGCAACGCGACGCAGATTGCCGGCAGCATTGGCCGCGCACGCGGCATACTCCGCCGGTTCGCGCCCGACGTGGTGCTCATCACTGGGGGATACGCGTCGGTTGCCGTCGGGTTGGGGGCGTGGCTCGAGCACGTGCCGACCGTCATCTATTTGCCAGACGTCGTGCCCGGGCTCGCCATCCGCTTTTTGAGCCGTTTCGCCACGCGCATCACCGTGACGAGTGAAGCATCGTACAAGTTTTTCCCACTCGACAAGGTGGTTGTCACCGGCTATCCCGTGCGCCATGAGGTGTTCGAGTGGTCACAGGCCGAGGCACGGGAAACGATGGGCCTCAGCCTTGAGGAGCGCGTGCTGCTCGTCTTTGGCGGCAGCCGTGGCGCGCGGAGCATCAACCGCGCCGTGACCACGGGACTCGGCGAGCTATTGGCCGCTGCGCAAGTTGTGCACGTCAGCGGCCGCCTCGACGCCGGCTGGGTGGGCGCGGCAGCCAACCGCTTACCCGACGATCAACGCGCGCGCTATCATCCCTACGAATATCTACACGACATGCCTCGGGCCCTGGCTGCCGCCGACCTCGTCATCGCACGGGCGGGGGCGGCGACGCTCGGCGAGTTTCCCGCGGCGGCGCTGCCCGCCATCCTGGTGCCCTATCCCCACTCGGGGCAACACCAGGCGCCGAATGCCGCGCACCTCGCCGAAGCCGGGGCAGCCATCGTCGTCGACGATGCAGACCTGGCGGAGAAACTGGTGCCCACGGCACTGCACTTGCTGCGCGACGAGGAGATGCTGGCAGAAATGCGCCAGGCGGCGCGGTCCCTGGCGCGCCCTGACGCGGCGGTGGCCATTGCCCACGTGTTGTGGCAGGTGGCCCACGCCAGGCGGGCGCGCACGACAGGAGCGAGACAATGATCCCTGTCGAGTATTTGTGGATCGTCCTGATTGTCGTATTTGGCCTGGTCGGATCGGCGCGTGGCCTGAACCGTGAGCTGGGCGTGACGACGATCCTGCTGCTCAGCCTGTTCGTGCTCAAGTTCGCCTGGGAGCCGGTAGAGCCGCTCGTGACAAAGGTGGTCGGCGACCGCCTCTCTGCCGAGCTCGTCGAGGCACTTTATTACATTATCATTGTCGTCTTTGTGGCATTCATCTCGTATGAAGGGTTCACCCTCTCCTTTCCTATACGCCAGCAGCGCGGCATTCCCAAGGGGGGATTCGGGTTTGTGGGCGGGTTGCTCAACGGATACCTGATCGTCGGCACAGTCTGGGACGTGCTCAACCAGGCCAACTATCTGGGCCTGAAGGTGCCCAGCGGGTCGACCGGGACCATGGTCGCCATCGCGGATTCAGCAACCCAGTTGCACGCCAAGATCGCCGCGTTCTTGCCCATTAGCTTTGTCGAAAACGAGATCATATTCCTCATCCTGGGCATGATCCTGCTCCTGGCCATCGTGCTCAAGTAGGGGTGAGAGGATGACTGGATACTCTCGCGGCACACATATTCACCTCATCGGCATTGGCGGCATCGGCCTGTCGGCCATCGCGCGCGTGCTGCACGGCTGGGGCCACCCCGTCACCGGATCGGACCGGCAAGCCTCAACGCTGACAGAGGCACTGGCAGCAGAGGGGATCGGCGTGCACATCGGCCACGAGGCAGCCAACGTGCCTGATTCCGGCGTGGTCGTCGTCTCTTCAGCCGTGCCCGGCAGCAACCCGGAGGTGGTCGAAGCCAGGCGACGCGGCCTGCCGGTGCTGAAACGTGAGCAATTCCTGGCGGTGTTGACGGCGGGCAAGGAGACGATCGCCGTAGCCGGGACACATGGCAAGACGACGACCAGCGCCATGATCGCCTGGATCCTGGCCGAGGCGAGTCTCGATCCCACCTTTGTCGTGGGTGGAGTGCTCAAAAATCTGCACACCAATGCACGCGCCGGCGCTGGTGCCCACTTTGTCATCGAGGCGGACGAGTATGACCGGGCGTTCCTGGGGCTGACCCCGTGGGTGGCAGTGCTGACGGCACTGGAGCACGACCACCCCGACTACTATCCAACGTTCGCCGAGATGCGCGCAGCCTATGCCGCCTTTGTGCAGCGGTTGGTGCCTGGCGGCCTGCTCGTCGTATGCGGCGACGACCGTAATGCACTCGAATTAGCGATCGAGTCTGCCCCGGATATCGGATCCGCAAAAGAGCCGGCAGCTAAAAGATCTGCCCTTCGGCTGACGACGTACGGCCTGGCGAGGGAGTGGGACTGGTGGGCAGACCCCGGGGCAAAGGCACTGGCTCTGGGCAACAGCGCGGCGTTTGAGGTGCGGCACAAAGGAGCCCGCCTCGGGCTGTGTGCGCTGCAAGTGCCGGGCGAGCACAATGTGCTCAACGCACTCGCCGCCATCGCCGCGACGGATGCGGCAGGGGTGCCCTTTGGCACAGCGGCCGCAGCGCTCACGCGATTTCGTGGCACCGAGCGCCGATTCGAGGTAAAAGGAGACGCGGCAGGCATCACCGTGGTGGACGACTATGCCCACCATCCTACAGAGATCCAGGCGACACTCAAAGCCGCCAGGATCAAGTACCCCGGGCGGCCGCTGTGGGTCGTGTTCCAGCCCCACACCTACAGCCGCACGGCGGCGCTGCTCGATGCATTTGCTTCCGCATTTCAAGACGCCGACCACGTGCTCGTCACCGAGATCTATGCAGCGCGCGAGGTGAACACACTCGGCATGTCGGGCGCCGAGTTGGTTGCGCGCATGGCACATGCCGACGTGCGTTTCGTGCCCGAGCTCGACGAGGCAGTCCAAGTTCTATGGCGCGACGTCGCGCCGGGCGCCGTCGTGATCACCCTCGGCGCCGGCACAGGGTACCAGGTGGGCGAGCGGCTGCTCGATCGCCTGATGCAGCGAGCAGCGTCGATCACACAGGAAGGTGAGGTGAAGTAGTGGCACACAATCAGCTTTCGAGAGCCGAGGCTCAGGATGCGGAACTGGAGATTCGTGACTCGGGATCGAGTCTCAGTGCAGGTCGCGTCACGCTGGCAGGGCCATGCCGCACGACCACAGGGCCGTGCAGCGCACTTGCAGGCCGGCTCGATCTGGTGCGGCGGCGCAAGCTGGCATGCCTGGCGCAGGCTCAGCCATCGGCGCGGCGGCTTGGGTGAGACGTGACCCAGGCACTGGCAGATGCGCTGTGCCGCGAGATCGGTTCCACCGCCGTGCGCGTGGGCGAGCCGCTGGCTCGCTATACGTCACTGCGCGTGGGTGGGCCGGCCGAGCTGCTGGCGATCGCCAATGACGTGGCGGCCTTGCGCCGCGCTGTGGCCCTTGGCTGGCAACATGGCGTGCCGTGCCGGGTGCTGGGTGGGGGATCGAACGTGCTGGTAAGCGACACTGGGATACCAGGGTTGACGATTCTGAACAGGGCACGCGCAGTATTGTTCGAGGCAGACAGGGTGTGGGCCGACAGTGGCACATCGTTCTCGACACTCGCACGCCGCGCAGTCGACCGGGGCCTGGCCGGACTGGAATGGGCCGCAGGAATTCCTGGCAGCGTGGGCGGGGCAGTGGCAGGAAATGCCGGTGCCTGGGGCGGCGACGTGGCCTCGATCCTGGTGCAGGCGCGGATGCTGGTGCCTGGCGAACGCGCTGCCCGGGGTGACGCCGAGGCGTACTGGGCACCCGAACAGTTTGACTTTGGCTACCGCACCAGTGTGCTGCGCCGTGCCAGCCATCGGGCAGGCGGTGCACCCCAGCCGGTGGTGCTCGCCGCAGCCTTTCGCCTTGAGCCGGGCAACCCAACCGAGCTGGCCGAGCGCGTGTCCGAGATCAACGCCACGCGCCGTGCCCGCCAGCCGCAAGGCGCAACGTGCGGATCGGTATTCAAGAATCCACCCGGCGATTATGCAGGTCGCCTCGTCGAAGCAGTGGGCTTGAAGGGCACAGCGCGAGGTGCGGCGGTCATCTCGCCGGTGCACGCCAACTTTGTCGTCAACAGGGGCGGGGCCACCGCTGCTGACGTCAAGGCGCTGATCGATCTGGCGTGCGAGACGGTGCACGCGCACCTGGGCCTGAGGCTCGAGCTCGAGATCGAGCTGTTGGGGAATTGGTAAGTGCCCACGGCGATCTCGATTGGCCCGGACGATTGGTACCAGGGTACTTGTAGAACAGGAAACTGGTACCCCATAACTAGTATCTTGGGACTTGCCATATACTAGATATTGTGGTAGAATAAACCATGACTAAAAAAATCAAGGTTGGCCTGATCTTTGGCGGACGTTCCGGTGAGCACGAGATCTCACTGCTGTCGGCACGAGGTGTGCTGAACGCCATAGATCGGGCCAAGTACGAGGTGATCCCGATCGGGATCACCAGAGAGGGAACCTGGTTGGCCTCGAGCGATCCACTCGAGGCCCTGGCCTCGGGCGATCCACTCGAGGCCCTGGCCTCGGGCGATACGGACCAGAGCCACCCGGTTGCCCTCCTGGCCGAGCCGTCGCCGCGCGGCCTGATGTGCATTGAGGAACGGGAAGAGGAACAGGCTCTGCGCGTCGTGCGGCTGAGTGAGATCGAGGTCGCTTTTCCCATCCTCCACGGGCCGTACGGCGAAGATGGCACCGTGCAAGGACTGCTAGAGCTGGCCGGCATCCCCTATGTGGGCGCAGGTGTCACCGCCTCGGCGGTGGGCATGGACAAGGCAATTTTCAAAGACGTGATGCGCGCCCACGGCTTGCCCATCGTCCGGCACTTGACCATCAAGCGCAAGGCCTGGGATCGAGATCCGGATGGGATCGTGGAGCAGATCGAATCCAAGATTGGCTACAACTGCTTTGTCAAGCCGGCCAACCTTGGTTCGAGTGTGGGCATCAGCAAGGCACACAATCGTGCCGAGCTGGTGGCTGCGTTGAACGACGCAGCACAATACGACCGCAAGTTGATCGTCGAGGTGGCAGTGGACGCACGCGAGATCGAGGTCAGCGTGCTTGGCAACGACGAGCCGATCGCCAGCATGCCCGCCGAGATCGTGCCGAGCAACGAGTTCTATGATTATGCCGCCAAGTACCTGGACGGCGAGTCACAGGTGCTCGTTCCTGCCCCCCTGCCTGCCTCCGTGGCCGCTGAGGTCCGGCGGCTTGCGATCGCAGCGTACCTGGCCATCGACTGCGCGGGCATGGCGCGTGCTGACTTTCTTCTCGACCGGCAAACAGGTGCGCTGTACGTGAACGAAGTCAATACAATCCCGGGATTCACGCCAATCAGCGCCTATCCCAAAATGTGGGAAGTGTCCGGGATTTCATACACCGAGCTGATCGACCAATTGATCCAACTGGCGCTCGAGCGCCACGAGGACAGGAGCCGGTCGGCCACGAGCTATCAGGCAGCCGAAGGGAGCTAGCAGCGTGCGCATCCCCCTGGCGGGCGAGCAAAAGGGATCGCGACGGCGCATCAAGCCGGTGCAGCGCCGGTCGCGGACGCTCGACTCTGCCATTGCCATCCCACAGGTACCCGCCACGAGGGCACGGCGTGGGAACCGGCGCACGGCCGCGGCACGCGCGGCCAGGCACCCGATTGAGGCTGCACCGCGCCGCCGCATACCGTGGCGAGCAGTGGCCAGGCGGCTGCCCATCCTTCTGCTCACCATGGTGGTGCTCGGCGTGCTGGTGTATGCTTTCACCGATACGCAGTTCTTTGTGTACGAGGGCCACATCATCGGCGCCAGATACCTGCACCCGGCCGTCATTTACCAGGCAGCAGGCGTGCACGAGCAGAGCATCTTTTGGGTGGAGCCGAATGTGGTCGCGGCACGTATCGCACAGGTCGCCGGTATCCAGGCGGTCCAGGTGCGGTGCGAGCTGCCGGCGCGTGTCGTCATCACCGTCGAGGAGCGGCAGCCACGGATTCTGTGGCGTGCCATTAGCCAGGAGCGGGATTGGTGGCTGGATGAGGAGGGGGTGGTGCTGCCCTATCACGGCGATCCATCCTCACCCGACGTGATCTTTGTGGTGGACTATTCCGATCGAACGCTGGCGATTGGCGACCGGGTCAAGCCCGAAGAGATGGTGCAGTCCGTGCTGTCACTGGCCAAGGCGATGCCCGACGTGCGCCTTTACACCTATCAGGCCGAGCGTGGCCTGGGCTTTACGCAAGAGCTGGCAGGCGGGCAGTGGCCCGTGTACCTGGGCAGCAGTGAGGATCTGGCACGCAAGATCCAAATCATGCACGCCTTGACCGCCTATCTGGCATCCAACAACATCCAGCCACGCTACGTCGACGTGCGTTGGGCCGATCACCCTGTGTATGGCCGCCCGGCAGAGCCGGGCTCACAGCCGTCAGGCGGGGAGGAGTGACGCGTGTGGTGGCTGCCTGTCCTCGGCCTGCTCATTGGGCTGATGCTGGGTATGGCTTTTTCGGTCACCATCCCGGCCGAGTATTCGCGCTATACGGCGATGGCCATCCTCGCCGCGCTCGACTCGGTGCTGGGAGCCCTGCGCGCCGAGCTGCAGGGCGAGTTCGACAACCGAATCTTTTTGAGCGGATTCTTTGTCAACATCATCCTGGCAAGTGGCTTGACCTACCTGGGTGACCGCCTGGGCGTCGAGCTGTATATCGCCGCCATCGTAGCTTTTGGCGTTCGCCTGTTCGACAACCTTGCCATTGTCCGCAGGCTGCTGTTGGAGCGCCTGGGAACGAGACGTGCCCAAAGAGCAGGAAATGAGTGAAGAGAGGACGATCGTCGGCATCGACGTAGGCACAACCAAGATCTGCACCCTCGTCGGCGAGGTGAGCGACGAGAAACAGTTGCGCATCATTGGCGTGGGGGTGGCCCCCTCACGCGGGCTGCGCAAGGGTGTCGTCGTGAACGTGCAAGAAGCGACAGAAGCCATCGCAGCCTCCGTGCAGAAAGCAGAGCGCATTTCGGGCTACCAGGTCGCCAATGCGTTCGTCGGCATTGGTGGGGGCCACATCTCGGCCATCAACAGCCGTGGCGTCGTCGCCATCTCGCGTGGGGCGCGCGCCATTGATGACGCCGACATCGAGCGCGCCCTCGACGCGGCCCGGGCCGTGGCCATTCCCGAAAACCGCGAGATCATCCATACCATCCCGCGCGGCTACCTGGTCGACGGCCAGGAAGGAGTCAAGAACCCGGTGGGCATGCAGGGCATCCGGCTCGAAGTGGAAGCGCACATCGTCACCGGCGCGTCCACCTCGGTCAGCAACCTGGTCAAATGCGTGCGCGATGCCGGTGTCGAGATCGGCGACCTGATCCTCCAGCCACTGGCCTCGGGTGAGGCAGTGCTCAAAGAATCGGAAAAGGAGATGGGCGTGGTGCTGGCAGACGTGGGTGGCGGCACCACCGACATTGGCATTTTTATGGAGGGCACCATCTGGCACACGGTCATCCTGGGCACGGGCGGTGAGCATCTGACGCGCGACGTGGCCGTGGGGCTACGCACGCCATTTGGCGCCGCCGAAGAGCTCAAGATCAAGTACGGTCACGCCATGCCCCGCTCGCTGACCACCGACGAGATCATTGAGGTTACTTCGTTTGGTGATGGTGCGCGCGAAGCCGTCTCACGCCTGCAGCTAGCCGAGGTACTCGAAGCGCGGGCCGAAGAGATCCTGACCCTGATCCTACGCGAGGTCAAACGCTCGGGCTATGACGGCCTGTTGGCCGCAGGGTTGGTGTTGTGCGGCGGGTCGGCCGAGCTGGCCGGCCTGTGCGAGCTGGCAGGCCAGGTGCTGCACATGCCTGTGCGTGTGGGGACACCGCACGACCTGCAGGGGCTGACAGATGTGCTGGAAAGCCCAGCCTACGCCACGGCGGTCGGTCTCTTGATGTGGGGCATGCACCATACCCGCGCGGGCGATATCGCCCCGCGCCGCACCCGTGAGCCGAGTGCCTGGGGGCGGAGAATCCGGAGCTGGCTCCGGGCCTTTCTGCCGGGGCAACCATGATGAAGCGAAAAGTATCAATCAAAGCCTTTTTGAGGGAGGGAGACATGCAGCGGAAACTATTGCCGGAGGTGGAAAACTTTGCCCAGATCAAGGTACTGGGCGTGGGCGGCGGCGGCAGCAACGCTGTTAACCGCATGATCGAGGAGGGCTTGCAAGGGGTCGAGTTCATCGCCGTGAATACCGACGCCCAGGCATTGATGCTCTCCAAAGCGTCGAACCGGGTGCGCATCGGCGACAAGCTGACCAAAGGCCTCGGATCGGGCGGCGACGCGAACATTGGCAACAAGGCAGCCGAAGAGTCGAGCGATGATCTGTACGAGGTCATTGATGGGGCCGACATGGTCTTCATCACCGCCGGCATGGGCGGCGGCACCGGGACGGGCGGTGCCCCGATCATCGCGCGCATCGCCCGCGAGACCGGAGCGCTGACCATCGGCGTTGTCACCAAGCCCTTTACCTTCGAGGGCTCGCGCCGGCGCGCGGTGGCCGAGGAAGGGATCGAGCGCCTGAAAGAGCACGTCGATACCCTGATTGCCATCCCCAACGATCGCCTACTCGAGATCGTCGACAAGCGTGCCAGCATCCAGGATGCCTTTCGCATCGCCGACGACGTGCTGCGCCAGGGCATCCAGGGGATCTCGGAACTGATCACCGTCCCCGGTCTGATCAACCTCGATTTTGCCGACGTGCGCAGCATCATGTCGGAGGGTGGCGCGGCGCTGATGGCCATTGGCGAGGCTGAGGGCGAGAACCGGGCAGTGGAAGCCGCCGAGAAGGCGATCGCCAGCTCGCTGCTCGACGTGACCATCGACGGAGCGCGCGGCATTCTGTTCAACGTCACTGGCGGTCCGGACCTGACACTGTTTGACGTGAACGAGGCAGCCGAGATCATCCGCCAGACCGCGCATCCTGAGGCCAACATCATCTTTGGCGCTGTCATCGACGAGTCGATGGTCGATCGCATTCACATCACCGTGATCGCGACGGGCTTTGACTCGGCCGTGCGCCAGCCGCGACTGGTGGCGCGCCCCGCTGCAACAACCCGCGTGTCAGAGCCGCGCGTCAGCCAGCGGGCCGTGCCGGCACCTGACTTTCCGGTGCGCGTGCTCGACGGCGACAACCTGGACATCCCGGCCTTTTTGCGCAAGCACGCCAAAAAGTCGGAATAGCTTTTTTCTGCCCGTCAAGGGCTATCGCATCCCCGCTCGCCCCCTTTCTTTTCGAAAGGGGGCGAAGCCTTGGGCGCCAGATTAAAAATCTGGTTCCCTCTCCCGCTCGCGTGCTCGCGGTTTGCAATCCCGCGTGCTTTGTGGTATCATCCGGCTGTGCTCGCCGAACGGCCCACCACAGGTTGTATCTGGGCTTGAGCGAAACACGATATGTGGGTGCGGAGGGCGAGGCACCAATTGAACAAGCCGTGGGAACCTTCTCCGGAAGCGTTCCTTTCCTGTTCGAAACCCTCCAGATCAACGTGATGGCTTGGTCGTGCTGTTTGGAGAAAGCGATGAACTGTCCATTTTGTGGTTCGATCAATTCTAGAGTTGTTGATACGCGCAGCGCCGAAGGCGGCATCCGCCGCCGGCGCGAATGCGAAGCGTGTGGGCGGCGCTTTACCACCTACGAACGCGTGGCCCCACTGCGCTTGATGGTGATCAAGCAAGATGGCAGGCGCGAGCCATTCGACCGCGACAAGATTGTGCGCGGGGTCCAGATCGCGTGTGCCAAGCGCCCAATCCAGACCGAAGAGATCGAAGAAATGGTCAGCGGCATCGAGAGCGAGCTGTACCACCGGGGCAGCCGCGAGGTCACCAGCCGTGAGATCGGCGAGATGGTGATGCACAACCTGCGCCGCCTCGACGAAGTCGCCTACATCCGCTTCGCCACCATCTATCGCCAGTTTGCCGACGTCGAAGACCTGGCCGACGAGATCGAGAGCTTGATGGAGCGCCGGCAGCGTGAGGCCATTCTGAAAGCACAGATGAAGCTCGACATCTAGGGAGAAGCCATGACGGAGCAAAAGCCGATTGCCGAGCGCGTCGCGACGCGGCTCGCCGAGCGAAATATCATCCTGGGCACAGTGGAGTGTGCCACCGGCGGCACCGTCAGCCACCGCCTGTTCGAGACGGACGAAGGCCCCACCATCCTCGGCGACAGCCTCAGCGTCGACACCATCGAAGACGCGGTCGATCTACTCGGCCTGCCCGAGCAGCAATTCAAGGCCACAGGCACTTTTTCTGCCAAGGCAGCCCGATCCGCCGCTCGCGCCGCCCTGGAATTTCTCGAGGTACGCTGGTGCCTGGTGGTGTGGGCCGAGCCGCTGCCTGCCGAGGCTGCCACCGCGCACGAGACCATTTTTCTTGCCCTCAACACCGGCGCTGACATTGTAGAAGACATTCTCCACTATGACGGCCCGGCCGATGGCCTGGGCGATTGGTTGGCCGGCAAGGCCCTGGGATTGGTGTGGCGCGCGCTCTCGTGACGTGGAACGCGCTCAGTTTGCGTCTGCACACAGCAGCGCGCTTGATCGAGTATTACCAGGTGTCTACAGAATCATGGAACCGCGAGGAAGAAGCATGACCAAGTACGAGCCCAGCGTGAAAAATCGAGACGAAACCGGTGTTGAACTGCCACCCGGCTTGGACCAAGACATCCCCTTGAACGAAAACGCCCTCACCGTCCTGCGCAAGCGCTACCTGCTGCGCAGGCCCGATGGCGAGCCCGTCGAGACACCAGCCGAGATGTTCTGGCGCGTGGCCCGCGTGGTGGCCGCACCCGATACCGCCTACGGCGGCGACCCTGCCCAGACGGCACGTGTCTTCTACGACCTGTTGACGTCGTTTCGTTTCATGCCCAACTCGCCTACCTTTACCGGCGCCGGCACGCCACTCGGGCAGCTCGCAGCTTGTTTCGTGATGCCCATCAAGGACGACATGGGCCGCGATCCCGCCGGCATCTTTTCAACCTTGCGCGCTGCGGCCCTCGTGCAGCAGACTGGCGGCGGCAACGGCTTTTCCTTCTCACACCTGCGCCCCAAGGGTGCCCCGGTGCGCACCAGCCGAGGAGTAGCCACGGGACCTGTCGGCTTTTTGCGTGTTTATGACAAAGCATTCGGCGAGATCGCGCAGGGCGGAAGCCGCAGAGGAGCGAATATGGGCGTCCTCCGCGTCGACCATCCCGATATCCTCGAGTTTGTGCGCTGCAAGAGCGATGAGGGTGACATTGTCAACTTTAACATCTCGGTCGGGATCACCGACGATTTCATGCATGCCGTCGAGGCGGGAGAAGAGTATGACCTGATCAACCCGCAGGACGGCACCGTGTGGAAGCGCCTTCCGGCGCGCCAGGTGTTCGACGAGATCGTCAAGTATGCCCACCGCAATGGCGAGCCTGGCGTCCTCTTTCTCGACGCCGCCAACCGCACCAACCCGGTGCCGCATCTCTACGAGCTGGAGGCTACGAATCCATGCGGGGAGCAGTGGCTGGGGGATTATGAGAACTGCTGCCTCGGCTCTGTGAACCTGGCCCAACACGTTGCGCCCGACGGCGGCATTGATTGGGCCAGGCTCCGGGAAACCGTCGAACTGGCTACCCACTTTCTCGACAACGTCGTCGATGCCAACAAGTATGTGCCTGGCGTGCCCGAGATCGAGGAGGCAGCCCATCGCTCGCGGCGCATCGGCCTCGGCATCATGGGCCTGGGCGACCTGATGTTCCATGCGCGCATCCGCTACGGCAGTCCTGAAGCCCAAGAATTCGCTGCCCAGATCATGGAATTCATCCGCTTTCACGCCATGCGTACCAGCATCGAGCTCGCCAGAGAGCGCGGTGCCTTCCCTGCCATCGAGGCCAGCATCTACGATCCCCAAGAGCTGCAGTGGCGCCCACCCACCCCGCTCACACCCCACAGCCACGACTATGGCCGCCCGCGCCTCGACTGGAGCGAGATCATGCACGGCCTCCACCGCCACGGCATCCGCAACGCGGCGCAGACCACCGTCGCGCCCACGGGCACCATCGCCACCGTGTCGGGGTGCGAGGCCTATGGCTGCGAGCCAGTCTTTGCCCTGGCCTACATCCGCCACTTCAAAGATGGCGAGCAGGACGTGGAGCTGGCCTACACCAGCCCCCTCTTTCTCGACGCGCTCGAGCAGGCAGGGCTCGACGAGCAGGCCCGCGAGCGGATCGTGGCACAGATGGGTGCTACGGGAAGCTGCCAGCGCGTGCCGGAGGTGCCCGAGGCAGTGCGCAACACTTTTGTCGTCGCTGGCGACATCACGGCCCAGGAGCACGTCTACATGCAGGCTGCCATCCAGGTTTATGTCGACAACAGCATCAGCAAAACCGTCAATTTCCCCGAGACGGCGACGCCTGACGACGTCGCCCACGCCTACGAACTGGCGTGGCGCCTCGGATGCAAAGGGCTGACGGTGTATGTCACCGGTTCGCGTGAAAAGGTTGTCCTCGAGACACAGCAGACACGCGGCGCCCACCAGATGGGAGAGGACCTACCAGAGACGCGCAAGCCACGTCCCATGGTGTTATACGGCACCACCTACCGCACCCCGACCCCCCTGGGCACCGCCTACATCACGATCAACCACAATGGCAGCCAGGACCCGTTCGAAGTGTTTGCCAACGTCGGCAAGGCAGGCTCCGACACGGCTGCCGTGGCCGAGGCGATCGGCAGGCTGATCAGCCTGGCGCTGCGCATGCCGTCGCCCCTCACAGCACGCGAGCGCCTGGCGGACGTGATCGACCAGCTGGCCGGCATCGGCGGCGGGCGGCCGATGGGGTTTGGCCCCAACCGTGTCCGCTCTCTGCCCGATGCCGTCGCCCAAATCCTGGCGCGGCACATCGCCCTGGTCGAGGCTGAACAGCCGCCTGAGCAGCTCCCCCTGCCCATCCCGAGCCCACGGGCGCGCCCCGACCTGTGTCCCGACTGTGGCCAGGCCGCTTTCGTGGCGATGGAGGGCTGCCGCAAGTGCGTCAACTGCGGTTACAGCGAGTGCTAATTTGAGAAGTGCCCCGCTTGATGCTATAATGCAGCCATGATCCGGCGCTTCTTGCGCACCCTCCTGACCATGGCAAGCTTGGTGCTGCTGGCGGGTGCGATCACATTCCTGTACCTGGGCTGGCGCATTAACCACACTGGCCTGCACGATCGTGCACAGCCGGCCGATGCCATCGTCGTCCTTGGCGCCCAGGTGATGCCCGATGGGAAGCCCGGCCCCGACCTGTGGGTGCGCACCCTCCACGCGGTGGATCTGTGGCATCGCGGGCTCGCGCCCACCCTGATCTGCACGGGCGGCTACCACGACGACCGCCTGTCGGCGGCGGCTGTCGCCCGTGAGCTGGCCATTGTCCAGGGTGTGCCGGCAGATAAGGTGCTCATCGCCGACGGGTCGATGACCACCCGCGAGGACGCCGCCAGCGCCCGCGACCTGATGATCGCCCGAGGTTGGGACACGGCCATTCTCGTCAGCCATCCACTGCACCTCGAGCGCGCCCGCATCCTCTTTGAAGCCGAGGGCATGACCGGCTATCCAAGCCCGACCAATACCGACCTGGCGGCCATTCCGTGGAGCACGCGGGTTTATCTGACCGCACGCGAGGCGGTCGGCATCACCTGGATCACACTCGAAGCCCTCGGCATCCCCTACGATTGGACCATCCCCCTCAGCCGGCTCGTATACGGCTCCGAGCCCGCGCCTGAGCCCCATCCATAGGGCGTCATCGTGCCCTTGCCTACGATTACGGCCACTTTGCCCTCGCCATCCTGCCACGTTTGGTGCCTGCCCTCATTTGTAGTATAATACGCCTGGCGACTAGAGTTGCACTCCGCCGCACTCGCGGCGGCAGCCGTTGCCCGGAAGGAGCCCATCTTGCTCAGACACGAACGCGACGGAATTGTCACGTACCAATTTGAGGGCCTGGATGCTGATGGCCTGGTGCACGCAGTGTTTGCCCGGCTCGGTGGCGTGAGCAGCGGCGCGTTTGCCACCCTCAACGTAGGATACAGCAGCGGCGATGACCCTGAGGCTGTGGGAGAGAATCACCGCCGGATCTATGCCCACCTGGGTATCGACGCCCAGCAGGTTGTCAGCCCGCACCAGGTGCATGGCAACCACGTCGCTCTGGTCACAGCCCGCGATGCCGGACGTCGCTTTGAAAACACAGATGGCCTGATCACGCGCACCCCGGGCATTGCCCTCTTGTTGCGCTTTGCCGACTGCCAGCCCATCCTTCTCTACGATGCCGCGCACCATGCCATGGGGCTGGTACATGCCGGCTGGCGAGGGATCGCACAGGGCATCGCCTACCGTGCCGTGGAGGCAATGGAGCGGGCCTTTGGCACCCGCCCCGTCGACCTACGGGCGGCCCTCGGCCCTGCCATTGGCCCCTGCTGCTACACCGTTGGGCACCAAGTCGCCGCGGCCATGGGCTATGCCCTGCCCAATTGGCAGGCGGTGATGGAGAGTGTGGACGACGAGCAGTGGCGGCTCGACCTGCCGGGGGCCAACGCGCAGCAGCTCACGGCAGCGGGCGTGACGCATATCGAGCAGGCCGGCCTGTGTACCTCGTGCCACAGCGACGAGTTTTTCTCACACCGCGCCCACAACGGCACCACAGGCCGCTTTGCCGTCATGCTCTATCTGGAGCCGCGCTCCGTTTCCGATCAAGCGAGTACCATCCCGCCTGGCCTCGACGATCGGATGCCCGACAGCCTCCACCCACCGGGCCTGCCGTCGTTTGGAGAGGAATCATGACCGCACTGGTCGAAAACATAAAAAGTGTGCAAGAGCGGATCGCCGCCGCGGCGCGGCGCGCGGGACGCGATCCGGGCCAGGTGACGCTCGTCGCCGTCACCAAAACCCAGCCACCCGCCCTGGTGCGCGCCGCTTACGACCTTGGCCTGCGCAATTTCGGCGAGAATCGCGTAGAAGAGGCAGCGGGCAAGGTAGGCGAGCTGCCAGGGGATATCGTGTGGCACATGATCGGCCACATTCAAAGCCGCAAGGTGAAGCAGGTCGTGCCGCTTTTCCAGGTCATCCATTCGGTAGACAGGCCCAAGATTGCCCGGCGGCTGGACGACGAGATCGACGAGGGTGCCGGCCCACTCCCCGTCCTGATCGAGTGCAACGTGTCGGGCGAGGACAGTAAATATGGCTTTGCCGCCGACCGGTGGCAAACAGACAGGGATCAACGCCAGGCCCTCTGGTCAGCCATCGAGGAGGTGCTCGCCCTGCCCCACCTGCGCCTCGAGGGCCTGATGACCATGGCGCCGATCGTGGGCGATCCGGAGGAGGCGCGGCCCACCTTTGGCCGCTTGAGAGCGCTGCGCGACGCCCTGGCTGCCGACTTGGCAGGGCACCCCTGGCCCCATCTATCCATGGGCATGACCGACGACTTTGAGGTGGCGATCGAAGAGGGAGCCACCCTCGTCCGCATCGGGCGGGCACTCTTTGCCCCCGATCTACCCGCGTGGCGTGCCGGCTGAACCCTGACACCCACTGCGACCAGCCGGCGGTCCACCCGGTAGGGTATTCAAAAACGGAGGAAAAGAAGCAGTGCTAACCGTCGTACGAATTATCTCGTTCCTGTTCCAGCTTTACGAGTTCCTGATCTTTATCCGGGTGCTCCTGTCGTGGGTGAACCCCAACCCCTACAGCCCGCTGGCAACGCACCCTGCCGTCCTGATCCTCTACCGGATCACCGACCCGGTCCTCGAGCCACTACGCCGCATCATCCCACCCATCGGCGGCATGATCGATCTCAGCCCGATGGTTGCCCTGCTCCTGCTCGAGTTGGCGCGCCAGATCATCACGCGCTCGTTGCTGGGCCTGGCCTTCTAGCCACACCCGGATCGATACGCTCTTTTCTGTGGAACCTATGGGAGCCGTAGGCCGTCTTTTAGTTGAATACGGGCCGGGCTCGTTCTGGCCGGAACTCGACCTGGACAGTGTGCGCGCTGCCAGGCTGACCAAAGGGGGATGATATGCATAGCACATTTCGATTGACACTGTTCGCGGCCGTGCTGCTGAGCGCGCTGGTTCTGGCCGCGTGCAGCCCGGCGCCAAACACCGAGGACGTATCGCCGATCGGTACACCAGCGCCGGCCACGACCGAGGACACCCCCTCGCCTGTCGCGCGCGGCGACGGCGAGGCGGACGCGGTTGAAAGCGCCCGGGCCGACCTTGCGGACCGTCTCGGCATCTCGCCCTCAAGCATCCAGGTGGTGAGCGTCGAGCAGGTGGATTGGCCCGACACCAGCCTCGGCTGCCCGCAGGAAGGCCAGATGTATGCCCAGGTCATCGTCCCGGGCCAGCGCGTGGTGTTCGAGGCTGACGGCGAGCAGTACGTCTACCACACTGGCGACGGAAACGTGATCCTGTGCGAAAAAGAGGCAAGCACACCGTCGCAATCCACACCAGAGGTCGAGATCGACCCGGCAGCGACTGCCCTGGTGGAACAGGCCCAAGCGGATCTGAGCCAGCGCCTGGATGTCGCCATGGAGGGGATTGCCGTGCAGGCCGTCGAGGCCGTACAGTGGCGCGACAGCAGCCTGGGCTGCCCCAAGCCGGGGATGAACTACCTGCAGGTCATCACACCCGGCTACCTGATCCGGCTGGAAGCCAAGGGCGAGGTGTACGAATACCATACCAGCCAGAGCAACGTCGTCTACTGCGAAAACCCGGAAACGGAGGCGGAGGGAAACGTGATCAACCAGCTCATCGCCGCGGCGCGGGCCGACCTGGCGTCGGTGACCGGCATGGCCGAGGGCAAGATCGAAGTGATCGAGACGGAATATGTCGAGTGGCGTGATTCGAGCCTGGGGTGTCCCAAAGCAGGCCAGAGCTACCTCCAGGTGATCACCCCCGGCTACCTGATCCGCCTGCGCGCCGGCGGTGAGGAATACGAGTACCACACCAGTATGAAGCAGGTAATCCTCTGCCGTCAGTAGGGCACCTTGTGAAGCGTGAAGCGTGAGGCGCCATCTCGCGCCTCACGCTTCCAGCCCTCTCGCCAGTCTTGAACTGATAGCCAGTCTGTGTTATCATGGTACCATTCTGTCAAAGGCGCAGGAGGTTCCATGGCTGAGTGGAAAGGCACTGCCGAGGTCGCCATCATCGGCGGTGGTATCAATGGTGCAAGCGCGGCGTATCACCTGGCTCAAAAGGGATGCACCGACGTCGTGATCCTGGAAAAAGAGCTCCTCGCCCAGGCCTCCACCGGCCTGAGTGCGGGCGGCATCCGCCAGCAATTTTCTCACCCTGCCAACATTCGTCTTTCACAAGAAGCGGTGCGTGTCTTTGAGCGCTTTGAGGAAGAGTTTGGCGTTGATATGGAGTTTCGGCAGGTCGGCTACCTCTTTTTGGCACAGAGTGAGGATACCTGGTCCGAGTTCCTGGACAACGTCGAGACCCAGCGCCGCTACAACGTGCCCGTCGAGGTGCTTTCGCCTGATGAGATCAAGCACCGCTGGCCCTACCTCAACGTCGAGGACCTGCGCGGCGGAACCTTCTGTCCCAAGGATGGCTACGCCGACCCGTACATGGCGGCCATGGGCTTTGCCAACGCGGCGCGCCGCCTCGGAGTACGCATCGAAGAGCAGACCCAGGTGACGGGGGTGCGCATCGAGGGCGGCCTGGTGCGCGGCGTCGAGACCACCCGCGGCCCGATCGCGGCCCCCGTCGTCATTGACGTAGCCGGCCCGTGGGGGGCCGAGGTGGCGTCCATGGCCGGCTATCACCTACCCGTCGAACCGATCCGCCGCCAGGTGTTTGTCACCGCCGCCTTTGACGCCATCCCCAAGCCGGTGCCCATGATCCTCGACATCGAGCCTGCCTTCTACTTTCGGGGGGAGGGGCCTGGCATTCTGATGGGGATGAGCGACCCCGACGAGCCGCCTTCGTTCAACACCCACACCGACTATCCCTTCATGGAAAGGGTGATCGACGCCGCCATCCACCGAGCACCGATCCTTGAAGAGTCTCAGATTAACCGCGGCTGGGGTGGGCTGTACGCGGTCACTCCGGACGACAACCCGATCATTGGCGCTCTGCCAGAAGCTCGCGGCTTTTACTGTGCCATCGGTTTTTCGGGGCACGGTTTTCAGCAGGCACCGACGGTGGGCCGCATCCTGAGTGAGCTGATCCTCGACGGCGAGACCGACTTTGACCTGAGTCCCTTTGCGTACGATCGTTTCCAAGCCATCTCGATCAAGGCTGAGACAAGGGTGGTGTAACCATGGATCTGCACATCCTTTCTGCAGCCGACGTGCGCCAGGCCGTCACGATGGCAGAAGCCATCGCGGCCGTCAGAGAAGCCTACGTGCAGCTCTCTACCGGCCAGGCAGTGGTGCCGCTGCGCACGCCGGTGCCTGTCGACAGGCGCAAGGCCGTCACGCTGTTCATGCCCGCTTACCTTGCCGCCAGCGATGCCATGGCGATCAAGATCGTATCCGTGTTTCCCGAGAACCCGGGCAGGGGACTGCCCTTGATTCACGCCGCCGTCCTCGTCGTCGACGCCGGGACGGGGCAGCCGCGGGCGCTCCTCGACGGCACCTACCTGACTGCCCTGCGCACGGGGGCCGCGTCGGGCGTAGCCACGGATCTCCTGGCCCGGCCCGATGCGCGCACGGCTGCCATATTTGGGGCCGGCGCCCAGGCACGCACCCAGCTCGAAGCCGTGTGCACGGTACGCCCCATCGAGCGGGTGTGGGTCTATGACCCTGTGCCCGAGGCGACGGCCGCTTATGTCGAGGAGATGTCCGGGCACGGCGCACCCATCCCTGCCGACATCCAGATCGCCGGCTCTCCCCGCGAGGCCGTGCGCGACGCCGACGTGGTGTGCACCGCCACCATCTCTACCACTCCCGTGTTTGACGACGCCGACCTGAAAGCGGGGGTGCACATCAACGGCATCGGCTCCTATACGCCCGAGATGCAAGAGGTGCCGGCGGAAACGGTCGCCCGCGCCAGGGTCGTCGTCGACGCCCGATCGGCAAGCCTGGCGGAAGCGGGGGATCTGATCATCCCGCTGCAGGCTGGCATCATTTCTGAGGATGACATCCACGGCGAGATCGGCGAGGTAGCTGCGGGCAGGCTGCCAGGCAGGAGATCGGCAGAAGAGATTACCTTTTTCAAGTCGGTCGGCGTTGCCGTGCAGGACGTGATCGTGGCCGAACTCGCGCTCCGCAGAGCCGCCGCACTCGGCCTCGGCGCCAAGGTGAACTTGTAGGCCAGGCACAGGCGGCAATACCTTTCCAATAAGCTCCAAGGCCCGTCTCGGGCCGCTCCCGGAGACGGGGGCTTGAGCCTTATTCGAAAGATCTTGGTAGAGGCGGGTCTTGGTGTTCGCCCCTTTTTGCCCCCGCTTGCACCTGTGGTATAATAACCCAAGCCGATCTCATGGAGATGAGGCTGACAAAGAAGTCGGCATTCGAGGAACCAATGGACGTACACCGCGCCAGCAAGCGCACAACACCTCCACGACAAGGCAGAGGTCAGAGGTAGCGAATGAACGAGGCAGAAGCTCACCGCCAAACGGCCCGGGCCGAAGAGCTTTTGCCTTTTTGTGTATCTTGCTTACGAGATCCTGAGGAGGGAATATGACAGAAGACAGGGTGAGAGCGGCATTGCACGAGCTGCAAGCATTCCTCGGCACGCGCGCCACTGCGGCACCTGTGCACCGCATGGCGTACAGCCGCGATTGGAGCCCGCGGTACAAGGACATGACCGATCTGCCCGACATGGTGGTGACACCACACAATACAGAAGAGGTGGCGCAGATCGTCCAGGTGGCGCTCAAGCACGAGCTGCCAGTGATCCCATTTGCAGGTGGAACCGGTATGGGCGGCGGGGTGGTTGCCTGGAAGGGCGGCATCATGATCGAGACAAAGGGCATGAACCAGGTGCTCGAGATCGACCCCGATAACATGTCTGTCACCGTGCAGGCCGGCATCACGATCTGGGAGGTAAACGAGCATCTGGCGCGCCACGGACTCTGGCTGCCCCACCAGCCGGAGAGCAAGCGGGCGTGCACCATTGGCGCCAGCATCGGCGTGGACAACGATTCGACCTTTGGCGTGCGCTATGGCAAGATCCTCGACTGCCTGACCAACATCGTCGTCGTGACGGGCCGGGGCGAGGTGGTGCGTTTGGGCCACCGCAAGGCATCCTTCTCTTCAACAGGCTACAACCTGATGCACCTCTTTGTCGCGAGCGAGGGCACGCTGGGCGTCGTCACCGAAGCGACGTTGCGCGTCGTCACACTGCCACGCATGCGCCAGGTGCGAGGTTGGGTGTTTCCGACCTTGATCGACGGCGCGCGCGCCCTGGAGCGCACACTCGCCAGCGGACTGAGCGTGGAGAGTGCCCACCTCAATTGCCGCCGCCGGCTCCACTTTTACACGCACGCCTACCGGCAAAAGTATGGCCGCGAGCCCGAGGTCCCCGACTGGGCGGAATCGATCCTCTTCCTGTCATTTGCCGGCGACGAGGACGTGGTGGATTTCAGCCTGAACAAGGCCCGTCGCGTGCTCGAAGACGAGTACAAAGGGGAACTGGTGCGCGAGCAAGAGATCGTCGAGGGCTACTGGGACAGCAAGCACCGCCTGGCGTTTGTGCCCTTTAAGCAGAAATGGCCCGACAGCCAGCGCGAGAAAAAGTTCGGATCGGCCGACGTCGGCGTGCCGATGGGGCGGCTGGAAGAGATGTACCACGCCTTTCTCGAGATCTCGGCCAAGTATGAGCAAGAGATTCTCGGCATGACCGTCTATAACGAGTCGCCCAACAAGGTCAGCCCGAGCATCAGCTTTGCCATCTTTGTCGACGACTCGACAGAGGAGCGCGTGCAGCAGTTCTTTGGTTACGTGCGCGAGATGAGCCTCAAGGCAGTCGAGCTGGAAGGCACGATGAGCACCTACATCGGCGACGGCGACCGCCTCGGCGGGTTCAACGTGCACGAGCATGGCGAGAGCTACCAGTACATGAAGGATGTCAAGGCCCTGTTCGATCCGAAGAACATTATGAACCCTGGCAAAAAGTTCGAGTCCCGGTGGCTGGCGGCCTGACGGGCTGCGCTCTGAAGAATAGAAAGAGGATATGATGGCTGATTATCCGAGCTTGCAACAGTACGTCGACCAGATCTATACGTGCAACCGCACGCGCTGTGGCTTTTGCAGCGTCGAATGTCCCGTGTTTCGCGTCAAGCGCACAGAAAGTTATGCCAGCCGCGGGCGGATGCTCGCCGCCCGCGGCCTGCTCGAAGGCATCCTCGAGCCGTCGGCCGAGCTGCAGGAAGTGATGGACTCGTGCCTGATGTGCGGCTATTGCCAGGCCCGGTGCGCACTCGACAACATGGACATTTTCAGCACCGTGCGCAAAGAGCTGCGCGCCGCCGGCTTTGTGTCGCCCAAGCACGAGAAAACCACCGAGCGCATCCTGGAGCAGGGCACGCTCTTTGACCGGCCGACACCCTACCGCCGACCCGGCACGATCCCCCTCTACCTCGGCTGTGCCTACCAGAGCAAGCCACACGAAGTGGCGACCATCGTCTCTGTCCTCGAAAAGGTCGGCCTCGACCCGCTCGTGTCAGACGAAGTGTGCTGCAGCTATATCGTCGGTGCCGTCGGGTTCGAGGACGAGTTCGAGCAGGCGCAGGACCGCTTCCGGCAGATGTATGGGCCGCACCTCGACCAGGAGATCCTGACCGTGTGTCCCACCTGCACCGCCACGCTGCACAACGAGTACGGGCTGCAAGTCAAGCATGCCCTCGTCGCCGTCGCCGAGCGCCTGGAAGAGATGGACGTCAAGGCACTCGACATGCGCGTCACGTACCACGATCCCTGCCACCTTGGTCGCATGTTGGGGGTCATCGAAGAGCCGCGCCGGATCCTGCGCGCGCTGGGCATCGAGGTGGTCGAGATGGAGCACCACGGCGTCTTTTCCACCTGCTGCGGCGGGGGAGGGGGGCTGCTCGACGTGGACCGCAACCTGGCAGTGGAAGTGTCCAAGAACCGCGTGCGCGACGCTGTCGAGGTGGGCGCGCGCACGATCGTCACGGCCTGCCCGACGTGCCAGCCCACGCTCCTGCGCGGCGCCGGGCGCCTGGCCAACGAAGTGGGCTATTTCGTCGACGTGCTCGACCTGTGGGAGCTGCTCGACCAGGCGCTTGACTGATGAAAAACCAAGCGCGTCGCACCCTGCGCGGTGCGACGCGCTTGGCTCTACCCGCCGTACATGATCCGGTTGCACACGGGGCAAAAGTGCGGCCCCTCCCCGCGCTCGACGGCACGCGCCACGTTCGTCGGAATGTCGGTACAGCCACAAGTCTGGCAAGTGCCACGCTTGATGCGCACCACGGCAAGCCCGCCGTAGCGCCCCTTGAGATCATCGTACAGATCGAGATCGCCGGGCCCGATGGCCTGGCGCCGCTGCTCCCGCTCTGCCTCGAGCGCCGCCAGGCGCTGCTCCAATTCCCCCCGCTCTACCTGGAGGCTCGCCTGGTCCTGCCGCCACGCCGCCTCGATCTGAGCCAGGCGTGCCTGGCGCTCTGACAGCTCGGCGTCCAGCGCCTCGATCTCGATCATCCGCTCGAATTGCTCGTCCTCCAGCTCTGACCGGCGGCGGCGCAGAGCAAACGCCTCGTCGTTCAGGCTGGTCAGCTCTTTCGGGTTGCGCACCTTACCACTGTAGGCCCGGTCCTGGTTCTGTTTCAGCTTGTCGTTGACACTCGCCACCTCCAGGTCCAGCGCGCGCATCTGCGTCCGCAGCCGGTGCGCCTCTTCCTGCGCCTCGGCCACCGCTTCACGCGCCCGGATCAGGTCCTCGCTCTCGCCTATGCGCGCCGCCACCTCATCCAGGCGCCTCTGCCTCTCGTCCCACTCGCCGTCTACCAATTGCAGTTGATATAGATCCTTGATCGTGCCCATCTTTCCTCCCCTCGCCGGTCCTCACACCCGGGGTAAAGCGCCTGCCGCTATGGCATGAAAAAGGGCCTCATGCGTGGCGCATGAGGCCCTTGTTGCCGCAAGACGGCGGCATCCAGGTGCAGTGCACCGGCGTGCTACCGTTCGTGATGCAGCATCTCCCTCGACTGGCCGGCGAGCATTCCTCGTCATTGCCTGTTTCCCCTCAATCCAGATTATTATACCACATGTCCGCCCCTCGCGCAAAATCCACACAAACCATCCTTTTTTATCGGGCCATCTTCCCCCTTGCCAACCAGACCAAATGTGGTAGAATACAGGCAACTCTGCGGCAGCAAGATCGTGCCGTGGCAGGAGGACGCCTGTGTCGGTGCCGATCTCGAAAAGAGAGCAGCGCTGGGCCATCGTGGTAGCCCTTGCCGTCGTCGCGGCGAGCTGCCTGCCTTACCTGGCGGCGTGGCTGCTCGCCCCCGACGGCACGCGCTACACTGGCCTGCTCGTCAATCACTACGACGGCCACTCCTACTATGCCAAGATGCAACAGGGCGCGCGCGGCGACTGGCTGTTTCACCTGCCCTTCACGCCAGAGCCGCATCAAGGCGTCTTTGTGTACACCTTTTACCTCGCCCTCGGCCAGTTGAGCAGCGCACTCCACATGCCCATCCCTCTCGTTTACCACGCGGCGCGCGCTGCGACAGGCTTTCTGCTCCTGCTGGTGTCCTACCATTTTCTCGCCCGTTTCCTATCCCGTGTGCCTTCGCGACAGATCACCTTTCTGCTCATCGCCCTCTCGTCCGGCTTGGGCTGGCTGGCAGGTCCGCTTGGAGTCATCACCGCCGATCTATGGGTCGCGGAAGGCTTGACCTTCCTGAGCATCCTGACCAATCCCCACTTCCCCCTGATCATCGCACTGATGCTGCTCGGTTTCATGCTCGTGCTCGATACCCAGGAAGGTCCACCATCTGTCAAACGCCTGTCCGGCGCGGCGGCATTGGGCCTGTCCCTTGCCCTTCTCCAGCCACTCGCCATCCCGATCGTGGGAGCCGTGCTTGCTGTCTACCTGGTTGTCCTCGCCTTCCACCGACGCCGCCTGCCGTGGCACCAAATCCTGACGGCCGCCCTGATCGGCGTCGGTGCTGTTCCCGTCCTGCTCTACGACCTGTACGCCTACCGGACCAACCCGGCGCTCGCCGCCTGGGCAGCCCAGAATGTGACCCCATCGCTGCCGCCGTGGGATTATGCCCTCGGGTATGGGCTGCTGCTTCTCCTTGCGATCCCTGGCGCAGTCGCCGCACTACAGCGACGGTGGCCCACCGACCTCTTTCTCCTGTCGTGGGCCGCTGCCGTGATCGTCCTCCTCTACCTGCCCATCGCCCTGCAGCGCCGCTTTATCACCGGCTTTCACGTCCCCCTGGCCCTGCTGGCCGCCATTGGGCTCGAACGCGTGCTCTTGCCTCGCCTGCCGCAGCGCTCGCGCACGCTCGCCAGCGGCGTGATCCTGGCAGCCACCACCCTGACCAACATCTTGGTGCCCCTTGTGCCGGTCGTCGCCGTGGCCCAGGGACAGCCGCCCCTCGTCATCCCCGAGGCCCAGGCGGCAGCACTCGACTGGCTCGGGGACAACACCACCTGGACCGACACGGTCCTGGCCCCCCCCGATGTGGCCCACCTCGTGCCGGCCTGGGCCGGCAACCGCGTGGTGTACGGCCATCCATTCGAGACGATCGACGCAGACAAGAAAAAAGCGGCTGCCGGGGCCTTTTTTGAGCCCGCTACGGCCAGCGCCACGCGCGCCGAGATAGTGGCACGCTATGGCGTCCGGTATGTGCTGGTCACACCCGCTGTGTCGATCCCTGCCCTCCTACCAGGCATCGAGTTGGTATGGGCCAGTGGAAAGGTTTCAATCTACAGGGTCGAAGCAGTGCCATGATGAAGAGCAAGGACATCACGCAGGCGGCGCGTGCGAAAAGTGCAAGCCGGGGCGTACCCGGCTTCTATCCGCTCCTCCTCTCGCTCCTGCTCCTCCTGGTGTACGCGCCGCTGGTGGTGCACCCCACCCAATTTCTCTATCCGCGCGGCGGCCAGGCAACCGACTTGACGATCACGCACTGGCCGGCGATGGCTTTTAACGCGCAGAGCCTGCACGAGGACGGCCAGATCCCGCTGTGGCGGCCCCCCATTGCCGGCGGCGGCCCGTGGCTCGCCAACCCGCAGTCGTGGCTCACCTATCCGCCGGCCTGGCTCTCGCTCGTCCTGCCACCGGCCGTCGCCATCAACGTGCTGCTGATCGCCCACCTGGCCCTGGCTGCACTCGGCACTTATGGACTTGGGCGCAGCGCGCTGGCCCTCAGCCCGGCAGGCGCCGCGCTCGCCGGGCTGGCGTTTGCGGCCAGTCCCTGGCTCAGCGGGCACCTGTCGGCGGGCCACCTGAACATCCTCTTTGCCCTGGCCTGGCTGCCCGTCGCCCTGAACGCGCTCCACCGGGTGGCGCGTGAGGGCCGGCTGCTGTCGGCACTCGTGGCGGGCACGGCATGGGCGGCAGCCCTCGTCAACCACCTTCAAACCGCCGCGTTCATCCTGGCGCTCAGCGCTGCCTGGTTCCTGTTCGTGCTGCTCCGCCCTCCGGCCCGGCCAGAGACCGGCCAGAGCGAGATCACCTGGAAACGGCGTGGCGGGCTCGCGCTCCTTGTGCCACTCGTATCCACCCTGTTGAGCGCCGTGCTGCTGCTCCCACTGGCCGAGGCCCTGCCCTACCTGAACCGCACGGGGCTCTCTGTCGACGAAGCAGGCACCCTGTCCCTGGCCTGGCCGCAGTTGCTCACGCTCCTGATTCCCACCTACGGTGGCCAGCCGGAGCAGGTCATCTACCTCGGGGTGCCCATCCTCTTGCTCGCTGCCACGGGCCTCCTGTTGCGGCGCGACGCCGCCACCTGGTTTCTCACCGCGTCGGCCGCCGTCGCCGTCCTCTTTGCGCTGGGCACACACACCCCTCTCTTTCCCTTCCTCGCGCGGCTGGTGCCGGGCCTCGGCTGGCTGCGCGTGCCGCCGCGTGCCTGGGTGGTCGTCGCCCTTGCCGTGGCCCTGCTGGCCGGCCGCGGCCTGGACGCTCTCGCGCGCACCCACCTGGGCGCAGTCGACAGGCGGCGCACGACCCTGATGGCGCTCGTCGCACTCGTCGTCGGGCTGACCCTGGCCGCCGGGCTCGCCCTCATCCAGCAGCCCATCCCCCTGGCCGCAGCCAGCCTGGCCCTGCTGACCCTGCTTGCTGTGGCCGCGATCCTCCTCCGCGCCCGCGGCGTGCTGTCCCCTGCCGCATTCGCCGGTGCAATGCTGGTCCTCGCCGCGCTCGACCTGGGCGCTGTGCGCCAGGCGTGGACCGAGATGGTCCCCGAGGAAGAAGCGTTCCGTTGGGGCGCGCCCACTGCCGCCTACCTGGCAGAGCAGCCCGGCCTGTTCCGCACCTACTCGCCCGACTACAGCCTGCCCCAGCACGTGGCCGTCGAGAATGGCCTCTACCTGGCCGATGGCGTCGATCCGATCCAGTTGCGCGCCTATGCGCACTTTCTCGCCACGGCGGGAGGCTACACGACCCCTGGCTACAGCCCCTCTCTGCCGCCGGTGCACGGCGATCGGGCTGCGCAGCCCGACGCCCGCCTCCTCGGCCGGCTCAACGTGCGCTACGTCGCCGCGGGCTACCCGATCGAGGCGGACGGGCTGACGCTGCGGACGCAGGCCGGCGGCACCTACGTCTATGAAAACGAGTATGCCCTGCCGCGCGCCTTCACCAGCCGCGCCGGTGATCCGGTCGAGGTCACCACGGTGACCAAAGCCGAGATTGACACCTACACGCCTAACGAGATCGTCGTCACGGCCCAAGCCGAGGAGCCGGGCCTGCTGGTGCTGAGCGAAGTGTGTTATCCCGGTTGGCAGGTACGGGTCGATGGCGTGGCCTCGCCGGTGTCGTGTTTCAGCGGCCTGTTTCGTGCCGTCGCGATCGACCCCGGACAACACACAGTCATCTTTCAGTACCACCCGTGGAGCGTCCGGCTGGGGGCCATGATCTCGGCGGCCACCCTGGCCGGCCTGCTCATCTGGATGGGCCACGGGGCATGGAGGGAGCAGTGACGGACCTTGCAGCCAAAGCATCCTCAGACGCCGGCGACGGCACACGCCGCCCGTCGTCAACCGCCGGGCCGCCCCGGGCACAGGGCGCCGTCGCCTCGCTGCTCCCCCTCTTGGCCCTGCTGGCCCTCATGGTGCTGATCCGGGGCATGCTCATCTGGCTCGACGTCATCGATTTCAATTCCGACGAAGCCGTCATCGACTTGATGGCGCGCCACATCACGCAGGGGCGGTGGCCCACGTTTTATTACGGCGTCGCCTACGTGGGCAGCCTGGGCGCGACCCTCATCGCCGGGGCCTTCCTGCTGTTCGGCGAATCGATTGCCGCCGCCCGGGTCGTGCAGATCTGCTTCTATGCCGGGACGATGGTGTTCAGCTACCTGTTGGCACGGCGGATCTTGGGGCAGCGGGCGGCGGTGGTTGCCGGACTGCTCCTGGCCAGCCCGCCGGTGATGGTCACCCTCTACACGGCGGTGGGCATCGGCGCCTACGGCGAGACGCTCCTCTTTGGCAGCCTGCTCCTGTGGCTCGGCCACAAGCTGGCCCACGAATGGCGCGAGAAGCGCCTGGCGTGGCTGGCCTGGGGCTGCGTCGCCGGCCTCGGGTTCTGGTCGCTGGGCCTGATCGCGGTCTATATCGCCCCTGTGGGCATCCTGTGGCTCTTGCGTCTCGACAGGAAAGCGTGGCCCAACTTTTTCCTCGTCGCCGCCGGCTTTGCCCTCTGCTCCAGCCCCTGGTGGATCTATGACCTGACGCACAACCACGCGGCATTCCGGGCCCTGGCCGGCGAGACCTCTGGCGGCCCGGAGCCCCTGCCAGCCACGCATAAATGGCTCGCCCTATTTCTCTTTAACATTCCCGCCCTGCTCGGCTTGCGACTGCCATGGGCCGAAGGGTTCATCCTGTCCCTCCTGGCACCACTCGTCATCGCCTTTTACGCCATCGTGCTGCTCGGCGCCTGGCGCGGCAGGCACCGGCTTGAGGGAAGCGGGCGTAGTGGCGCGCTGCTACTCGCCCTTTTTGGCATCGGGTTTTTCCTCTTTTTCGCCATTTCGGGGTTTGCGCCCGACGTCACGGGCCGCTACCTCTTGCCCCTCTATCCGCTCCTGTGCATCACGGCGGGAGGATGGTGGGCGGGGCTGGGAGAGCGCGCCAGCCGTTGGGGTAGCCTGGCCGTGGCTGCCATCCTGGCCTTTAACCTGGCCGGCGTGGCGCTGGGAACGGGCGAACCTGCCCGCCTGACGACCGTCTATTTTCCAGAGCAGCAGGTGGGCAATGCCCACGACCAAGCGCTGATCGACTTTATGCTGGACAGGGAGCTGCACTACGGCTACTCGCAGCACTGGGTATCGTACAAGATCGCCTTTCTGTCGAACGAGCAGATTGTCCTGGCCCCGCTGTTGCCCTTTAGCAAACAGCGTCACAGCCCCTTCGAGGCCGACCGCTACCCGCCCTACTCGGCGCTTGCCCGATCGACGCCCAGCCCGGTGTACGTCACCTGCAACCAGCCGTGGCTGGATGAGGTCTTGATCGAAGAGTTCCACGCCCGTGGCGTGCACTTTGAGGAAGCGGACGTTGGACCCTACCACATTTTTTACGCCCTGTCGAAGGTTGTGTCGCCCATAGACATGGGCATCTTTGAGGTAGAGGAATGAGATGATCGGCTGCGCCGATGATGACAGACGATCGTGCCGGGGTCTACAGGCGTGACCAAGCTCAATAAGGGACAGATGCCATGGTACGGGCGCGCGTGGCCCGCAGCCATTCTCGCCGGCCTGCCGCTGTTGCTCTATGCGCCCTTTCTCTTGGGCGGCAAGGTGCTCTATTGGGGCGTCTACATGCTGCAATTCTACCCCTGGCGCCAGCTTGCCGTCGAGCAGATCCGCGCCGGGCAGTGGCCTCTCTGGAACCCATACCTGGGCGCAGGCACGCCGCTGGCGGCCAACCTGCAGACCGCCGCCTTCTACCCGCCCAACGTCCTTTTTCTGCTCATGCCCGTCGAGCGCGCCTTTGGCTGGGCGCTCGCCCTGCACGTCGCCCTCGCCGGCCTGGCCGCCTACACCCTCGGGCGCACGATCGGCCTCAAGCCCTTCGGCGCCCTCGTCGCCGGCCTGGCCTACGGCCTGGGCGGCTATGTCGTCGCCCGCTGGGTCTTTCCCAGCATGGTCTACGCCGCCGCGTGGCTGCCCCTCATCCTGGCCCTGGCCGAACGGCTAATATACCACCACAGTGACATAGGTCGAGATGTGGTCTTGCTGGCAGCCGTGATCGCGCTCCAGTTGCTGGCGGGGCACGCGCAGACGAGCTTTTACACCGCGCTCCTCGTCGCCGCCTTTGCGCTGGTACGCCTCGCGCATCACGCCTCACGCCTCACGACCGGCAGATCGGCCCGCATACGGTGGTCATTCCTTGCTGCCTGCACCTTGCTGCTGGCGGCTTTCCTCGGCGTGGCCCTGGCCGCCATCCAGCTCCTGCCCACCGCCGAGCTGGCTGCCCATTCCCAGCGCGCCGGCACGCTGACCGATCGCCAGTTTGCCTTCGAGCTCTCGTTCTGGCCGTGGCGTGTCCTCAGCCTGCTCGCGCCCGACTTTTTCGGCAATCCCGCGCGCGGCGAGTATTGGGCCTACGGCACCTACTGGGAGGAAGCGGCGTACGCCGGCATCCTGCCCCTCGTCCTGGTCGCCCTGGCCTTTGTCGCATGGCGGCGCCGCAGGCGCGAGGCAGAGACACCTGTCAGCCTGGTGCCCTTTCTGGCCGGCCTGGCCGTCGTTTCCTTCGTCCTGGCGCTCGGTCAGCACACGCCACTCTATCTTTTTCTCTTTGACCACGTCCCCGGTTTCGGCCTCTTTCAGGCCCCTGCCCGGCTGATGATCGGCTATGCCCTGGCCGTGCCGCTGCTCGCCGGTATTGGCGCCGACGCGCTGCCCCTCACCCCGGGCGTGCGGCGCGGCTTGGCGATCACCCTGATCGCCGGGCTCGGCATCGCCCTGGCGGCCGGCGTCGCCCTGATGGCACTGCCCGGCATCCGCGCCACCTTTGGCAGCAGCATCCTGCGCCTGGGCGGCACCCTGGCCCTGGCCTGTGCCCTCCTGCTGGCGCGGGGGCGCCTCCTGCGCGGGCGCCGCTGGGAAGCAGCCGCGACTGCCCTGCTCGCCGTCGACCTGCTTGCCTTTGGCTGGGGCCTGGCCCCTGGCACCGACCCCGCGGTCTATACCGCGCCCGTCGCTACGGCGCACTTTCTGGCGGACCAGCCGCCAGGCCGGTTTTGGACCCAGGCATCGTACGCCGAGGACGTATACGACGAGTATGTGTCGCTCGCCTCCTTCGGCACCCAGGAGCCTGCCCACCTGCAGGGCCTGCGCGAAAGCCTGCGCCCCAACCTCGGCCTGTCGCACCACCTGCCCGCCGCCGGCAACTATGATCCGCTGACGGTCGGTGCCTACCGCGACCTCTACAACCTGGCGGCAGGCACGCCCGACGCCCCTGCTCCATGGACCACGGCCCGCCCCATCGTGCGCCTCTTTGCCGCACGGTACATTGTCACCGACGAGGCGCTCGACCTGCCACGCATTTACGACCGCGGCCCCTCCATTTACCAGGATCCCGACGCGCTGCCTGAGGCGTGGATCGTCCACATCTCGCGCCTGATCGAGGACCCGGCGGCGCGCCTGGCTGCACTGCAATCGCCCGGGTTTGACCCCTGGCGGGAGGTAATCCTGGAGCGCCTGCCCGCGCAGGGGCATACCCTGCCCGGCAGCCCCGTCCCCACGCCTGGCCGCGCCTCCCTGCGCCGCGACGGGCCTGCACACCTCACGGTAACAGTGGACACGGCCGCTCCAGGGTACCTGGTCATCGCCGACACCTACTACCCCGGATGGCAGGCGACACTGGACGGCGAGCCCGCGGAGATTTACCGAGCCAACCACGCCTTTCGCGCCGTAGCCGTGCCGGCGGGCAGCCACGTGGTCGTGTTCGAATACGCTCCCCTGTCCTTCCGCGTGGGGGCCATCGTCACGCTCTGTTCAACCCTACTGCTCGCCGGGCTGGCCGCGTTTTCCGCTTTACGGTGCAGGACGGAGAAGCCATGACCCCTGACCAGCAGTCCCCTGGAAAAAGACAAGAGAGAGCCAGCCGCGAGTGGCGCTGGCTGCTCATCGCGTCAGCCATTGTGCTCCTATTGGCCAGCCTGCCGACGATCTATGCCTGGCACCTGGCCGATGCCGAGCACGTCTTTACCGGTTTTGTCTATAACAACGAGGACGGCAACTCGTACATTGGCAAAATGCGGCTCGGCGCGCGGGGGGAGTGGCTGTTTCACATCTTTTACACGCCGGAAGCACACGAGTCGGCATTCGCTTTTCCGCTCCACCTGCTCCTGGGCAAGGTGGCAGCAGTGACGCACCTGTCGCTCGTCCTCGTCTATCACCTGGCACGGGTGGCCCTGGGCGCCCTTCTAATGTGGACCATCTACCATTTCGTGGCCTTTTTTACGCCGACCGTCACCACGCGCCGGATCGCGTGGGTCTTGATCGTCCTGGGCAGTGGAAGCGGATGGATCCTGATGCTGTTGGGAGCTAGCGATTGGCTCGGCAGCTTGCCAACGGACTTTTGGGTGCCCGAGGGCTATGTCTTTCTCGTCCTCTACAACCTGCCGCACCTGGCACTGGCCGAGTCTCTGCTCCTGTGGGCCATCCTCTGGCTGCTTCGCGCAGGCGAGTTCTCCATCCCCCGGCTCTCGCTCCCTGCCGGGCTCGCTGCCTTTGCCGCTACCTGGATCGTCCCTTTCTACGCCATCGTCCTCGCGATGGCGCTAGGTGTCTATCTGATCTTCTGTACAATTCAACGACGAGCCATTCCCTGGCGCATCGTCGCTCTGTCCGCCCTCGTTGGCGCTTTCGCCTCCCCTGCCGTCCTCTATAACGCATGGCTCTTTACGTCCAACCCGGCCTTTCGTATCTGGTCAGCGCAGAACCGCAACCTGTCGCCGCACCCTTTGCACTACCTGGTCGGTTATGTCTGGTTTCTGATTCCGGCAGCGTGGACAGCCTTCAGGTACATCCGCTCCTCTTCTGCTACACCCCAGGCGCCGTCCACGCGCCGGGCTGAATGGTTGCCCATCTTGTGGGCAGCAGCCACGCTCCTCCTCATCTATGTCCCCTTTGTCTCACAGCGGCGCCTGATCGTCCTTCTTCCGTTTGCGCTGGCGCTACCGGCAGCTTGCGCACTTGGCCGCTGGTTTGATAAGCACCGCTGGGCGCTGGTCGTATACCTCACGGCTGCATCCTTGAGCAACATCGCCCTCGTGCTTGGCAGTCTCGGCCCTGTTTCCCAGCGACAACTGCCCGTGTTTCGCCCGGCTACCGAAGTAGCCGCTTTCAACTGGCTGGTCGCCAATTCCGAGCCAGAAGAAACCATCCTCTCCTCGCGTGAAGTTGGCAATGCCCTGCCCGCCTTCACCAACCTCGACGTCTTTGTCGGGCACAGCCCCGAGACGTTGTACTTGGCCGAAAAGGTAGCGGCGGTCGAGCGCTTCTTTGCCGCTGATACAGACGATGCGTGGCGCCGGGACCTGCTCGACGAGTTCCAGATCGATTATGTCTTCTATGGCCCCGCCGAGCGGCGGCTCGGCACGTGGAGCCCGGAGCATACAGACTGGATGACGCCCATCTACCGCCAAGAGGAGTATGCAATCTATGTATCATCTCAATAAAGGGGGAAAGTTGGGGTGTGTGCGGTGCCCGCACACACCCCAACCCCCGATTATTGAGCAGATACCAATCTATGCTGTCAAGGAGTGATCTGTGACACGACAGGGAGGGAAACGCCCGTTCGCGTGGGTGCGCCCGTGGATGCTCGTCGCCCTGGTCACCATCCTCTACCTGGCCGTGGTGCTCCACGCGCATGGGGGCGATCCGCTGGCCCTCGCCACCCTCGGCACGCGTTTCTCAGAAGGCGCCCCGGCAGGGACTGAGGGATACGATGGGCAATTCAACTACTATATCGCGCGCGACCCACTCGGCGCCCGCGACCTGGTCGACATTCCCGCCTACCGCTATCAGCGGAGCCTCTACCCACTCCTGGCGCGGATCCTGGCGCTCGGGCAGGCAGGGTGGATCCCCTACACGCTGCCCCTGATCAACGTGCTCGCCCTCGCGGGGGGCACGTGGTGCGTCGAAGAAATCCTGCGCCGTTACCACGTCAACCGCTGGTACGCCGTGACCTTGGGCCTGTATGCAGGGCAGCTCATGTCCGCGCGCCTGGACCTCGCCGAGCCGCTGTCGTACGCACTGGTGGTGGCGGCCATCCTGAGCGCAGAGCGCGACAGGTGGGGGTGGGCTGTCGCCCTGTTTGCCCTGTCGGCGCTGGCGCGCGAGACGTCGCTCGTGTTCGTGGGGGGCTACCTTTTCTTCCTGGTGGCGCAGCGCAACTGGCGCCACGCTCTGGGCCTGGCGCTCGGTGCCGGGCTGCCGTGGCTCGGCTGGCAGATCATCCTGTGGGCCTGGCTCGGCCAGCCGGGATTTGGATCAGGCGGTGCGGGCGCCACGCCGTGGGAGGCCATCCCCTTCCGTGGCTTCTGGTCGATCGGAGCGGTGGATCTGCGCGCGTTCGCCCTGCTGGCGCTGATCGTGCTCCCGTTGACAATCGTACCCGGGCTGCTCGCGCTCTGGTCGGCCGCGCGCGACCTGTGGGCTGGCCGCTGGCATCCATTCACGGCCATGCTGCTGGCCAATGCGGCCATCCTTCTTTTTCTACCACAGAGTAGCTACCGCGAGCCGCTGGCCATGCTCCGCCTGACGACCGGCCTGGTGTTGGCCATGATTCTGTATGGTGCCAGGAAACGATCGCAGCGCATCCTCAACTATTCGCTGCTGTGGCTGGCGAGCCTGGTATTTCTGTTTAAAGAATGAGAAATGAGAGATTAGAGATTAGAAATGGGGAGGGCGCTGTGGTGCTCGCTTTCCAGCACAAGAGGGCAGAGAGGGCCACTATCACGAAGGGTGCAAGCACATTGTAGACCACTTCGGACCAGTAAAAAGTGCCGGTGGCGAGGTCAACGCCATACAAAACAAACCCAAGCGCCCACACCCCAAGGGTGATATAGACGGCAGCGCGGGTGAGCCTGCGGTCGGTACGCGACAGACCGGCGAGGAGCAACACCACAGCCAAGGGCAGCATCATGGCGTGCGTGTTGCCGATGAACCCAATGGCCGGGAGGATCAACAGCCCCGCTGAAATGGTGAGCGCCAGGCCGCCGGCAAAAACCAGGCTCGATGCCGGCCCGCGCGCGCTGCGCACGGCCAGGGCCAGGGCCCCTGCCGCCACGATGGCGGTGATCACCAGGAAGGGATTCAGCGCACGGTCGAGGATCGGCTCGCGCGGCCCATAGCCGGACAGCGTCGGCAGAAACGCGGCCACCCAGCCGGGCTGGAACAGCTCGGCCACGAGCCACAACAGGCCCACCGAGGTACCAAAGCCTGCGAAAAAAAGCCACCGCTCGCGCCGCAAGAGCGACCAGATGAGGAGAAAGAGAAGCGGCAGGAAAGCAACGTGGGGCTTGAAGGTGAGCGCGCTGGCGAACACGCCGGCCAGGCCGTACCGCTCCCTGGCGAGCGCCCAATAGCAGAGGGCGAGCCCGAGCAAGCCGATGGTGTTGAACTGCCCCCAGATCGTATGCTGCATGGTGGGCATAAAGAGCACGGCGGTGACAAAGAGCAGCGTCAGGCCATTGACAGAGCGAGGCCAGCGCACGAGGCGCACCAACACCCACAGCCCGGCGAGGTAAAAAAGTTGGATGGTCACCGTCCACACCAGGTGCGCCGCCTGGTAGGGCAGCAGCGCCAGTGGCGCGACAAAGACCAGCAGGTAGGCCGGGTAGAAAAAGTTGGTGACCCACGGCACGCCATATACCTCGGTGGTCACCTCCTGCCCGTTCAGCGGGTCGTATAGGTTCCGGCCCTCGGTCCACAGCTTTTGCGTTGCGTACCAGCGTAGATAAATATCGGAGCGGTGGCGCGCGCCGGCGTCCACGTTGAGCATGATGGCAAACACCAGGACAAACAACACACCGACAAGCGCCAACAGCATCAGCTTGCGCCGGTCAACCGGTGACAGAGCGAGGCCTCCCATCGCAATGCTCTACGCGCCACGCCCCTTGATCTCGGCAAAGAGGGGCAGGTGCAACACCCCCATGCGCTGCAGCCGGAACTGCACCGAGGTCTGGAGCACGCCAATACCATAACGCACCGATCGGGGAAAATTGATCGAAGACGAGGTTGCGTCGTACAACGTCGGGCAGGTGATCTCGCCGATCGAGTAGCC
>JAFGIA010000390.1 GCA_016929795.1 Anaerolineae bacterium
CATCCAGGTGAGCCGTACAGGATTCGAACCTGTGACCCGCTGCTTAAAAGGCAGCTGCTCTGCCAGACTGAGCTAACGGCCCATACGGCTACATTATAGCAGGTTCAGCAGGGTTCGGCAAACCGGGCCAGGATGGAGGAAGGAGGGGATTTCAAGTTTCTGGGTATGTTGATTGCATGGGCGGAAACGGCCCCGGGGACGGGGCCTTGAGCCCAAGGGACGGGGCCTTGAGCTCAGAGGATGGAGGGCGGGGGAATGGGGATAGGGACCCGGCCGGGCTACGGTTCGCCCTCGCCCTGGTGGCGCTCATAGTCGACGAAGCGGTAGCCGACGCCTCGCTCGGTAAAGATGTAGCGTGGGTCGCTCGGGTCGGGCTCGATTTTTTTGCGCAGGTAGGTGATGTACAGGCGCAGCAGGCCGGCTTCTTCGCGGTACTCGTAGCCCCATACTTTGCTGAGCAGCATCTCGTGGGTCATGACCCACCCTGAATTGTTCACCAGGTGGTAGAGGAGCCGGTACTCTGTGGGACGCAGGCTGATGCGCTCGCCGTCGACGATCACTTCGCGCTTGCGAAAGTCGATCTGGAGCCTGTTGTCGATCCGGATCGCTGTTTTGGCCACGGGCGAGGGCATCTCGGCGCGGCGCAGCACGGCGCGGATGCGGCTGGCGAGCTCGCGCGGGCTGAAGGGCTTGGTGACATAGTCGTCGGCACCCAGCTCCAGCCCCCGGATCCGGTCTTCTTCATCGCTACGCACGGTGAGCATGATCACGGGCACGGTCGAGATCTCGCGGATGTGCTCCAGGGTCTCGAATCCGTCCATCTCGGGCATCATTACGTCGAGCACGACCAGGTCGGGCAGGTCGTCGCGCACTTTGTCGAGCGCCTCGATGCCGCTGCCGGCCTCTGCTACCTGGTATCCCTCTAGCTCCAGGTTCATGCGCACGAACCGTACCATGCGCGGCTCGTCGTCGACGACCAGGATGAGTTTTTCTGCTGTGTCTACCATATCTCTCATTCTATCTAGATGGGAGCGTGAAGATGAAAATCGATCCGCGTTCGGGCACGCTCTCCACTGATACCCGCCCGCCGTGTGCTTCGATGATGGCTTTGACGAGGTAGAGGCCAAGGCCCGTGCCGTCGGTGTGCTGGCCGCTGGGGACACGGTGAAAGCGGTCAAAGATGCGCGCCTGCTCCTCGGCCGGGATGCCGATGCCCTGATCGGCGACGTAGACTGTGACGCCTGTACGGTCGGTGCGCCCACCCACCCACACTCTGCCGCCGTCGGGTGAATATTTGACGGCGTTGCTCACCAGGTTGGTGAGTACCTCGCGCAGCCGCTCGGGGTCGCCCCATACGGCAGGAAAGTCGGGGGGGAAGTCGAGCTCGAAGGTGTGGATGCGTGTCTGGGTGCGGTAGGCGTCGACGATTTTTTCGGCCAGGCGTGGCAGGTTGACGTCTGTGGGCTGCAGTTTGAGCCCGCCGGCCTGGATGCGGCTGGCTTCGAGGAGGCTGTCGATCAGGTGGGTGAGGTGATCGGCCTCTTCGGCGATCACGTCGAGGCCATCGCGCACTGTCTCGCGGTCCCACTGTGCGTCCTCGCGGCGCAGTGTCTCGGCATAGCCCTTGATGAGGGCCACGGGTGTTTTCAGCTCGTGGCTGACGACTGATACAAAGGTGGACTTGAGTTCTTCGGCCTGGCGAAAGCGGGTGATGTCGACGACGTTCAGGATGGTGCGGGCCAGCGCGCCCTCGGGGTCGTAGAGGGGCGTGGCCGTGACGCCCACGGCGACGGGCGGCCCGCTGCGGCGCACGACGTCGCCCTCTACGTACAGGCGCTGCTCGACGGCCGACGCCCGCCGGCGCGGGGGGTGGGGCAGGGCGATGGGCTGCCCCTGCCTGTCGCGCAGGCCCAGCACGTCGCTGGCCGGCTTGCCCAGTGCCAGGGCGGCGTCGATCCCGGTCATGCGCGACAGGGCCCGGTTGAATACCTCGACGCGGCCCTCCGGATCGACGATCATGACTCCCTCGGCGCTGTTTTCGATGATGGCGGATAGTGCCTGCTGCTCGTCGCTCACTTGTTGGTAGAGCTCGGCGTTGCGCACGGCAATGGCTGCCTGGTCGGCAAAGGCAGCCAGGAGGGCGTGGTCGGCGCGTGAAAAGGCACGCCCGCCCACGCGAAAGACATAGATCGCCCCCAGGAGCTGCTCCTGGAACACCAGCGGCAGGGCCACGACCTGGCTCAGGGCCAATCCCGCGGCGGCGGCCACGATGCCCAGCCGCACTTGCAGATCGGGGATGCGCCACCCGCTAAGGGCTTCTTCTGCTTGCTGCGTCAGGGGCAGATCGTGCCAGAGCGGCTGGAAGAAGCGGAGCAGCTCTTCGGGCAGCCCATAGCTGGCGCGGACGCGCATGGTGCCCTGCCGGCCGCGCAGCACGATTAGCCCAACCTGCCCACGCAGCAGCTCGACCGCGCTGCGCAGGACCAGCTCCAGCAGGGAGGGCAGGTCCAGCCGCGACGTCATGGCCCGGCTGATGTCGAGAATATAGTCTCGTTGCGGTGATGAATAGGTAGACATGGTCTCCAGGGAACAAGGCCGGCGCCCCCTGACGGCGCCGGCCACTTTTATTTTTCTCCAGCTCCTGCGGACGGGGCCTTGAGCCCAGAAGCTTTTTCTCCGGCTCCTGCGGACGGGTGTGTGACGTAGAGTGCGGGCGCAATGCGCGTTTGCCGTTGGTAGAGGGCAGCGACTCTTTCCGCAAAGGGCGCGACGGCCTCGTCGTCGACGAGGGCGACGACGCAGCCGCCAAAGCCGGCGCCGGTCATGCGCGCGCCCCAGCAGCCGGGCTGTGCCTGTGCCAGGGCAGCCATGATATCGAGCTCGTCGGAGCTGACCTGGTAGAGGTCGCGCAGGCTGGTGTGCGACTGGTTCATGAGCTGCCCAAAGGTGACGAGATCGCCGGCGCGCAGTGTGGCGGCGGCGCGCACGGTGCGGTCGTTCTCGTGCACGATGTGGCGGGCTCGCTGGTGCAGTAAGGGGGGCAGCTCGCCGGCGCGCGCTTTGAAGGCCTCGACGTCGAGGTCGCGCAGCGCCGGCACGCCCAGTTTACGGGCCGCTTCTTCGCACTGTGCCCGGCGCTCGTTGTAGGCCGAGTCGGCCAGGCCGCGGCGCTTGCCTGTGTCGCACACGACTACGGACTGGCGCGCCGGCAAGGGCACCGGCTGCCACTCGAATGAGCGGCAGTCGATGAGGAGGGCGTGCCCCTCCTGGCCGGCTATGGAGATGAGCTGGTCCATCAGGCCGCATTGGGTGCCGGCAAAGAGGTGTTCGGCCTGCTGGCAGATGCGCGCCAGGGCCAGGTGGTCGAGGCCGAGGCCGAACAGGTGGTTGGCTGCCGTGGCGACGGCGACTTCGACGGCGGCTGACGAGCTGAGGCCGGCGCCGATGGGCACGTCGCCGCCGTAGGCGATGTCGAGGCCGGCCAGGCGCAGTCCGTGGCGCTCGAGGACGGCCAGCACGCCGCGCACATAGTTGCTCCACGGCGCGCCGGCATCGGGGGCCAGCTCATCCAGTGAGAAGGTGACCTGGGTGCCGGGGTCGAGGCTGAGTGCGACCAGGCGCACCTGCCTGTCGGCGCGGGGCGCCGCCGCCAGCCACACGGCGCGGTCGATGGCCATGGGCAGCACGAACCCCTGGTTGTAGTCGGTGTGCTCGCCGATGAGGTTTACCCGCCCCGGGGCGCGATAGAGCCCCCGGGGCGGGGTGCCAAATGTCTGGTGGAAGGCGTGCGCGACACGCTGCCCGAGGTGACGATCAGGCGCCATATTTGGTCAGGCGCAGGGCGTGGCCCAGGGCCAGCATCATCTCGTCGGTGGCGGGAAAGGTGCCCAGGCTGCCGCGCGCGCACGCCCGCTCGCCAAAGGTGGCGACGCCATCGGGCCGGCCGTAGCGGCTCCACAAGAGGGTGGGCACGGGGTGCCACGAGTGGCTTTTGAGCACGGCCGGCGTGGAGTGGTCGCCGGTGACGATCAGGACGTCGGGCGCGAGGTCGAGGATGGCAGGCACTACGACCTCGTCGACGTGGGCGATCACCTCGGCCTTGCGCTCGAAATCGCCGTCCTCGCCGGCGGAGTCGGTCTTTTTTACGTGGAAGAAGAAATATTCGTACTCGTCCCACCGCTGGCGCAGGGTCGTGACTTCATCCTCCACGGTCTCGCCGGCCACGGGCAGCACGTCCATGCCGACGAGCCGGGCCACGCCTTTGTACATGGGATAGGTGGCGATGGCGCCTGCCTTGAGCCCAAAGATGTCGCGGAAGGGGGGCAGGCCGGGGTCGCGGGCGATGCCGCGCAGGTTGAGGCAGTTGGCCGGATGCTCGTCGGCCAGCAGCGCGCGCGCCTGGCGGATCCAGTCGTTGATCAAGGCGGCGGTGGGCTGGCTGGCCTCGTCCTGCGGCTCGGCGGGCAGGGGCGGGACGCCGAGGCGCTGCGGGTCGGTGTCGAGGATGTTGGCGTGGAGTGTTTGCCCGGCGAGGGGGCGCAGCACGAGGACAAAGCGGTACTCTTTGACGGTCTCGACGAAGGTCTGGATGCCCGGCAGCGCGATGACGCGCAGTTTTTCTACCAGGCGGCGGTTGATCTCGGTGGCGATGCGGCCCGCGCGCCGGTCGGTGATGTTGCCCCCGGCATCGACGGAGCAAAAGTTGCCGCGGGCGGCCACGTCCTGGCGTTCGAGCTCAAAGCCAATGCCGAGGGCTTCGAGGACGCCGCGCCCGATGTCGAATTCGAGGGGGTCGTAGCCAAAGAGGGACAGGTGGGCCGGGCCGCTGCCGGGTGTGACGCCGGGGGCGACGGGCACGGCCAGTCCGAGCTGCGAGCGGGCGGCGAGGGCGTCGAGGTGGGGGGTGTGCGCTGCCTCCAGCTCTGTGGGGCCGCCCTCCTCGCGCGGCAGGCCGCCCAGGCCGTCCATGACTAGGTGGACGATCTTGGTGGCGGCGGGAATCTGCAAGGTGCGGGTCAAATCGAAATGGGTCATTGCTCTCCCTCAGGTACTTTTCAAACATGGACAATGCACAATTCCCTGGCTATTCCCGCCCTTGGGAATTGTGCATTGCCCATTCAATGTCTTGTAACTTGTTCGCCGCTGTTTTACCGGATCGTCTGCTCCGTCTCGCGGTCAAAGAGGTGGACGTTGTCCATGTTGATTGCTACGTCCAGCTTGTTGCCGATGTGCGCGCTGGTGCGCGGGTCGACGCGGGCGATGTACTGCTTCTGGCCGGTGAGCAGGTAGACAAAGATCTCGTTGCCCATCAGCTC
>JAFGIA010000391.1 GCA_016929795.1 Anaerolineae bacterium
CTACTTTGCAGGGATCTGAAATGTGAAACGTGAAACGTGATGCGTGAATCGGGGTGTGATCAGCCATGCATCACGCATCACGCATCACGCATTACGCATCAGGCGTCACGGATAACGGGAAGGGGCAGATGAACAGGAGGAACTGCACGGTCGTCATCGTCGCCACCCTTGACACCAAAGGGGAGGAGGCCGCCTACGTTCGCGACCACGTGGCTGCCTGGGGAGTGGATACGATCCTGATCGACCCCGGCATCCTGCCGGCGCCGGCGGTTGAGGCCGACGTCAGTCGCGAAAGGGTCGCCGAGGCGGCGGGTACCACGCTGGAAGCGTTGTTGGCGCGGGATGACAAGGCGCGCGCCATCGCCACCCAGACCGAGGGGCTGATCCGCATCGTCCTCGATCTGCACCAGGCCGGGCGGCTGCAGGGCATCGTCGGGCTGGGCGGCGGGCAGGGGACATCCATCGGCACGGCGGCGATGCGCGCGTTACCCATCGGCGTGCCCAAGTTGATGCTGTCCACCGTGGCCAGCGGCAATTTCCAGTTCGGCCCCTACGTCGGCACCAAGGACCTGTGCATGATGCACTCCATCACCGACGTGCTGGGCCTGAACGCCATCAGCCGGCCCATCCTGCGCAACGCGGCCAACGCCATCGCCGGCATGGCCCTCCACTACGAGCCCGAGGCGGAATCCGCCACGCCCACCATCGCGATCACCATGCTGGGCATCACCACCCCCTGCGTGATGCGCATCAAGGCCACGCTGGAGCGCCAGGGCTACGACGTAGTGCCCTTTCACGCCAACGGCACCAGCGGCCCGGCCATGGAGGGGCTGATCGAACAGGGTAAGTTCGTCGGCGTCATCGATCTGAGCACCCACGAGGTAATCGACCAGCAGCACGGCGGCCTGGCCGGTGCGCCGCGTCGCCTGGAGGCGCTAGCCCGCACGGCCATCCCCGCCGTGGTGTCGGTGGGCGGCAGCGACTATCTCCTTTTTGAGAGTGTACAGAAGGCACCGGAAAAGTACCGCACCCGCGCTCACATGGTCCACAACGCGCAGATGACCTGCTTTGCGCCTACCCCCGATGAGATGGTCGCCGCCGCCCGGGAGATGATCGAGCGCTTGAATCGCGCCCTGGGGCCGGTGATCGTCGTTCTGCCTTCTCGCGGCTTCTCCCGGCCCAACCGGGAAGGCGATGGTCTCTACGTACCCGAGGGCAACCGAGCGGTCATTGCCGAATTCGAGGCCGCGCTGCGCCCCGAGATCCCCGTCGTCGTGGTCGACCTGCACCTCAACGACCCACCCTTCGCCGACCTGGTGGCCGGCGCCATGGAGCGGCTGCTGCAGGGCGAGGCACCCCACACCGTCGCGGCCCGAGTTCATAACGGTGGATCGTCCGGATGAGCAGTTCGGGTTACCGATTCCCGGTTACCGATTCCCGGATTCCCCGCTCGCCGGACTTTCAGCGGGTTCGCCGGGCCATGCTCCGCGATGGCGAGGGTGACCGGGTGCCACTCTTTGAGATGTCGATCCACAGCCGGCACAAGGCGGCTATTCTGGCGCGCCCGGTGCAAAGCCTGCGGGACGAAGTGGATTTTTGGCGAGTAGCCGGCTACGATTTCGTCTCGATCCGGGCAGGGGTGCGGCCGGTGGTGCGGGGTTACCACCCGGCGGTCAGGGAGTGGCGGGCAGCGCGTGGCCAGGCACGCGAGGCGGGCGGTTGGGTCGCCGAGGATGCTGCCCTTATCCAGGACCGGCGCGATTTCGAGACCTTTCCCTGGCCGCGACCGGAGGAACTGGGCGGCTACCCCGACTATGAGGACCTGGACGGCTACCTGGCGGCGCTGGCCGGCCTGCTGCCCGCAGGGTTGAAGCTGCTGGTCCAGCTCGGCTATGTGTTCATGGGCGCCTGGCAGATCCTGGGCTTTGAGAACTACTGTCTCAAGCTGGCCGACGACCCCGACCTGGTCCGCGATCTGCACGGTTGGCTGGGGGCGAGCCAGCTCGCGGTACTCGAGATGTTGCTGCAGCACGAGTGCGTGGGCACCGTGTGGCTGCCCGATGACCTGTGCTACAACAGTGGCCCGGTGGTGGCGCCCGGGGTCTATCGCCGCTACGTCTATCCCTGGTACGTCAGGATCGTAGAGCGCTGTCATCAGGCGGACGTGCCGGTGGGCCTGCACAGCGACGGCGACCTGACGCGCCTGCTGCCCGATCTGGTAGATTGTGGCTTTGACGCCGTCCACCCCTTCGAGCCGCCGATGAACGACATCGTCGCCGTCAAGCGGCAGTGGGGCGACCGCATCGCCGTTGCGGGCGGCATCGACCTGAAAAAGACGCTGTGCCACGGCACGCCCGCCGACGTCGAGGCCGAGGTGCAGAGGATGGCTGCCGCCCTGGCGCCCGGCGGCGGCTGGCTGCTCGGTTCCAGCAACTCGATCCCCGACTTTGTGCCGGTGGAGAACTACCAGGTGCTGTTAGCTGCGGGATTGCAATACGGCGATTACAAACGCCAAACTGCCCAATATCCAATAGCCAATACCCAATCTCCCGTCACGCAGGAGGAAAGGCCATGACCCTGGGTAAAGAGATCCGTCTGCAAATGCTGAAAAACCGGGCGTCGGGCCGCATCCTGACCGTGGCCGTGGATCACGCTCCCAGCTATGGCGTGCTGTCCGGCCTGGAGAGGATCCAGCAGGTCGTCGACCGGGTGGCGAGCGCGGGTCCCGATGCCTTGCTGCTGATGAAAGGCACCGCCGCGCGCTGCTTCCGGCCCTATGCCGGGCGGGTGGCCCTCATCCTGAAATCGTCCAGCCTTTCGCCCTTCCACCTCCAGCACGACGTGTGGGTCAGTCCCGTGGAAGACGCGGTGCGGCTGGGCGCGGACGCCATTGCCATGGCGCTGACGGTGGGCAGCCCAGATCAAGCGGCTCTGCTGGCCAACCTCGCCGCCCTGGTCCGCGACGCGGAGCGGGCCGGCATGCCCATCGTCGTCCATGCGTACCCCAACGGCGAGCTAGTCCCACCCGGAGAGGTCTATACAGCCGAGCGGGTGGGTTATGCCTCGCGGCTGGCCATGGAGCTAGGCGTCGACATCGTCAAGACTTTTTACACCGGCTCGGCCGACAGCTTTCATCGGGTGGTCGAGATGACGGCCCCGGCGCTGGTAGTGGCTGCCGGCGGCCCGCGCCTGGAGACCGACGCCGACGTCGTGCGCATGGCCCACAGTGTGGTGCAGGCCGGCGCGGCCGGTCTCACCTTTGGGCGCAACATCTGGCAGAGTGCCGACCCTGCCTCGCTCATCCACGCCCTCAAGCACGTTCTGCACGAAAACGGCACGGTTGACGACGCACTGGCCCTGTTGGAGAGACGATCCGCCCAGCTCGATGACTTGCACATCAAGCGGGAATAAGAGGTCAACGTATGAATATCCTGGTTATCGGCACGCTCGACACCAAGGGCCCTGAGGTCGGCTACCTGCGCGACGAAGTGGCCCGGCGTGGCGGATCTCCGCTGGTCATCGACCCCGGCATTCTGGGCCAGCCGGCCATCGCCGGCGACGTCACGCGGCAGCAGGTGGCCCGCGCCGCCGGCGTCGAGTTGGCCGACCTGGTCGCCACGGGGGACCGGCAGCGCTGCCAGGCGGCCATGATCGAGGGGCTGGTGGCGGTCGTCACGCGGCTGCACGCCGAGGGCCGGGTGGCGGGTGTCGTCGGCGTCGGCGGCGCGCAGGGCACGGCCATGGCCACGGCCGCCATGCGCGCCCTGCCGGTGGGTCTGCCCAAGGTCATGGTTTCGACCGTGGCCTGCGGCCAGACCACCTTTGGCCCCTACGTCGGCACCAAGGACGTGACCATGATCCATTCCGTGGCCGACATCCTGGGGCTGAACCGGGTCACGCGCCGCATTCTGGGCCAGGCAGCGGCGGCCGTGGTGGGCATGGCAGCGGTCGAGGCGGTGGCCGCGGGTGACAGGGAACTGATCGCCATTACCCAGGCAGGGATCACCACGCCGGGGGTGATGGCCGTCAAGGAGCAGCTGGAGGGCCTGGGCTTTGAGGTGATCGCTTTCCACTGTAACGGCATCGGCGGCCAGGCGATGGAGGAGCTGGTGCTCGACGGCGTAGTCAGGGGCGTGGTGGACTATTCGCCCCACGAGATCACGGACCTGCTCTTTGGCGGGCAGATGCCGGCCATGCCCGGCCGGCTCGAAGCAGCGGGGCGGATGGGCATCCCCCACGTCGTGACGCCTGGCGCCACCGACATCCGGCTCCACGGCCGCCCCGAGGAGCTGCCGGCAGAGCTGCGGGCACGAGCCTGCGTGCAGCACACGCCCACCCACACCCACGTGCGCAGCAGCGCCGAGGAGATGGCGGCTGTGGCGCGCCACATCGCCGCGCGGCTCAACGCCGGCATCGGCCCCCGGGCGGTGATGATTCCCCTGCAGGGCTACTCGATGCTCAACCGGCGGGGCCAGGTGCTGTATGACGAGGCGGCTAACAGGGCGTTCCTCGAGGCCGCGCGGGAAGCGCTGGCGCCCGAGGCCTGCCTCACCGCAGGAGAGGTCGAGCTGATCGAGGTCAACGCCCACATCAACGACCGCGCCTTTGCGGACGCCGTGGTCGACACCTTCCTCCGCTTACAAAGCGAAGGATAGGAGATCTGCATGACAGGCAGCATGACACCCAGGGAGCGGGTGCTGGCCGCGCTGGCCCATCGCCAGCCGGATCGGGTGCCCATCGACGTGGGCGGGACGTCGTTCAGCACGGTCATCGGCCAGGCCTACGAGCGGCTCAAGGCCCACCTGGGGATTGATGCCGAGACGCGCTACATGAAGCGCAAATCGCGCAGCGCCCTGCTCGACGAGCGGGTCGCCCGGCGGCTCCACGCCGACGTTCGCCCGCTGCTGCCCGGCGCGCCTGACGGCTGGCACGACGTCCTCCTCGACGACAGCTCTTTCCGCGACGAGTTTGGTATAGTCTGGCGCAAGGCGGGTGATGGGCACTATGCCCCGACAGGCAACCCGCTCGGCGCCGCGACATTGGCCGGCCTCGACGCCTTCCCCTGGCCCGACCCGCTCGATCCAGGGCGCACCCGGGGCCTGCGGGAGGAGGCCCGGCGGCTGCATGAGGGAACGGACTATGCCGTGGCTCTCTCCCTGCCGGTGGGGTTCGTGCACCTCAGCCAGTATCTGCGCGGCTACGAGCAGTGGCTGATGGATATTGTGCTCCACCCCGCCTTTCTCGACGCCCTGATGGACCGCACCCTCGAGTGGTGGCTGGCGTTGGCCGGTGCCGTCCTGGACGAGGTGGGGCCGTACGTGGACGTCGTTGCCTTTGGCGATGACGTGGCCTTTCACGACCGGCCCATGGTCGACCTGGGGCGTTATCGCCGGCTGTTCAAGCCACGCCACCGGAAGATGATCGACCTGCTCAAGAGCAAGTCGGAGGCCAGGGTGCTGTATCACTGCTGCGGGGCGGTGAAATCGCTCATTCCCGAGTTCATCGACATTGGCGTCGACGCCCTCAACCCGGTCCAAGTCTCGTCGGCGGGCATGGACGACACGGCCGCGCTCAAGGCCGAGTTCGGCGCCCACATCTGCTTCTGGGGCGCCATCGACACTCAGCGCCTCCTGCCCCTGGGCACACCGGACGAGGTCCGCGCCGAGGTGCGGCGGCGCATCGCCGACCTGGCCCCCGGCGGCGGCTTGATCGTGGCACCGGTGCACAATATCCAGGAAGACGTGCCGCCGGAGAGTATCGTGGCCATGGCTGATGCGGCATGGGAGATAGCCGGCACGGCCTCGAGTGCGAGGGAAAAAGGATGACCATGACGGATGTGACGTTCGCGTACGCCGAAGAGCTGTTCGGCGGGGAATACGTGGTCGCCACCTACTACCTGGAGACCAACCCCGACGTGGACATTGTGGCTAAAGCCAGGTCGTTCGCGGTGGGCCAGAGCGTCGGCACCTGGACGCCGGTGCCGGGCGTCACCCGCGAGATGCTGGAGCGCCACATGGGCCGCATCGTGGCCGTCTATGACGCGCCACCCGTCGAGCTGGCACCCGACCTGCCCGACAGGCGCGCCTTTTTCGTCCAGATTGCCTTCCCCGAGGTGAATTTTGGCCCCCAGTTCCCTATGCTGTTCACCACGCTGTTGGGCAACGACGTCTCGACGGCCACCCAGCTCAAGCTGGTGGATCTGACGCTGTCGCCGACTTTTGTGGCCGGCTTTGGCGGCCCCAAGTTCGGCATCGCCGGCGTGCGGGCGCATTTTGGCATCCCCGGTCGGCCCTTGCTGCTCAACATGATCAAGCCGTGCACCGGCTTTGGGCCGGAGGCGGGCGCCGCTTTTTTCGCCGAGTCGGCGCGGGGTGGAGTGGACATAATCAAGGATGACGAGCTGTTGGGCAATACCTCGTTCAGCGCCATGCTCGATCGGGTGCGGGCCTACACCCACGCCGCCGAGCAGGTCTACCAGGAGACCGGGCACCGGGCCGCCTACTGCCCCAACGTCACCGACCGGGTCGAGAAAGTGGTAGACAATGCGCGACGGGCGGTAGAGCTGGGCGCAAGCATGATTATGATCAACGCCGTGGCGCTGGGGCTGGGTGTGGTGCAGGCGGTGGCCGAGGACCCGGCGGTCACGGTGCCGATCCTGAGCCACTATGCTGGCGCCGGCTCGCTGACCGAAAACCCGCGGGCCGGCATCAGCTC
>JAFGIA010000392.1 GCA_016929795.1 Anaerolineae bacterium
CACCATCTGGCGCGCTCGAACCGGAGCGCGGATGCCGTGGCCTGGTACCAGCGTGCGGGAGAGCGGGCAGCCGCGCGCTTTGCCCACGAAGAGGCACTTCACTATCTCGGCCGGGCGCTGGCGCTCACCGACGCCGCCGACCTCACGGCACACTTTGACTTGTACGCCGGCTGTGAGTGGATCTATCAACTGCGCGGCGAGCGTGAGCGCCAGGAAGCCGTCCTGGCCGACATGCACGCCCTGGCCGACGCGCTCGACGACGCGCAGCGGTGCACCGAAGTCGCGCTGCGTCAAAGCGCCTACCTCTACGACACCGGCGATTTCGACGCGGCCGCCGCTCGCGCCCTCGCCGCCGTCGACCTGGCGGACCGCGTGCCTGCGGATGCGGCACCCGCCCTGCAAGCACGCGCCTGGCTCCATCTGGTCAGCCCTCTCCTCCGTGCCGGCGACTATGCGCGCGCAGGGCAGGCACTCGACCGCGCCATTCCCCTGGCGCGCGCTGCCGGCCAGCCGCTCCTCGAGGCGAACGCGCTCAGCAAGCTCGGCACCCTCCACTACTACCAGGCGCAATTCGACAGGGCGAGGCAGGGGTACGAACAAAGCCTCGCCATCCACCGCAGCCTCGGCAACCCCGATGGCGAGAGCGCCGAGCTGGGCAACCTGGGATTGGTGGCCTACGAGCAGGGCGATTACGAGCAGGCGCAGACGTGCGCTGAACAAGCACTGGCCCTGAAACGGCAGACAGGCGACCGCGGCGGCGAAGGGTGGCTGCTCAACATCCTGGGCATGCTCGCCTTTGACACCGGGCGCTACGCCGACGCCAGGGGCTTTTACGCCGAAGCGGTCGCGATCGCGCAGGAGGTCGGCGACCGGTGGGGCGAAAGCAACGCCGTCAGCAACCTCGGGATCGTGTGCTGCACCCTGGGCGAGCACCGCGCCGCCGACCACTGCTATGACGAGGCCCTCGGCATCAAGCACGAGATCGGCGACCAGCGGGGAGCGGCCCTGACGCTGGCCTTCCAGAGCCTGCTCTACCACCGCCTCAGCCGCGACGAGCAAGCCCTCGCCCTGAGCAGCGAGGCGCTCGCGCGCGGCGCCAGGCTGGAAGATGCCGAGGTCGAGGGTTATGGCGCCCTCTACCAGGGCCACGCGCTCGCCGCCCTCGGCCGCCTGCCCGAGGCGAGGCAGGCTTACGCCCGCTCCCACGCCGCGCGCCGCGCTGCCGGCCATCCGGCACTGCTCGCCGAGACAGCCGCCGGTCTGGCGGACGTGGCGCTGAGCCTGGGACAGGTGTCAGCGGCGCGCGAGCACGTCGACGCCATCCTGCCGCTGCTGGAAACAGGCACGCTGACCGGTGCCGTCGAGCCAGTGCGCGCGTACCTGGCGTGCTATCGAGTCCTACGCGCGACAGGCGATCCCGCCGCCCGGCGAGTCCTGGCCACTGCGCGCCGGCTGCTCAAATCCCAGGCCGCCCAGATCCCCAACCAGGATGCGCGGCGCGCCTTTCTCGCGAGCTGCGCCGAGCACCGCGCAATCGTGCAAGCGTGGGAGACTGGAAGCATGGAAAAAGATGGAAATGTCGATCTTGACTGATTATGTAAAATCACTTATCCTGGTCCTCGCGTGCCTGGCGCTCCTTCCACCTGCCGGCGTTGCGGCACAGGCCCCCACCGTCGACGCGTCCGCACAGACAGAGCCCTTTCTCCTCTACCGCACCACCCTACCCAACGGCCTGCGCCTCTGGATCCAGCCCCGTGCCGGCAGCAAGTCCGTCGCCCTCTACCTGATCCTGCGCGCCGGCGCGCGCTATGAAACCCCGGCCAACAGCGGCATCTCGCACTTTATCGAGCACATGCTCTTCACCGGCACGGAGCGCTGGGGCGAGGAAGAGATCAAAGAGATCATCACTGCCCGCGGCGGGCAGTGGAACGGCTGGACCGGCATGGAAGAGACGGCCTACTGGGCCTACGTGGCCGCGGCCGATTTCGACCTCGCGCTTGACTGGCTAAATCAGGTTGTCTTCCACCCTACCTTCCCCGCCGACAAGATTGAAAAAGAGCGCGCTGTGATCTTTGAAGAAAAGTGGGGGCGGCATGGCTGGATCATCAACACGCTCGACGCATGGGGCTTTGGCTACGAGCTGCAGCGCGACGTGCAGCGCGCCCTCTTTCCCGGCTCCCCCCTCGGGCAGCGCGTCATCGGCGAGGATGCCTCACTCGACAGCCTGGACCGGCAGGCGCTGCTCGACTACTATCACGCCTTTTACACGCCGGCCAACGCGGCGCTCATCGTGGTTGGTGCCGTGACACCCGAACAGGTGCAACAGAGCGTCGATATACTCTTTGGCGACCTGGCCGGTTCTGCCCACCCGCCTGCACTTGAGGAGCCGTCCATGCCTGACACTGGCCCGCACACAGTCACCGTCCGCGGCCCGCTGCCCACCGATCAGGTGACCCTCATGCTCGGCATGCGCACCGTCGGCTGCCTCCACCCCGACCGCTGGGCGCTTTCTGTCCTGGCGCGACTGCTCGACACGAGCCTCACCCAGGAGATCCGCTACCGGCAGGGCTTGGTGTACGGCCTGAGCGTGTACAATACACGCTACGCGGACACAGGCTACCTGTCCATCCAAACCACGTCGAGTGGGCGGAACCGCTCGACCATTCAAAGCACGGCAGAGGAGTATGTACAGCGGATCGGCGCAGGACAAGTCGACCCAGAAGAGGTGGCGCGCGCCAAAGCGGCGATTCAGGGGAGCTGGGCCCTGTCGATGGAGGACAACCAGTCGCGTGCTTTGTGGCTGGCCGGATGGGCCACGATCCTCTCCGACGACGATCTGGTACCCAATCCGCCGGCCGAGATCAACGCCGTCACCCCGGAGGACCTCACCCGCGTCGTCGCCACCTACTACACCCCCGAGCGCCGCTTCGTCGGCCTCCACCTGCCCATCCTCACCGTGACCAGCGCCGCCTGGCTGGCTGCCGGGTTCGTCGCCATCGTCGGCGCCATCTGGACCGTGCGTCACGTCCGGCGGCGGAGGCACGCATAATCCCCCTGCTCCCCACCCACCCCGCCACCACGATCCCCACCAGCGCCGCCGCCAGGTCGCCCATGTCAAAGGTCCGCACCGGCGACAGTGCCTGCAAGCACTCCTCGACCGCCGCCACTATCCCAAGCCCCACCAACATGGCCCCCGTCTGGCGTCCCGCCCGCCATCCCACCGCGAAAAAAGCTACACCGCCCGTCAACAAAAAGTGCAGCACCTTGTCCGCCCCCGGCAGCCCCAGCGTGTCCAGCCGCAGCAGCCCCAGGTAGGCCATCAGCGAAACAAAGAGCACCAGCGCCACCTGGCCCCACAACAGCCAGGCCCACCACGGCCGCTGCCCAACAAGCCCATCTCGTACCCTTTGTCTCGGACACAGTGGGTAAAACGTCGAAAGGTCAAAAGGTTGCTGCCCATCGTCTGTTTCCTTCATCCGTTGTCCTCTTCCTGCCGCCCCCACCCCCGCCAGCACCGCCTCCAGCACCGGCAGCATCCCTGGCAGCCGCTGCGCCCGGATCACCCCGTCCCACACCGGCTCCAGCTTTTTCCACCCCACGGTGTACGCCAGGTGCCGCAGCCGCTCGCCCCGCCCCTCGTGCGCCCCCGCCGCCTGCCAGATCGCCCCCCACCGGTAAAAGTCCCGGTACGCCCGCCAGTACCCCTCTTCCAGCACCCCTGCCGTCATCCGCGCCGGCCGGAACACGGCGTGGCGCGTGTCGTACAGGTCCCAATCCTCCGTCGTGATCCGCCCCTCGGTCGCCAGCCGCCGGTGCAGCGCCGTGCCCGGATAGGGCGTCAGAATGTGGAACGTCGCCGTCTCGACCCCCTGCTCGATGGCCCACGCCACCGTCTGGTCGAACACGCCCACGTCGTCCCCATCCATCCCGAACACGAAACTCGCGTTCACCATCACCCCCAGATCGTGCAGCCGGCGCACCGCGGCCGCATACGCGGCTGCCGAGTCGTGCGCCAGGTTGTGCGCCTTGTGCTGCGCCCGCAGATTCTCTGCCTGCAGCGTCTCGAACCCCACAAACAGGCTGCGCAGCCCCGCCTCGGCCGCCCTTTCCATCAACCCCGGTCGCAGCACCGCCTGCACCGTGCCCGCCGCCTGCCACAGCCGGCCCATCCCCCTCATCCCCTCGAACAGGGCTGTGGCCAAGCGCGCATCGCCAAACAGGTGATCGTCCAGAAAATAGAGGTGCCGCCCCGGCAGGCGCTCGATCTCGGCCAACGCCTCGTCCACTCGCTGCGTGTAGAACGACCGGCCGCCCTCGAAGAACGCCTCCTTGTAGCAGAAATCGCACGCGTGCGGGCACCCGCGCGACACCACGATCGAGTTCGGCACCAGGTAGAGGTGCTGCCGGATCAGGTCGCGCCGTGGGGGCGGCACCCCGTCGAGCGTGCGCACCCGCGAGCGGTACACCCTGCCCGGCCGGCCCGCCCGAAAATCCGCCAGGAAGCGCGGCCACGCCTCCTCCGCCGGCCCGATAAAGATCGTGTCCGCGTGCCGCGCCGCCTCCTCCGGCCGCGACGTCACGTGCAGCCCGCCCAGCGCCACGTGCGCGCCCAGCGCCCGGTAGGCGTCGGCCAGCGCGTAGGCGCGGCGTGCCGACGTGATATACACCTGGATCGCCACCAGGTCGGGCACATCGCCCCCGTCCGCCCCGGGCCCGGCCTGCCCCTCCACGTGCTCGTCGTGGATCGTCACCTCGTCGTCTGCGCCCAGGTAGCCGGCCAGCGTCGCCAGCCCCAAGGGCGGAAAGAGAGAATACTTGATCGGCCGCCAATAGGGGCTCCACGCCTCCGTCAGCGCCGGCAGGATCATTTTCACATTCATAAAATACCCCCTGGGCTCGCCAAGCGCGCCCTGCCCCCCAGGGACCTCGGCCCTGGGCTCGCCAAGCGCGCCCTGTCCCCCAGGAACCTCGTCCCTGGGATGGCGCCCGAATCGCTCGCTTCTGATTTTACAGGCAAAAGATGCCCTGTGTCGACGCCCCGGCATCAACCCACAGGCGACTCAAACCCGCCGAGCCGCGCACCCGTGTGCTTGACAAGGAGGCGGGCCTGTGGTTTACTAAAGCGAGGCCAAAATGAAACCTACATGCCGGTGGGTCGCACCGGCGAGGTGCAACCCACCGGGTGCCGTGGAGGAGCCATCCGTGCTGACACTCTTGATCGTCGAAGACAATGCCCGCTTGCAGCGCGCCCTCAAGATCGGGCTAGAGTCGACGGGCGAGATCCAGGTCGTGGACGCCGTCGCCACTGGCGAGGCGGCCGTGGCCCACTGCCTCGACTCCGCCCCCGGCGCCGTGCTCATGGACGTGGCCCTCGCCGGCGACATGAATGGCATCGAGGCCGCCGTCGCCATCCGCCGCGAGCACCCGCGCCTGCCCGTCGTCTTTTACTCCATCCAGGACGACGACGCCTACTACCGCGCCTTTCTTCGCTCCGGCCTGCTCAGCCACTATGCCTACGTGCGCAAGAGCAACTACCTGCTGCCCGAGAGCATCGTGCCCCTCTTGCGCGACGCTGCCTCCGGCCGCAGCTTTATCGACCCCGAGATCGAGACGCGCGTGCAAGAGGTGCGCCACAAAGAGGAGTATGACCCGCTGGCGCTCCTCGAGCCGAACGAGCGCGCCGTGGTGGCCCGGCTCGCCCGGGGTGCCACCAACGAGCAGATCGCCGACCACCTCGGCTTTCGCGACAAGCGCGCCGTCAGCCGCACCAATGGCCAGATCTATGCCGCGTGGGGCCTGAATGCCACGCCCACCGACGAAAAAGTGGCGCGCACCCGCGCCGCCATGATCTACCACCGCCGCCAGCTCGTCGTCTGGGACGAGGCCGGCACCCCCCACATCGCCGACCGCCGCGGCCAATGGGTGCCACTTGACGATGACCATGTCCTCTGATTTCCTGCTCAACTGGGCCATCATGGCCGTGTCGTTGTTCAACAC
>JAFGIA010000393.1 GCA_016929795.1 Anaerolineae bacterium
CCTGATGGCGCTCTCGATCGTGTCGATGGCCCTCGGCAACCTGATCGCCCTGCGCCAGACGAACATCAAGCGCATGCTCGCCTACTCCAGTATCGCGCAGGCAGGGTACATCATCATCGGGTTCATCACCCTGGTGACCGACGTCGACAATGCCTTCCTCGGGATCAACGGCTCCCTCTTTTACCTGTTCGCCTACCTCTTTACCAACCTGGCCGTGTTCGGCGGCGTGATCGCCTTCGAGGCAGCGACAGGCACCACCGAGATCGCCGATTACCGGGGGCTGGTGAAGCGCTCACCCATGCTGGCCGGGGTGATCCTGCTCGGCCTCCTGTCGCTGGCCGGCATCCCGGGCACCGGTGGGTTCCTGGGCAAGTTTTTCGTCTTTGGCTCGGCGCTCCGTTTTAATACGCCCCAGACGTTCACGCTGGCCATCGTGGGCGTGGTCACGAGCGCCATCGCCGCCTACTACTACCTGAACGTGGCGCGCTATATCTTTTTCGAGCGGGCTGACGAGGACGCGCCGGCCGTGTCGGTGCCCGTGGGAACACAGATCGGCCTGCTGGTTGCCTGCGCCGGCATCGTGATCATCGGTCTCTACCCGCAGCCCTTTATCCAGTTTGTGACCGATTCGATCCAGATGATCGGCACGTTGATGTAGGCATCTTGATCAGAGCGAAACGCCAGGGGAGTGGTTGGCCCCTGGCGTTTTTTGTAGAGGGATTCGGTATTGGATATGGGGGATGGGCGGAACTTGGACGCACGGGGTGCGTAGAGAAAGGTGCAAGGAGGGAAAACGATGGATCGACGACCGGGGTGTCTTGAAGGGCTGCTGCGCCTCTTCCTGATCCGCACTGTGTACGACTGGCTACAGGATCGGGTAGGGTTTGGGCGTGGGTCGTGCGCCGGGATGGGGTGCGGCCTGATCCTGCTGTTCATCATGATCGTGCTGGTGTGCGGCACGTGCACGGGGACGGATTGGTTCAGGCTGTTTTGACCATTGCGCTACGAGCGGTAGCGCAATAGCTCGTCGCCGTGCGCCACCTGCCGGCCTTCGACGGCCTGTACGGCCTCGATCACGCCGCCGCGTGTCGCGCGGATGGCATTTTTCATCTTCATCGCTTCGATCACCAGCAGCATCTCGCCCGGCTGCACCTGCTGCCCGGCTTTGACGACGACGTGCTGGACCACGCCGGGCAGGGGGGCACGCACGGTTGCGCTGCCTGGTGACGCCTGGGCGGGGGCCGGTGGGCTGGCAGGGCGGGCCGGTTGTGGGCTGCTCCGCTGGGCCACCGGGGGCAGTGGTATGGGCGCTGCACTGTCCACTGCGCGCCGGACGTCGACCACCAGCACTTCTCCGTCTACCTCGACCTCGACCTGATCCTGGGTGGGGTCGCCCAGCACCTCGACCTGGAAGGTGCGGCCGTCAATCGTGATCTCGTAATGTTTCATCGTCCCCTCCAGGGGCTGGGGGGTGCCGCCAGGCGGCGCCCATGATGCAATGCCCACCAACCACCAACCGCCGGCACGTCGCGCTCCCGGGGATCGCCCACAACGCCAGCACCCACCTCTGCCTCTGCCCGCGCCAGCGCCACGGCGGCTACTGCCGCCCGCAGCCGGGCAGTGCCGGCGTCGTCGCGCAACGCGGCAAGCGTGTCCGCGGCCGCCACGTCACCTGATGTCTGGTCCGCGCCATCGCGATCGCGCACCACTCGCGTCAACAATGCCAGCAGCCCGTAAAATAGCCCGAGCGCCAGGAACAGGAGCGTCATCCCCAGCGCTGTAATGCCCAGCGCCATCGGCAGTGTATTCTCCAATGCACTCCCTCCTCACACTACGTGCCACACCCCGGAGAGTTGTGGTACATGCGTCCTCGTGCACCAAGGTGCTAACGGGAAGAAATCTCCTGCTCGTGCGCCAGCGCGATGGCTACATTCGCCGCCCACGACAGCGCTTTGAACTCGCCGGCGCATAGGGCATCCAGCACCTCGTGGCGCGCCAGGCGCACCAACACCTGCTCCTCCAGGTCATCCGACTGGGGCTGCGCCACGTGCTGCGCACCGCGCGCCAGGAAAAAGTAGGCGCGCGCAATCCCACGGTTGGCATCGACCCAGTAGTCGCCGAGCGAAATCCACTCATCTGCCTCGTAGCCTGTCTCTTCGAGCAGTTCGCGCCGCGCCGCTGCCAGTGGCTCCTCGCCCGGCTCCATGTAGCCGCCCACAGGCGCCAGCGACGCCCCGTCGAGGGCGTACTTGGTCTGGCGGAAGAGGAGGTACTCCCCCTCGCGAGTGAGGGCCACCACGTTGACGTAATCGGGCGTGATCGCCCACGGCCAGTCGTCGATCACGCGCCCATCGGGCAGCTCGACGGCATGCACTTCGACGCGCAGGAACTGGCCGAGGTCGAGAACCTGGCGGCGGCTCAGCGTTCGCCAGCGTTCGAACTGGCTTTCGCTCACAGGGGAATGCTCCCGTGCTTTTTCGGCAGCGTCTGCGCCTGCTTGTCGCGCAAAAAGTCAAGCGCGGCGATCAGGCGCGCCCGCGTCTCGCGCGGCAGGATCACGTCGTCCACGTGCCCGCTGGCGGCGGCGGCGTAGGGGCTGCCGAACTGCTCCTTGAACTGGCCCACGAACCCGGCGCGCCTCGCCTCGGGGTCGTCCGCACCGGTCAGGTGCTTGCGGTAGAGAATATTCACTGCCCCTTCCGCGCCCATCACGGCGATCTCGGCCGTCGGCCAGGCGTACACCAGGTCGGTGCGGATCTGCTTGCTCGACAGGACGATGTAGGCGCCGCCGTATGCCTTGCGTAGCACGACACAGATCTTGGGCACCGTCGCTTCCGAGTAGGCGTACACGATCTTGGCCCCGTGGCGGATGATGCCGCCGTGCTCCTGGTGCGTGCCCGGCAAAAAGCCCGGGCAGTCGACCAAGGTGACGAGCGGGATGTTGAACGCGTCGCAAAAGCGCACAAAGCGGGCGATCTTGTCCGATGCGTCGATGTCGAGCACACCGGCCAGCCAGGCCGGCTGGTTGGCGACGATGCCGGCCACCTCGCCATTCAGGCGGGCAAAGCCGACCACGGCGTTGCGCGCGAACCCGGCGTGGATCTCGAAAAAGGTGTCGCGGTCGAATATGCGCTCGATCGCGTCCCGCACATCGTAACTCTCCGTGTCCGACTCGGGCACGACCTCGTCGAGTGCCGGGTCGGCGTGGTTCGGGTCGTCGGCCGTGGGCAGGCCGGCGGGCGGGGCGGCGTTGTTCGGCGGCAGGTAGCTCAGCAGGCGCCGCGTCAGCGCCAGCGCTTCCTCCTCGTCGGCACCCACCAGGTGCGCCACACCGCTGATGCTCCCGTGCGTCTGCGCTCCTCCCAGCGTCTCAAAGTCCACTTCCTCACCGGTGACCGTCCGGATCACGTCGGGCCCGGTGATGAACATGTGGCTGATCCCTTCGGCCATGATTACAAAGTCGGTCAGGCCGGGCGAATAGACCGATCCACCGGCGCACGGCCCGAGCATGACGCTGATCTGCGGGATGACGCCGCTCGCCTGCGTATTGCGCCAGAAGAGCTCGCTGTAGCCCGCCAGGCTCCACACGCCCTCCTGGATGCGCGCGCCAACCGAGTCGTTGAGAAAGACAAAGGGCACGCCGGCCGAGATGGCGAGATCGAGGACCTTGCACACCTTTTCCGCCTGCGCTTCGGAAAAGGAACCGCCGATCACCGTAAAGTCCTGCGCGGCGATCGCCACCTTGCTCCCGTCGATCCGCCCCAAGCCCACGACGACCGCATCGCCTGGCACCCGTTTTTCGGCCAGGCCAAACTGGTCGTGGCGGTGCGTGATGTAGGGCTCCACCTCCTGGAAAGTGCCCGGATCGACCAGGTGCGCGATCCGCTCGCGGGCGGTCCGTTTCCCCTTGGCATGCTGGCGCTCGATCGCATCGGCGCCGCCCGCCTCGTGCAGCGCCTGCCTGCGGCGGCGCAGTTCCTCGTTGACGTCGCGCTGCTCCATCCACCCCTCCTGTGGCCAAGATGCCAGGGGAGTATACCACTTCTTGGGCGGGGTGTCTACTTGTGGGGGAGTCGGGGGTGCGCGCATGCGCAAGGTTGGCAAGGGTGTATTTCAGATTTCTGGGCTCAAGGCCCCGTCTCGGGGCCGTTTCCGCCCATGCAATCAACTCACCCAGAATCTTGAAATGCACCCGTTGGCAAAGCACGCCAAGTGGGCATTGACAGGCACGCGGTTCTGTGGTATGATGGCTGACAACTGGAGGAGATCGAGATGATGCGCGGGGGGGGGAACCTAAAAGACAGCGTGTGGGGCATGCGCAGGGGATGGGTGACCGCTGCGCGTTACTATTATTCCTATGCCCTGCGTCCTGGCCGCCCCACGCCTGGAAGGAGCCGCCCGGGTTAACCCGAGGAAACCAACAGGAGATGGAGGAGCGTGGAGCGTGCCGCTGCCACGCTTCTTTCTTTTGGGGGGAGGGACTATGCCGTGCAGGGGGGTGCGCGGGGCGACGACGGTGGATGCGGATTCCGCTGAGGAGATCATGGCCGCTACGCGTGAGCTGCTGGAACAGATGGTCGCGGTGAATGGGATCGACCTGGCCGACGTGGCGAGCGTGATCTTTACCGCCACGCCAGACCTGGCGGCGGCGTTTCCGGCACGCGCGGCGCGCGAGATGGGGTGGGATCGCGTGCCACTGCTCGACGCGATCGAGATCCCGGTACCGGGCAGCCTGCCCCGCTGCGTCCGCGTCCTGATCCACTGGAACACGGATCTCGCCCAGGCGGAGGTGCGGCACGTCTACCTGCGCGGAACAGCCGTCCTCCGCCCAGATCTGGCTTGAACCGCCAGTGTGCCAAAAGTTGTGTAAATTTCCTCTGTGCCTCTCTATTGTCTCTGTGTCGCTCTGTGTAACAACTTTTGTCGGAAGGGGAGGAAAGCGACGTGATCGTTGTCATGAAGAAGGATGCAGGTGAGGCGGAGGTTGAGGCGGTGTGCGCGCGCGTCGTCGAGCTCGGCTTGCAGACGCACCTGTCACGCGGACTGGAGCGCACCATCATCGGCCTGATCGGGGATGAGCGGCCCGTGAGCTGGGACACACTGAGCAGGATGGACGGTGTGGAGAAGGTCATGCGCGTCCTGCCTGCCTTCAAGCTCGCCAGCCGCGATTTCAAGCCCGACGACACGGTGATTCCGATCAACGGTATCCAGATCGGAGGCAAGAAGGTGGTGGTAATGGCGGGTCCGTGCGCCATCGAGGACCGCGTGCAAATGCGCCAAGTGGCTCACACCCTCCGCGAGTGCGGAGTGGGCATCATGCGCGGCGGCGCATTCAAACCGCGCACATCGCCTTACAGCTTTCAGGGACTGGGCGCCGAGGGCCTGGCTTTGCTGGCCGAAGTCGCACAGGAGTTCGGCCTCGCCACAGTCACAGAGGTCGTGTCGCCTGACGACGTCTCCCTCGTGGCGCGCCACGCCGACGTGCTCCAGGTGGGGGCGCGCAACATGCAGAACTACCCCCTGCTCCACGCCGTGGGCGATGCCGGCAAGCCGGTGCTCCTCAAGCGGGGCATGATGTCGACCGTCGAGGAGTGGCTGATGTCGGCCGAGTATATCCTGTCCCACGGCAACTACCAGGTGATGCTGTGCGAGCGCGGCATTCGCACCTTCGAGCCCTACACGCGCAATACGTTCGACATCAACGCCATTCCCCTCCTGAAAGGACTGACTCACCTGCCTGTGATCGGCGATCCGAGCCACGGGACGGGCAAGTGGGATCTGGTGGGCGCGGTGGGGCGCGCGGCCGTGGCTGCCGGCGCCGATGGCCTGATCGTCGAAGTACATCCCCACCCGAGCCGCGCGCTGTCGGATGGGGCGCAGTCGCTCAAGCCCGAGTCGTTCGTGCGGCTGATGGACGAGCTGCGGGCAGTGGCGCAAGCGGTGGGGCGGGATCTGTAACCATGCGCCGCCTCGAGGAGTGCACGGTAGTTATCGTTGGCCTCGGCTTGATGGGCGGGTCGCTGGCGGCGGCGCTGCGTGGGCAGTGCCGCCGGGTGGTGGGCGTGGACAGTACGGAGGAGGCAGTGGGCGCGGCGGTGGCCGATGGCGTGGTCGACAGGGCGACACAGGTTCTGGAAGAGGGCCTGCGCGAGGCGGACGTCGTCGTGCTGGCGGCGCCGGTGCGGAGCATCGTCCGGCTCGTGGCGGAGGTGGGGGCATTGGCTGGCGAAGGGTGCCTGGTGATGGATGTTGGCAGTACCAAGGCCGACGTGGTGGCGGCGATGGAGAGCCTGCCTGCCCACGTCGAGCCACTCGGCGGACACCCAATGTGCGGCAAGGAAGTTTCAGGTCCGGGGACGGCGGATGCGGCGCTTTATCGCGGTGCGACGTTCCTGCTGACGCCGCTGGCGCGCACGTCGCCCGCCGCGCTCGCACTGGGCTGCGAGATCGCCGATGCGGTGGGCGCCCGGCCGCTGGTGGTGGACGCACCGCGGCACGATGCCCTGGTTGCTACGCTGAGCCACCTTCCATACCTGCTGGCATGTGGCCTGGTGGCGACGGCCGATGCGACGACCTCGGCCGATCCTGCGGCGTGGGAGCTGGTCGCCGGTGGTTTTCGCGACACGTCGCGTGTTGCGGGCAGCGACGTTACCATGTGGCTCGACATCGTGGCGACCAACCGGGGCCAGGTGCTGCATGCGGTGGGCACCTTTCGTGCCGAGCTGGAGCGGCTGGCGTGGATGATCGAGGCGGGAGACGAGGTGGCGCTGCGCGCGGCGCTCGAAGGCATCCGTGCGCGGCGCCGGGAAATGTTCCCGTGAGGCGCGTGTGGCGCAATCCTCCGGATTGCGCCACGACACCAAGTATCATGAAGGAGCAATTATGACAGAACAGCCATGGATCGTTGGCCCGGGCGGCACTCTGTGCGGCAGTGCGTCGGTGCCGGCCGACAAGTCGATCTCGCACCGCGCCTTGATCCTGGGGGCGATCGCCACGGGCACGAGCCTCGTCGACAACTTTGCGCTGGCTACTGACTGCCAGGCGACGCTGGGCGCGCTGCGCGCACTGGGCGTGGTGATCGAAAGAGAAGGCATGACCGGGCTGCGGATCGAGGGGCAGGGCCTGCACAGCCTGGCCGAGTCGGAGGATGTGATCGACTGCGTGCGCAGTGGCACCACGCTGCGCCTGATGGCCGGGCTGCTGGCCGGACAGCGCTTTACGAGTGTGCTCACCGGCGAGGCTCAACTCAGGCACCGGCCGATGGCGCGCGTCGTCGAGCCGCTGCGGCGCATGGGCGCTACGGTGCTTGGCCGCGACGGCGGGCGCTATCCGCCCCTCGCCATCCGCGGCGGCGAGCTGCACGGGGTCGACTATTGCCTGCCTGTGGCCAGTGCCCAGGTGAAAAGTGCGCTCCTCCTCGCCGGGCTGTATGCGGAGGGGCCGACGCGCGTTACGATACCCGGCCCGGCGCGTGACCACACGGAGCGGATGCTGCGCGCCATGGGCGCGCAGGTCACAAACCACAAAGAAGGCATCACGTCGCCCTACCAACCAGCCAACCAACCAGTCTACCAAGCGCTAGAAATCACACCCGCGCACCCTCTCGCCCCGCTCCACCTGACGATTCCCGGGGACATCTCCTCGGCGGCGTTTCTGATCGTGGCGGCGACGTTGGTGCCGGGGTCGCAGGTGACGATCGAGGGCGTAGGGGTGAACCCGACGCGGGTGGGGCTGCTCGACGTGTTGAGGCGGATGGGCGCGCAGGTCCAGGTGGTGGCGGAGCGAGGCATGGCGGGCGAGCCGGTGGCAGACTTGGTCGTGCGGGCTGCGGAGCTGGGCGGCACGACGGTGGGCGGCGACGAGGTGGTGCGCGCCATCGACGAGTTGCCGGTGTTGGCGGTGGCGGCGACCCAGGCGGAGGGAGAGACCGTGGTGCGCGACGCAGCCGAGCTGCGCTTCAAAGAGACAGACAGGATCGTGACCACGGTCGCAGAGCTGCGCCGGCTGGGTGCCGAGATCGAAGCACGGCCGGATGGGTTCGTCATGTCGGGGCCGGTGCGGCTGCGCGGGGCGCGCGTGAAGAGCCACGGCGACCATCGACTGGCGATGGCGCTGGCGGTGGCGGGACTGATCGCCGAGGGGGAGACGGTGGTGGAGGGCGCGGGGTGCATCGCGGACTCTTTTCCCGGCTTTGGCGACACGCTCCACGCGCTGGGGGCGGACGTGTGAAGCACGGCACCTCGGTTCAGCGCGTGGGCCTCATGGGCTGGCCTGTGGGGCACAGTGTCTCTCCGGCGATGCACAATGCCGCCTTTGCCGCTCTCGGCCTGTCGTGGCGGTATGAGCCGCTCGCGGTGCCGCCAGAGGATCTGGCCCATGCGGTGGAGAGGCTGGCAGCGGAAGGGTGGCGCGGGGCGAATGTCACGGTGCCGCACAAGGAGGCCGTGGTTGGTCTCCTGGACGACGTGGACGGCCCAGCGCGCACGATTGGCGCGGTGAATACGATCGTGACGCGCCAAGGGGGTCTGGTGGGAGCGAACACGGACGCACCAGGCGCGATGGAAGCGCTGCGCCAGGGTGGGTTCGAGCCGGCGGGCAGGAGGGCACTCGTATTGGGCGCCGGTGGGGCGGCGCGGGCAGTGGTGTATGGCCTGTTGAGCGCCGGGTGTGGTGTGACGGTGCACAACCGCACGCCAGAGAGGGCAGCGATGCTGGCTCGCGACCTGGGGGGCGTCGGGCCGCCGGTGGTCACAGCGTCCAACCTGGCAGATCTCGATCTTGGGGCCTTTGACCTGCTGGTCAATGCTACCTCGGCAGGCATGGCGCCGCACGTAGCGGCGTCGCCCTGGCCGGAAGCGCTGCCGCTGCTGGCGCAGTGGACGGTGTTCGACCTGGTGTACAACCCGGCTGAGACGCGCTTGCTGGCACGGGCCAGGGCTGCGGGCGCGCGCGTGGTGGAGGGCCTGCCGATGCTCGTCCAGCAGGGGGCACTTGCATTCCGGCTCTGGACGGGGGCGACGGCGCCGGTGGGTGTCATGGACGCGGCGGCGCGCCATGCGTTGGAGTTGATGAGCCTGAAGCGGCCATGACGCCACCCGGCCCGACCTCCACGCAGATGCTCATTCCCGACTTGCTCCAGGCCGCGGGCATGTGCGACAGCAAAAGCGAGGGGCGGCGCCTGGTGGAGCAGGGCGGCGTGCGGTTGGATGGACAGGTGGTCGAGTCGGTGGACCAGATCGTCGTGCCGGGAGATCACCTGCTCCAGGTGGGCAAGCGCCGTTTTGTTCAGTTGGTGAGAGGAGGATGAGAGGCATGTCCACACTGCGCTTTTTGACGGCAGGCGAGTCGCACGGCGCCGGGCTGACGGCGGTGATCGAGGGGCTGCCAGCGGGCCTGGCGCTGCGTGACGACGACCTGAATCGGGATCTGGCGCGTCGCCAGGCAGGGTATGGCCGCGGCGCGAGGCAGCAGATTGAATCCGACAGGGCGACGATCTCGGCAGGCGTCGCCGGGGGACGCACCACAGGCGCACCGCTGGCGCTTCACGTGCGCAACCGCGACCAGCGGGAGGGAGAGGCGCCGCTCACCGTGCCGCGCCCCGGCCATGCGGACCTGGCTGGCAGCAACAAGTACGCGCTCGACGATCTGCGCCTGGTGCGCGAGCGTGCCAGTGCCCGCGAAACCGCGGCCCGCGTCGCCGTCGGCACCGTCGCGCGCCGCCTGCTCGACGAGTTTGGCATCGCCGCGGGCAGCCTCGTCGTCGAGATCGGCGGCGTAGTCGCCGGTTTGCCCGACCTGCCCTACGCCGAGCTGTGGGCGCTGGCGGAGGCGTCTGACGTGCGCTGTCCCGACGAGGCGGCCGCCGAAGCGATGCGCAGGCGCATCCAGGAAGCGGGGCACGAGGGGGAGTCGCTCGGCGGTGTGTTTCTCGTCGCCGCCACGGGCGTCCCCCTCGGGCTGGGCAGTTATGTCCACTGGGACCGGCGCCTGGACGCGCGGCTGGCGGCAGCGGTGATGAGCGTGCCGGCGGTCAAGGGGGTCGAGATCGGACCGGCGTTCGCCAACGCACGGCGCACGGGCACGCGCGTGCAGGATGCGATTTATTGGGAAGGGGGGCGGCCTGTGCGGCGGACGAACCAGGCCGGCGGGGTGGAAGGGGGCGTGAGCAACGGGCAGCCGATCGTGATCCGGGCGGCGATGAAGCCGATCCCGACGACGCGCGCTCCACAGCCCTCGGTCGATCTGCGCACAGGCGAGGAGGTAGCTGCCAGGTACCAGCGTGCGGACGTGTGCGCCGTCCCCGCTGCGGCAGTGGTGGGCGAGGCGATGGTGGCGTGGGTGTTGGCGGAGGCACTTCAGGACAAGATCGGCGGCGATAGCCTCGCCGAGATGAAAGCACACTGGCAGGCCTATCGGGGGGCGTGGCAGCAGCGTGACTGACGAACGAAATGTGGTTCTGACCGGCTTTATGGGCACCGGCAAGACGGCGACGGGGCGCGAGGTGGCACGCCAGCTCGGCCGGCGATTCGTCGACGTCGACGCCGAGATCGAGGCGCGGGCCGGCAAGCCGGTGGCGCGGATCTTTGCCGAGGAGGGTGAGGCGGCATTCCGCCGCCTGGAGGCGCAGGTGTGCGCCGATCTGAGCCGGGAGACGGAGCTGGTCATCGCGACCGGAGGCGGAGCACTGCTCAACCCGGACACACGTGCGGCCATGAGTGTCAGCGGCACGGTCGTGTGCCTGACGTGCGAGCCAGACGAGATCGCGGCCCGGCTGCGCAGTGCGGCCCGGCTGCGCGCTGCCGGCTGGTCAGAGCGCCCGCTGCTCGACGTGGCCGACCCGGAAGCCGAGATCGAGCGCCTGCTGGCGGAGCGGAGCGAGGCGTACGCGGCCATCCCGTGGCAGGTGGATACCACAGGTCGCGGGCTGGCAGACGTCGCCGCCGAGGTCATGGCGCTCGCGTGCGCACACACGCTCAACGTGTCGTACCCTGGCGGCAGCTACCCGATCCACATCGGGCCTGGCACCCTCGACCATCTGGGCAGCGCGCTGCGCGCTGCCGGGGCACCTGGCGGCAGCCGTGTCGCGGTCGTCTCGAACCCTGTGGTCTGGCCGCTGTATGGTGCGCAGGCGATGGGCGCGCTGCGCGCCGCCAGCTTGCGGCCCTTTCGGTGCAGCGTGCCCGACGGCGAAGCGCACAAGGCGCTCGATACGGTGGCCCGGTTGTACGACCAATTCCTGGGGGGTGAGCTGGAACGCGCCGACACTGTGCTGTCGCTGGGTGGCGGCGTGACGGGCGATGAGGCGGGCCTGGCCGCGGCCACCTACCAGCGCGGCGTGCGCTTTGTCCAGGTGCCCACCACGCTGCTGGCGATGGTCGACGCCAGCGTCGGCGGCAAAACGGGCGTCGACCTGCCGCAGGGCAAGAACCTGGTCGGCGCCTTCAAGCAGCCGGCCCTCGTCCTGATCGACCCGTCCGTCCTATCCACCCTCCCCACGCGCCATCTGCGCGCCGGCCTGGCCGAAGTGCTAAAGCATGGCCTCATCGGCGATCCCGAGCTCTTTGACAGAGTGACGAGTGACAGGTTCCAGGTAACAAGTGGCCTGCAGCAAGCAGCGGACCAACCTTCCCCCCTTCCCCCCTTCCCACCTTCCATCCTCGTGCGCGCCCTGAGGGTCAAGATCGACATCGTCGAGCGAGACCCATACGAACAGGGACGGCGGATGGTGCTAAACCTGGGGCACACGTTTGGACATGCAATCGAGGGAGTGAGTGGCTACGCGTTGTCCCACGGCGAGGCAGTGGGCGTGGGGTTGGTGGCGGCGGCTCGCCTGGCGGCTCGCCTGGGGATATGCCCGCCCGAGCTGGCGGGGCAGATCGAGGCGGCGGTGGCAGGGATCGGCCTGCCCACACGGTATCCCGGCACATCCCCGGCGGAGGTGTACGAGGCGATGGCAGCCGACAAAAAGCGGCACCACGACCGCCTGCGATTTGTCCTGCCGCGCGCCCTCGGCGACGTCGTGGTGGTCGACGACGTCCCCCCCACCGACGTGCACGCCGTCCTGTCCGAGATCACGACGGCCGCAGCCAACACACAACCAAGGAGAAGCAGATCATGACCGGCTCATCACGGATCACGGATCGCGGATCACGGATCACAAATACCCAATCTCCCCTTCCCATCCTCGTGATCCACGGCCCCAACCTGAACCTTCTCGGCAGGCGGGAGCCGGAAGTGTACGGCAGGCTGGCGCTCGACGAGATCGACGGCCGGCTGCGCGCCTGGGGCGAGGGGCACGGGGTGGAGGTGCGCACGTTCCAGTCGAATCATGAAGGAGCGATCGTGGACGCGATCCACGAGGCCGCGGGCTGGGCGCGCGGGCTGGTCATCAACCCCGGCGCCTACAGCCACTCTTCGTACGCCATCCGCGACGCGATAAGCGGCGTAGGGCTGCCGGCTGTCGAGGTACACCTGTCGAACGTGCACGCACGCGAGCCATTCCGGCGTGAGTCGGTGGTGGTGCCGGTATGCATCGGGCAGGTAGTAGGATTCGGCTGGTACAGCTACCTGCTCGGGCTCGAAGGGCTGGTGGCGCACCTGGTTGAGTAGCATCCCTGCCAGCTTGTTGGAAGCGCGCACTCCAGGTATAATGCTGGAAGATTGGAAGGCTGGTCACAGCACCCAACCTTCCAGCGGTCTCGCTATCCCTTTCAACAACCGGAACCAGAAGGAGAGAACATGACAGAATCATGGCCCACGGTTGCCGTCGTTGTAGCGCACACCCATTGGGACCGGGCGTGGTACATGCCCTTCCAGGTGTTTCGTATCCGCCTGGTGCGATTGATCGACCGCTTGCTCGATCTCTATGATCGTGATCCTGCCTTTCGCAGCTTTTTGCTCGACGGGCAGCATCTGCCCGTCGAGGATTATCTCGAGATGCGGCCCGAGCGGCGGGCTGACCTCGAGCGCCTGGTGCGCGCAGGCCGGCTGTTCGTTGGCCCCTGGTACGCACTGGCCGACGAATACCTGGTGAGCCCCGAGGCCCTGGTGCGCAACCTGCTGCTCGGCACGCGCCTGGCGGAAGGGATGGGCGGGGCAAACCCCGTACCCGGGGCCATGCGTGAGGGCTACGTGCCCGACGCCTTTGGGCACATCGGGCAGCTTCCCCAGATCTTGAAGGGGTTTGGCATCGGCTCAGCCTTTTTCGCGCGGGGCATGGGCGACGAGGGGGAGACGCTGGGCGACCAGTTCTGGTGGGAGGCACCGGATGGGTCGCGGGTCCTGGCCGTCCACCTCCGCCAGAGCTATGGCAACGCCGCCACGCTCGGATATCAGACCGAGGGCGGGGACACCTCGGCCATGGAGTTTGACGTCGAGCTCGCCATCGACCGCCTGCACCGGGCCGTGGCGCGGGCGAGCGAGCAGAGCCATGGGCGCACGCTGCTCCTGATGAACGGCACCGACCACACAGAGGCCCAGGCCGAACTGCCGCAGATTCTCGACGCGGCCAACGACCGGATCGCGGGGGTCCATTTTGAACAGGGTGACCTGCCGGGATACGTGCGCCGGGTGTTGGCGGAAGCGGGCGAGCGCCTGCCCACCTTTCGCGGCGAATTCAACCGCGGGCGCTACAACAAGCACCTGCAGGGTGTCTACTCCTCGCGCGTCTATCTGCAGCAGGCGAACGAGCGCGCCCAGACACTGCTCGAGTGTTACGCCGAGCCGCTCAACGTCTGGGCGTCGCTGCTCGGCGTGCGCTATCCGCGCGCCTTTCTCGATCTGGCGTGGCGGACGTTGATGCAGAATCACCCTCACGACGACATCTGCGGCTGCAGCGCCGACGCCGTGCACCGGGAGAATGTAGCGCGCTTTGGCGAGGTGGAGCAGATTGGTGGCACACTCGTGGATAACGCATTCCGCGCGCTCGTGCACCACGCCGGCCGCACGGCGCAGGGCGGTGAACCCTTTGTGATCTATAATCCCGTGCCGTGGCTGCGGAATGAGACGGCAGAGATCGACCTGTTGTTCCGGGAGGACCAGGCGCCGGGTAGTGACTTGATCCTGGTGAGCGGTGAGGGCAGGGCGGTGGCCTGCCAGCGCCTCGCAGAGGAACCCTTGGTGCGGCTGGCGGTAAACAAGATGGAGCTCGCGCGGCGTGTGCGCGTGGCGGTGGCGCTCGAGGCGCTGCCGGCGTGTGGCTACCGCGTCTACTATGCACAGCCGGGGGCGCCTGTGCCTGTCCCAGAGGTGGTCGATCCGGTTCAGCTCTTGCCCGAGGGTATGGAGAATGGACACGTGCGGGTAGAGATCCAGGACGACGGCACGCTCGACCTGCTCGACAAGGTGACAGGGCGCCGCTACCAGGGGGTGGGAGCCCTGGTCGACGAGGAGGATGCAGGCGACGAGTACGACTATTCCCCCTGCCCGCACCCCCAGGTGGTGTCGACCCGCGGCCGCCGCGCGGCGGTGCGCCTGGTGGAAAGCGGGCCGCTGCAGATTAGCTACGAGATCGCCCACGAGCTGCTGCTGCCCGAGGCGCTGGCGCCCGACAGGCAGCGGCGGAGCAGGGAGTGTGTGGCCTGCCCTGCCACGACGAGGGTGACACTGCGCAGCGGCAGCGGCCGGGTTGACCTGGTTACGACGTTCGACAACCGGGCGCGAGACCACAGGCTGCGCCTGCTCGTGCCGGCAGGGATCAAAACGGACGTGGCGGCGGCGCATGGGCATTTCGACGTGGTGGAGAGGCCGATCGACCTGCCCCCGGGCGATGGGTGGTCCCAGCCCCCCTCGCGGACCGCACACCAGCGCTACTTTGTCGACCTCTCGGACGGGGAAGCGGGGCTCGCCGTGCTGAACCGCGGCCTGGCGGAGTATGAGGTGATGCGGGAGCGAGAAGGCGTCACGGTGGCGATCACGCTGCTGCGCTGCGTCGGCGATCTGTCGCGCGGCGACCTCCTGGCGCGGCCCGGGCATGCTGGCCCGCCGCTGCCCACGCCCGAGGCACAGTGCCCGGGCGTGCACCGGTTCGAGTACGCTCTGTTGCCTCACACCGCCGACTGGCGAACGATCTACCGGGAGGCCTGCGCGTGGCGCGCGCCGGCGATCGCCAAGCGGGGCACAGAGGTCGAGGGCATGGTGGTGTCGGAAGCAGACCTGGCCGAGTGGGGCCTGGAGCGGGTGAAGATGAAGCCGCTCGACCTGGGCGGCGACCTGCCGGGGCAATGCTCCTTCCTGGCGCTGGAGCCGGCCCCGCTGGCGTTGAGTGCGGTGAAGGCGAGCGAGGACGGTGAAGGCGTAGTGGTGCGGATCTACAATCCTGCCCGTGAAGCGCTGCAGGGGATGCTGTCGTTCTCGTGGCCGGTGTGTGAAGCGTGCGAGGTGACGCTGGAAGAAAAGGTCATCGGCCTGCTGGCGGTGGACGCGGGACGGGTGTGCCTGCACGTGGGTGGAAACGAGATCAGGACGATCAGGCTGCGGTTCGCAACAAAAACGCCGCTAGAAAAGGCGCCGGCCGAGTGATTCGAGCAGTGACTGCCATGCCGCCTGGATCTCGTCGCTGCGCCACCAGACGAGGAGTGTGCCGGCGGCGATAAGCGTGAGAGCGGCGGCCCACCAAACGGGGTTGAGCTGGATGGCATAGGCGCCGACGGCGACGGCAGTGGCAATGCCGGGGAACCGGCCGAGGATCATGAGGAGCAGGAAGCGGCGTGCCGGCATGCACGTCAGGCCGGCAGCGACACAGGCCAGATCGTCCGGGGCAAAGGGTACGAGCCAGATGAGAAAGAAAAAGGGGGACCCGCCACGACGCACGAGATCGTCGACACGCTCCATCGACCTGCGGCTTACCAGGCGCGTGACCAGGGGCCGGCCGTAGCGCCTGGTGAGGGAGAAAGTGACGATCGACCCGAGGTAAATGCCGGCGGTGCAGTAAAGCAGGCCCCACCCCAGCCCGTAGAGATAGCCGGCTGCGGCTTCGATCCCCGGACTCGGGATCGGCGCCATGAGCGACTGGGCGAGTTCGAGTCCAAAGATGGCCGCCGGCCCCCATGCACCCAGCCCTCCAACCCAGGCGCGCACGCCGTCCTGGGCGGAGAGGAGATCGTAAACGGGCTGCCCCCAGCGGGCGAGGGCGAAAAAGAGGGCGAGCAGGACGAAAAGGCCCAGCAGCCAGGCCGATCGGCGGCCGGGAAGCCACCGATCAGGCACTTATTCCCTCCCCTGCACCACCCTCTGCCCGGCCGGGCAGTGGGAGGCGTGCGACCAGCCACACGAACTCACCCAACGATTGGAATCCTGCGGCGCGCATCGTGGCGTGCCACTCTGCATCGCCGGCAGGCACCATGGCGCCCACCTCGTCCAGCCCACGCGCCAGCGCGCGGCCAACCGCCTCGCGCACCAGGGCAGCGCGCGGCGCGGCGCCGGCCGCGGCGAGTGATTCTATCCAGACGCCCGCGTAGAGCAGCGTGCGCACCCAGAGCAGCTCGGCATAGCCGGCAGGCTCGCTCGCACTCGAAGCGGCAACCTGGTGTTCGGCCACGAGGAGCGCAGTGCCGGGATGGGGCTGAACCGGCACGCCCGAGGGCGCGTGCTCCTGCAGCCAGGGAGCCAGCTCGTGCACACCGTCGGCATCGCGCACCGACACGCCGACGGTGAGGACTGGTCGCGACGGCACGTCGGTGAGGCGCAGGATGAACAACTCGGAAGGATGAGCAGCCGGCTGAAAGCCGGCCCGTTGAAAGGCGCGCAGCGACGCGCGGTTATCGGTAGCTACCACGGCGCGCGCCACGGGCGCGATCCGGGTGCCATGGGCGCAAGCGGCGCCGATGAGGCGCGTCGCCAGGCCCTGGCCGCGCCAGCCGGGGCGCACAGCCAGCAGATCGACCTCCCAGCGAGGGCCAGCCAGGCCGTAGGTGGGAAAGGCGATGACAAATCCCACGATCGTATCACCCGCGACTGCCACCCACGCAGCGCGCTCGCCGCCGGTCAGCAGCGTCGCCACCGCGTGTGGGGTGTAGGGCGATTCATCGAATGTGGCCCGCTCGACCGCCAGAATCCCTTCCGCGTCGGCCAGCGAGCCAGCGAATGGGCGTACAGCGGTCACATTCCTGGTCACCACGGCCCCACTATAGCAGACAAGTGCCCGAGCGTCAAGGTTGTTTGCGCCAGTGTGCGGAAATGAGTATAATGGGGAAGGTTGGATGATTGGCCAGATGGGCCAGCCGGCCAATCATCCAACCTTCCAAGAGAACATAGGAGTTATCGCGGACAATGAGACGTTTTTTACTGTTGTTGACTGTTTTCACCGGCGGCATGACGTCGCTGGGAGTAGAGATGGCGGCGTCGAGGCTGCTGGACCCATTCTTTGGGAACTCGCTCATCATCTGGGCCGTGTTGATCGGGACGGTGCTGCTCTACCTGACGGTGGGTTACTATGTCGGCGGCAAGTGGGCGGACCGGCAGCCGCACTACCACGTGCTCTACCGGATTACGGCGTGGTCGTCGTTCCTGCTCGGGCTGGTGCCGTTTGTGGCACGGCCGGTGCTGCTCTGGTCGATGGAAGGGTTTGCGGAGTATAGCGCGGGCATCCTGGCCGGATCGCTGCTGGGTGTGATCGCGCTCTTTGCCGTGCCGATCACGCTGGTTGGGTGCGTATCCCCCTTTGCCATCCGCCTGTTGATGCAGGAGGAGGATGTGGAGCACGCGGGCAACATTGCCGGCGGGCTCTACGCGCTGTCGACGGTGGGCAGCCTGGTGGGCACCTTTTTGCCCGTGCTGCTGCTGATCCCCAACATCGGCACGCGCAACACGTTTCTTCTGATGGCCGCGGCCCTGCTGCTGGTATCGCTCGTGGGATTGTTTAGCGAGGTACGTCGCCGTGCGGTGCCCTATCTGCTGATGCCAGGTGTGCTGGCCGTGTTGATGGCTCTCTCCCCGGGCGGGCTGATCAAGCCAGCGGAGTATGGCGAGGTGCTGCACGAGACCGAGTCGGCCTATAACTATATCCAGGTGGTGGAGTATGGCGGCGAGGTGTGGCTCAAGCTGAACGAGGGGCAGGGGGTGCACTCGATCTATGACCCGGACTCGGTCCTCGTGGGCGGCATCTGGGACTATTTTCTGATCGCGCCCTTTTTTAACAACCCACCCTATAGGGCCGATCAGGTGGGCAGCCTGGCGCTCATCGGCTCGGCGGCAGGCACGGTGGCCAAGCAGTACACAGAGGTGTATGGTGCCATCCCGATCGACGGGGCCGAGATCGATCCCGAGATCATTCGCGTCGGGCGCGAGTATTTCGACATGACGGAGCCGAATTTCGACCCCGTGGCGACGGATGGGCGCTACTTTCTGGCGAACAGCGACCAGGTGTACGACGTGATCGCCATTGACGCCTACCGACCGCCCTACATTCCCTTCCACCTGACGACGCGCGAGTTTTTTGAGGAATGCGAGGCCCACCTGACCGACGAGGGGGTGGTGGCGATCAATGTGGGGCGCACACGCACTGACTGGAGCCTGGTAGAGGTGCTGGCGAGCACGCTCAAGGCGGTGTTCCCGAACGTGTACACGGTGGATCTGGCCCAGCCGGGGCAGAACCTGATCAACGTGCTGGTAGTGGCAACCAGGCAGCCGACGAGCCTCTATAATCTGGCTGAGAACACAGAGCTGCTGGAGAACCGATACCTCCAGGACGTGGCAGGGCGCTCAATTCCACGCGCTGCCGAGTTTACGGATCCGACGATGGTATTTACGGATGACAAGGCGCCGGTGGAGCAGGTGGTGCACGGGCTGATCTTGAGCTTCGTGGCAGGACAATAGGTTGATAGGTTGGTAGATGGGACATCCCCATCTACCAACCTGCCTTTCTACGCAAGGACGTCGAGCAAGATCCGCGCCGCGCGCTCGACGACGGCGGCGCAGGTGCCCGGGCCACCGGGGCCCTGCACCCAATCGCGGAGGGGGCCGCAGCAGGTGGTGCCAAACTCGGCCTGGAAGCGGTCGCGGTAGGCAACGGTGAGCGACTGGGCCAGGTCATCGTTCTGAGCCGAATCGGTGCGGCCGTGGAGGGCGCCGATGACCATGGCGCCGCCACTCAAGGCACCGCACGCCTCCTCGTGGCTGCAGCCGATCCCTCCTGCCAGGGCCGTGGCCATGCGCACGCATAGCGGTGGCAATTCCTCCAGCACGTGCCCGCCCACGGCGAGCAGGATGCCCTCGGATCAGTGATACTCGCGGCGCAGCAGGTCTCCGGCACGCGCCACGACCTCCTCGTGTGATTCAGCTTTGTGTGTCATTGTCTTCTCTTTCGGCCGGGATATCCGGCAGGATGATAAAGGTGCCCGTGGCATGGCCCACCAGCCGGCCCTCACCGTCGTACAGGTGCATCTCGGCGATGTCCTGGCGCTTGCCTGTCTTGATCAGCCGCCCGATGGCACGCAGGGCCGAGGCGCGCACGGGCAGTAGGAAGTGGACAGACATCTCGGCCGTGGCGATCCAACTGTCGACGTCGTGCGCGGCGGCGGCGGTGAACCAGCCGGCGGTATCCAACAGGGTGGCGTACACGCCGCCGTGCACGCCACCCTGGGCGTGGTCGAGGCCGGGGTTGTAGGGCAGGTCGACCACGGCCCGCCCGTCGTCGGCAAACGACAGGGTCATGCCCAAGGTGCGGGCGATGGTCGCTACCTGGTTGAACATGTGGAGCAGCGCGTCGCGGCGCTCGGGCGTTGTCATGTCAGCAACCGTGGACGACCAACTCGGTCCAGGCGGCGGTGCTGAACAGGGCGGAACGTGTGTCGGCGCTGTAGGTGACGTCCACGGGCTGGCCGTCGACCAAGACACTATCCGGCCCCTTGGGCAGGCCATGGACGGCAACCTGGTAGTGCGCATAGCCGGGATTGTAGGGTCCGTCCACCTCGCGGCGAACGACCAGGTTTCCGTCGCCGACGCGCGAGACAAAGCGGATCACGCGGCGCTCGCCGCGGCGGTAGGCCCTGCTATGGCCATCATCCTCATAGAGCCAGCTCTCGCCGTCGCCAGGGTAGATGTGCAGAGTAAGGACGCCGGGCGGCCACTCGCCGGTGTGCTGCACCACCGGCGCCATGGGCAGCACGGTGCCAGAGCGCACGTAGAGGGGCAGGCGCTCGAGGGGCGCGTCGGCCTCGAGCGACCCGCTGGCGCGCACGCCGGTCCAAAAGTCGTACCACTCGCCGCCAGGCAGGTAGACACGCCGCCACGTCCGCCCCGCGCCGAGCACCGGCGCCACCAGGAGCGCGTCGCCGAACAGGTACTCGTCGGCGAGGCTGTAAGTGCGCCGATCGCCGGGGAAGGCCAGCGACAGAGGGCGCATCATCGGCAGGCCGGTTTCGGCTGCCTGCCACGCGGCAGTATAGATGTAGGGCAGCAGCTCGTAGCGGAACTCGATCCAGCGGCGGCAGATCGACTCCCACGGCTCGCCAAAGGCCCACGGCTCCTGGCGATCGGTGCCGAGGGCGGCATGATTGCGAAAGAAGGGAGTGAGGGCGCCGAGCTGCGTCCAGCGCGCCAGCAGTTCACCGCTGCAGTCCCCGGCAAAGCCGCCGGCGTCGGGGCCGCAGAAGGGCACGCCGCTCAGCCCCAGGTTGAGGCAGACGCTGATGCCAAGGCGCATGTGCTCCCACGTCGCATAGTTATCGCCCGTCCACACCAGGGCGTCGCGTTGTAGCCCGGCATAGCCCGCGCGGCTGATGACCGGCACGCGCTCGTCGGGCAGCAAGCGGCGCACGCCCTCGGCACTGGCACGCGCCATGAGCAGGCCATAGACGTTGTGCACCTCGCCGTGGCGCGCCCCCCGCCCCTCATAGTCGTGGCACACGGCGTCGGGCATCGTCCCGCCAAAGATGGCCGGCTCGTTCATGTCATTCCAGAACCCGGCGACGCCTGCCTGGAGGAGCGAGTCGTAGAGGCCACCCCACCAGTCACGCACCTCGGGCTTGGTGAAATCGGGGAAATAGCAATCGCCGGGCCACACGGGACCGTGGAAGAGTGCCCCGTCGGGCAGGCGGCAAAAGGCGTCGCGCGCCAGCCCATCGTCGTGCACGTGGTAGCCGGGATCGGTCTTGACGCCAGGGTCGAGGATGGTGACGATGCGAAAACCCTGCTCGCGCAGATCGGCGATCATGCCGGGCGGATCGGGAAAGCGGTCGCGGTCCCAGGTAAAGACGCGGTAGCCATCCATGTAGTGGATGTCGAGGTGGATGACGTCGCACGGAATGTGGCGGGCGCGGAACTGTGCGGCGAGGGCGCGCACCTCGGCCTCAGGGTAATAGCTCCAGCGGCTCTGGTGGTAGCCAAGCGCCCAGAGAGGAGGCAGGGGCATGCGCCCCGTGAGATGCGTGTAGCGCGCGAGCACGTCAGCGATGCCAGGGCCGGCGAGAACGTACAAACAGAGTTCGCCCGTCTCGACTTCGTAGTGAAGGGTATCGTGGTGCGCCTGGCCCAGGTCGATGCGCGCACGGCCCGGGTTGTCGAAAAAGAGGCCGTAGGCCAATCCGTCGCGCAGGCCCACGAGCATCGGGATCGAGAGGTGGATCGGGTCGTCACCCGGCTCGTACGTTTCAGGGTCCCTGTTCCAGAGGGAGAGCGACCGGCCGCGCAGGTTCAGGTCGAAAGCGCGCTCGCCCAGGCCGTACACCGCCTCGGCCTCGGCCAGGCGGCGGGTGGCATAGGCACCGTGACCACGAAAGCCGAGGCCGTGGATATCTTCCGCAAGAGGCTGCCCCCCGGCGTCGTAGAAGGAAAGGCGGCAGGGAGTGCACTGCACGCGGCAGGTGGTGGCACCGCCGTGCACAATCACCTCGTCGTCAGTCTTTTCGACGAGGAGGCGATCGTGCCGCCCGGCGTCCGGCCATTCCGTACCGGGATCGAGGGCATATGAGAAAGGCTCGTCCTCGAAAGGGGGCGCGTCCAGGCGGCGGAGGCGCACACGCCACACTGCGGGCGCCAGCGCCTCCAGGCGCAGCAGGCCGCCGCTGCACTCCAGGTCGACGCGCCTGCCGTCCGCATCCCACGTAACGACAGAGCCAAGGGGCTCGTAGGGGCCTGCGTTCTGGCTCGTGCCATAGCGCGCTGCGATCCAGCGCGCGCGCAGTGGATAGGTGAGACGTCCGAGCACCCCCCCCGGGCTGAGCGATCGTGCTAGCTCGAACAACTGGTTGAGTGAAATGGAAGCCACTCTCCCTCCTTGTGCGCTACTCTCCTGGGGGCGATGCCTGCCCCCCGATCGCGTCGATGCAGCGCTTGATCTGCCCGATGTGCTCGGCGGTGTGATCAGGCCCCAGGAGCACGAACTGGGCGATGCGCCGGAAGCGTGCCTTGTGCGCCACCGTGACATCGGGCAGGCGGCGCACCAGCTCGACAGTCTCGCGCTCATCGGTCAGGAACCGGTCGAGCAGGGCGTCGAGCGCCGGTGTGATGACCAGGATCGATTCGAGCCTGCCGGGGACCTGGTCGGGATAGACCGCGCCGGCATCGAACCAGCCATTGATCGCCAGGTCGACCAGCGTGGCGTGGAGACCTCGCTCGCCGTCCGACAGGTGGGCGAGGACCTGCTTGGTCGACCACTCGCCCTCGGCGGGGCACTGCGCCGCCTGCTCTTCGCTCAGGCCATGGACGGCAGCCCGCAGCTCGGCGTCCACCTCGGCGTGGCGTGCGGCGAGGCGGTCGGCGAGATCGGTCGGGTTGTCGGGTAGATCGGGCTGCGGGCGCTGCGCCAGGGTGACCTCTACAGGCTTGCGCTCCTGGCCGCGCACCAGGTCGACGGTGACGACATCGCCAGCCTGGTGGCGGCGCAGCGCCGCGCCCAGATCCACAAAGGTGGGGGTCTCGGCGCCGTCGAGGGCGACGATCACGTCGCCATTCTTGAGGCCGGCGGCCGCGGCGCCGCCGCCCTCCACGGTCCCGGTGATATAAATGCCATACTCGGCGGCAATCCCCTCTCGCTCGGCGCGCTCCGGGGTGAGATGATCGAGAGTGATGCCGAGGAAGGGCTGGCGCGCGATGCGCAGATCGATGCCGGTCTCGATCACCGATTTCAGGTTTTCCACCCCCGGCCCCCACCCCGCGTCCGACTCGGTGCGCACCCGGTCCCACGCCTCACCCTCTCCAAAGCCGGCGTGGGTGATGGTGACGCGTTGGCCCCCTTCCGCAGGCTCGACGGTGAACTCGACGCGCGTCTCTCCCGGCTCGCCGCTGCCCAGCCAGGTGATGGCGGCGCGGTGGGGCGGATCGAGCTCGACGAACTTGCCCTCGGCGCGATAGCCCGAGTTCCAGCGCACCTCGTAGCGGCCGCCTGGGCGCACCTCGGTCCGTGCTTCGTCACTGCACCACTCGCGCAGCTCGCTGGCCGACGTCAGTGCCTCAAAGGCCATCTCGGGTGTCGTGCCGACCACGACACTGTGTATCACTCGACTCTCTTTAGACATGTCTGAACCTCCTTACGGCTCGGTTTTATTCTGGCTACCACGCCTGTGCCTGGCTGCACGACGGGTGCCTAAAATCCCAACAAGAGATCCCAATAGGCAAGAAAAGGATAGAAGGCGGCAAGGCCAACCCACACCAGGGTGTAGGCAACACGCCAGGCAGCCGGCCCGTAGCGCCGGCGCCACGCAACGGCCAGCAGCAGGGCGAGGATGAGCGTGATCAGCCCACTGATGACGGGAATGGCGAGCACGGCGATGGCCCAGGACGGCAGGCCAAAGATCAGGATGCTCCAGTCGCCAAACATGGCGCCGAGGAGGGCGGCGGCAAGCCCTGCCAGGAAGACCAGGTTGAGGCTGGCGGCAAGCCCCAACAGCCCGTGAAACCATCCATCGCCCGGCGGCACACTGCCGGGCCAGATCCGAAACAGGCGCAGCAGCGCGCGCAGCGCGACGTACCCCAGGATCAGGACCAGGCCGCCAACAAAGGCGAGCAGCGGCACCAGCAGCCGGCTTGCGCCCGAGTCGAACGCGATCAGGATGCGATAGCTGGCCGAGGTGAGGTAGAGGTCGCGCGCCGTGACGAAATCGGGCGGGCCCATGAGCGGCAGGCAGGCGGCGAGCGGTCGGCTGGTGGGATCTGTCAAAAAGCTGCGGGCAATCTCTGCCGGGCAATCGGCCAGGGTGACCCCGTGGCCCAGGCCTGGAAATTCGAAATAGTAGCTGTTGGGCAGTGTCTCGGCCGTGGACCGGCCGTAGGCCGGCGGCGTGATCGGGTCATAGTCCCCCTCGAGAATGAGGACGGGTACGTCGCTGTATACCGGCTCGGCCTCGATGGGATCGGGGATGCCGGCGCCCCACAGATCGCAAATCTCGAGCGTACTGGTGAGCTCGAACGCGCGCATGGGCGGTGGAACGCCCTGTGCCGCGGCCCTGATCTCTTCTGGCGTGTTAAAGGGCGCCTCCTCGTGGCAAGTGACGGAAAAACTCATGCCTTCGCTGCCCCGGAGATAGGTGGAGAGCGTAAAGTGGGTGAGGGGGGCGAGGACCTCCTCGTCCCCGGAGGCGAGCTGATCGATGACCAGGGGCAGATAGGGAATGAGATCCGCATCGTAGAAGGCAAGAAAGAGCACCCCCACCAGGTCGTCACCGTCGACGGGAAGCACCAGCATCTCGCCCGTATCGGGATGGGGCACGCGCACCTCGAATGGCCGCTCGTTGGCCCGTGCCCACACGTCGTAAAACGCTGCTTCCAGATCGGGAAAGGCAGTGCGGCACGCGGCGTCGGCCTGGCAGTCGGCCAAGAGCTTGGTCACGACGCGCTCTGTGTTGGGGGTGATCTGCGCCAGCCCATCGACTTGTGGGGGATAGACCGAGTCGAGAATGACGCTGCGGATGCCGGTGGGGACCTCGCGCAGCACCGTAAGCGCCAGGCGCGTGCCGTACGAGATGCCGTAGAGATTCCACGTCTGGTAGCCCAGCATCCGGCGCAGCTCGTCCAGGTCCGCGGCGCTGGCCACGCTGTTGTAGGCAGCCAGATCGATCCCGCCCGCGGCGAGCCGTTCGCGGCAGCGCGCTGCCGCGGCCACTTCGGCCGCGGCCACCTCGTCGTCGTCGAGCCCGGCGACCCAGGTCTCGACATACACCTCTTTCAGCTCGGGACAGTCGAGCTCGGGCTCGGCGTACCGGGTGCCGCGCTGCTCGAACAGGATCAGGTCGCGCTCCGCGCGCAGCGGGGAAGTGAGCCAGGTATCGAGCCCTTCGAGCGCACTGCCACCCGGCCCCCCTTCCAGGTAGACGACGGGGTCGGGCGCGGGCGCCGGGCTCTCGGCAGGCAGGATGGCCACGGCCAGGCGGATCGTGCCTTCCCCGGGATCGTCCCGATCCTCCCATACGACCAGGTAGCCGCACCGCACCCCATCCGGCGCGGGTACGGGACAGGGTGCAGGCTCGAAGCGGGGCACGTCGCCGGCAGCAGTCGCCTGCACCTGCACGCTACCGGCGAGGGCAAGCACCAGGAGCGCAAGCACCAAGCCCGAGATCGCGATGCGTATCTTGGCCGTCATCCGCCAACCCCCTCGTTCCGCAAGGGCCAGGCTTTGAAGGCGAGCCAATGCGCCAGATAAAGGGCACCCCCCCCGAGTACCCAGCCAGCAACAGTGAGCGCGGTTGCGACAGCAGCGGAGCCAGATGATTCGGGATCTGGCAGGAACTCAAGAATAAGGGATGTAAACAGGCCAAGCAAGAGGCCCATGACAAGCCAGTGGAGGGTCGCCTGCGGGCACAAGTAGATACCGTCGAGACGATAGATGATGAGTGCCACGGGCAGAGTGAGAATGAGAGACACGATGAACACGCCTCCACACACCATCGCAACGGCTTGCCACGTGTGTTCGAACGCCACGCTCCCGCGCACGACGATGGACGACGTCAAAAAGACAGAAAACACGGCAACCTGGACAATGATTGCCATCACGACGGCACTTTTGAAGCTTTTACCGGGCACGCGACGGTCCTCCATCGTATCACCAGACCCTGCTAGACCGGGATGGCGGCGATGCCGAGCAGCCGCAGCAGCGGTACGGCCGACAAGCGCACACCCTCGAACACCGCGTCGAGCGAGTGAGCACGGGGCAGCCCGAGGGAGAGCAGGTGCCTATCGTCCAGGGCGATCATCAGTGTGGCGCCCTCGACCCCGGCGATGAGGGTGTAGCCCAGCGCGCCGGTCGACAGCTCGCGCGAGATGCGCTCGCCGAGCGACGACATGGCGGCGCTCATCGCAGAGATGCGGTCACGGCCGATGCTGCCTTGCGACGGGAAGCAGCCGCGCACCATGCCGTCCGCGGTCACCAGCGCGGCCCACGCGGCGCCCACCGGCTCCAGGCACAGGCGGGCCAGGGCGCGCTCCAGATCGGCAGGGGGGATGTCGCGCGCCGCCGGAGCCGGTGTCCTGCCACCCACGAGTTTACGCAACATGCTCTTGTCCTCCTCTTACATCAACGCCCGGTGGCGCGTCGAGCAACAGGTCGGCCCACACGCGCCGCAGCGCGGCGGGGTCATCAAACGCCAGGTAGATCGTGCGCTCTGTCTCCTCGTCGGGTGTGTAGACGATTTGGAGTGCCAAACCCGGCTTGTGCCCGGCATGTAGATGGCCAATGCACATCTGGCGGATCATGCCGGGCATGAAAAAGATATACCACCAGCCGATCTGATAGGCAGGCCACCGGCCCAGCAGCAAAAAACGAGAGCGGTAGAGGCGGGCGAGGACAATGTGCTCGCGCGTCCCTACCGTCTCGAAATCGGCCTCCAGGTCGACCAGGTATCCATTGAGGCCTTCGACCGTGAACCAGCCAGTGGCACGTGCCGGCACCAGCTCTTCTGTGTGCAGTGGCGGGAGCGGCTCGCCGTCGAGCCGCGCCGCCGGGTCGGACAATGGCTCAAAGTGGACGTAGCGGCAGCGCTGCGCCCACACAAGCCAGGCGATGAATGCGACCCAGAGCGCGCCGAATGCGACACCTGGCCCAACGTTGGGCCACCAGCGGAGGAGCGCCCAGAACACGCCGACGAGCAACAGGGTCCCGAGCCAGCGCGCCAGCGACCAACTGAAAAACAGGTGGCGGCGCAAGCGATATGCCCACCGAAGAAAGGAGCCCCTCACGCTCAAAGCAGTTGCCGTCCTCGTGAAATGGCGTTCTGGCTGGATTATATCATGTCTTGCAGTCCATGACAAAGCGTGGGGAGGGAACCGTTACGGATTAGGGACATCCACGTCCTCCGATGTGACCGGCCACACCAGGCTGTAGCCGCGACACAACCAGGTCAGGGGC
>JAFGIA010000394.1 GCA_016929795.1 Anaerolineae bacterium
CCACCCTGCCAGAAGGCGGGCGAGGCGACGTCGATGCCCGCTTCAGATAGAATCTCAACAGGCGACGCCGAGCCACCATAGGACAGGATCTTGAGGTAGCCTGGCACAAAGGGTGCACCTTCTTCCCTGTAGCGCTTGTAGAGCGCAAGCACCAGGAGCTGTCCAAAACTGTAAGCGTAGCAGTAAAAGGGCCGGTCGTAGATGTGCGGGATCGACACCCACTCCCAACGGAACTCGTCGCTCAGATCCACGGCGTCTCCGAACTGCTCGCGCAGCAGATCGAGATACCCGTCGGCGAGCTGATCAGAGGTGCACCCCTGCGAGATCAGGTTGTGTGCCTCGCGCTCAAACAGCACAAAGTAAGCCTGGCGCATCACCGTGGCATAGGCATCGTCGACAAACCGCGCCAGCAGGTCACGGTGCACGGCCTGGTCGGGCTCGTCGGCGAGCAGTCGCTCCAGGAGCAGCATCTCGGCGAACACCGACGCCGTCTCGGCCAGGGGCAGCGGCGCGTGGTAGGTGAGCGGCGAGTGATCGGCCGCCAGCATGCTGTGTACTGCGTGCCCCAGCTCGTGCGCCAGCGTCGCCACCTCGCTCGCCTTCCCCGTATAGTTGATGAGCACCCATGGCGTCAACTCGGGCACAGGGCCATAAGAGAACGCGCCCGTGTCCTTGCGCAACCGGATCTCGGCATCCAGGTGCTTCTCGACGAGCACGCGGCGGGCATGATCCGCCAGCACCGGCGAAAAATCGGCCATGCTGCTCAGCACGAGGCTCGCCGCCTGGCTGAACCGGTACTCTTTTTCGGCGGTGCTCAACGGGGCATAGATGTCGTAGCGCCTCAGCCTGTCGACCCCGATCCAGCCCGCTTTGAGGCGAAAGTAGCGCTGGAAGAGACCGGCATTGTCGCGGCACACCTGGAGCAGCGTGTCAACCACCTCGTCGGGCAGGTCATTGTGCAAGTTGCGCACGCCGATAGCCGTGCCGAACTTGCGCAGATCCAGGTTCTCACTCGCCCAGTCGCGCACCACGTACTGGTAGATCTGGCCCAGCACGGCGCCACGGCCGCCATACACGCCATAAAGAGCCTGGTAGGCCGCGGCGCGCACCTCGGGGCGTGCATCGCGGGCATACACCATGAGCTCGGAGCGGTTCAACTCCTTCACCTCGCCGTCGATCTCGACCTCAAAGGTGAAATCATAGGTGATCATGTCATAGACAGTTTTGAGGCCATTGACACCGTTGATGTCCTTCAGATTGATGATCTTTTCTTCCGCCTCAGACAGCGTGTGAGGCTTAAAGCGCCGCAGCGACTCCAGGTAGTAGCGGTTATCGCCACTGGCGGCCATCAGTCGCTCCGCCGGCCCGTCGTCCAACTCCTTCCACCAGAGGCTGAAAAAGAGGGTGCGGTTGGCAATGCCAGCCAGCAGGCGCTCCACCTGACCACGAAACGCCAGGGCATCCTGGTCCTGGGTGTCGGTAGAGAACCACAAAAAACCATAGGCGCGCAGCCGGCCCGCCATCGTGGCCACGCGCTCGAGGCGGGCAAGGAGCTGTGCGAACATGCCCGCAGGCAGATCGGGGGCGAGGCCGCTGCGGGCAGCTTCCAGCGCGGCCACCTCCGATTCGAGATCGGCGAGCAGCGCGTCGAACTCGGCCCCTTCAGTGGCAGGCAGCAGGTCGTGCAGCGACCAGCGGGTGGCTTCAAATACCTCTTGATTCATATCTACCTCACGACACCGGCCACACATCGGACGGGTTTTTGGGAAAGAGTGCATCGAGCAGGACGCGCGGGCCGTCGCCGCTTACCCAACAGTCGGCGAATGCCTCGTCGAGCTCGGCGATAGAGCGGCGCTGAAAAAGAAGCTGGAGGAAGGTCAGCTCGGGAAATCCGGCGTCGCCCTCTTCCGTGTTCTTCGATTCCCACGGCTCCGCCACCGTCAGCCGCCCCCCTTCAAAAACGAGGCGCATGCCCGCCTGGTAAAAGTTGAGCTTGAGCTCTCCCGAGTGCCCCGCCAGGGGAGATCCCGCCAGGCGCGCATTGAGGGCCGGGGCCACGTGCAGCAAAAAGCCCGGCACGTCGGGCACGCGCAGGTACCAGGCGTAGGGCTGGAAAAAGCGCGCCAGCCGCTCGCGAAACACCTCGTAGGCGGGGTGCTCGACGCCCAGCCACAGGCCAAACATCTCTAGCTCCTGGTCCGGCTTTCCGGCAACGTACGCCTCGCCGAGCGACCAGACGTGGCGCACCGCCGACGGCGTCACGGCCAGCCACGACACGCCCGGCTTGAGCTCGTACACGCCGATGCTGATTCGGTTGTGCCAAACGCGTGGATGGAGCGTGATAAACCCCACGCGCTCACCCGCCGCATCGCCCGCGGCCACCTCGATCACGGCCAGGTCGCGGCGGTTGACATTCTCCTCGCTCTTGCCCAGCAACTCGTCGCGCCACAGCGCCTGGTCGCGCACACATGCCACCGGCCACCGGCGGACACCCTGGGCATACACCTCGGCGATGAAGGGCAAGTCGGATTCTGTCGCGGCTCGGATACGATATGGCTCCACCTCGCCCTCTTTCAGCTTGGGCACATTCGGCTTGTAGCCGCCGCGCCCCCCGCCCAGCGTCATCGCCATCTCGTAGCCAAATTGGCGATAATACCAGGGAATGCCCGTGATCCCCTGCACCCTCTCGCCCCGCTCCGCACTCCACTGGTGCACCACCTCCATCTGGGCGCGGATCAGGCCGCGGCGGCGATAGGCCGGGGCGGTGCCAACAAGCTCGGGGCGGCCCACGCCGAACTCGATGCCGTCGTACGACCAGGTCTGTGAGATGAGACACAGCGAGGAGGCGATCTCACCTGTCTTGGTATCCTCGACGATAGTAAAATCGCCAGGGCCAAAGGTGGGATGCGGCCGCGTCATCAAGTCGCGCACCCAGGCGCCAATGAGCACATTCTCCGCATCCGACTCGTCATTTTCCGTGTGCACCCTACCATGAAAGGTGACAAGAGCCTCAGTATCCTCTGGGGTGGCGCGACGCAGGATCAGGCCGTCGCCCAGGTCGCGGATCGTAGTGTGAGTTACGTGATTCTGTCTGTTCATAGGTCCCCATTATACCGTGGATTGTACCTGGACGTCAAGCGTCGGATGGGCCGGGCTGCCAGCCGGTATCCTGGCTCCAGCGAGTCGCCTTGCGCAAGATCTGCCATATGAACGGGCCTTTCGAGTCGGTATAGTTCCCACGGTCATCCCGGTACTCTTCAGCCAATCGGTACTTGAGCTCGGCGTAGTGGCGCGCGTCGTCGAGGTGAGCGCGCAAATAGTCCCGAAACACGAGGGTGAGCTGCTCGCCCAGGCTGCCGGCGCGCTGCACGTGCACGTGCGTGCGCCACCGGCCTGGCATCTCGCGAAAGTAACGCTTGGTCAGATCGGGATTGTCCGGGCGCCATGCGAACCCCGCCACCTCGAGCGGCAGGCGATAGGCATCGAGCGGCTCGAAAGAGGCGACAGAGATCTGGATGTCGATCACGGGCTTGGCGGCGAGGCCCGGCACCGAAGTCGACCCTACGTGGTCGATGCGCAGGGCGGCGTTGCCGAGCACTAGGCGCAGTCTGCCGCCCAGCTCGTCGAAAAGCACGGGCCAGGCAGGATCGTAAGGGACGACGATGATCGGATCGCTCATACGACGTTCATTGTTTGACTACCACAATCTGGGTGCGTTCAGGCCCGACCGACACAAACCGGATCGGGGCGCCGGCCAGCGCTTCAATGCGACGCAGGTAACCCTGCGCCGCAGGGGGCAGGTCGTCCCACGTGCGGCAGCCGCTCGTGTCGGTGCGCCAGCCCGGCCACGTCTCGTACACCGGCTCAACCTGTCCGAGGGTGGCTGTGTCGGGTACGTAATCGATCACCCAGTCGCCCAGGCGATAGCCGGTGCACAGCTTGAGCTCGTCAAAGTGGTCGAGCACGTCGAGCTTGGTAATGGCGATCCCGGTAAACCCGTTCAGGTAGCTGGCATAACCGATGGCCATGCCATCGAACCAGCCGCAGCGCCGCTGGCGCCCGGTGGTGGCGCCAAACTCGCGGCCGATCTCTTGCAGCATGGTGCCCTGCTCGTCAAACAGCTCCGTGGGAAACGGCCCGCCGCCCACCGACGTCGAGTAGGCCTTGACCACGCCGAGCACGTCGTCGACTGCGCGAGGGGGAATGCCGGCGCCAGCGCACGCGCCGCCCGCCGTGGGCGAGGAAGAGGTAGTATAGGGATAGATGCCCCAGTCGATGTCGCGGCCGATGCCGAGCTGCCCTTCGAGCACAATGCGTTCGCCTGCCTGCACGGCATCACGCACCCAGGGAAGCGTGTCGACGATACGCGCACCGTGGGCCACCCGCCACCCAGCCGCCAGGTCCATCAGGTCATCACAGGTGAATTGGCGCAGCCCGTAAAAGCTCAACTCCCGATTCTTGAAGGGGAGCACCAGATCGATCCGCCGGCGCAGCAGGTCCAGGTGGTGCAGATCGCCGGCGCGGATGCCGTTGTAAGCGTGCTTGTCAGCATAGACAGGGCCGATGCCGCGCCGGGTGGTGCCCATCTCCTCTCCCACCCCGCCCCCTTCGGCCTTGCGCCGTTCCTCCTCAGCCCCGTCGAGCAGGCGATGGTAAGGCCAGATCAGATGGGCGCGGTGGTCAATCCACAGGTTGGCGGTGTCTATCCCCCTCGCCTCCAGGTCATCCCCCTCCAGTGCAACCGTCTCCAGGTTGACAACAGTGCCCGCGCCCAGGATATTGCGCACGTGCGGGTAAAAGATGCCACACGGGATCAGGTGCAGGACAAAACGCCCGTACTCGTTCACAACCGTGTGCCCCGCATTGTCGCCACCCTGGAAGCGGATGACGAGATCGGCTCCCGCGGCGACATAGTCGACGATGCGCCCCTTGCCCTCGTCGCCCCACTGTGCCCCGACGATGACTGTTACAGGCATTGTAAACCTCCCAATCACTACACCAGCGGCCACGGCACGTGACGGCCGGGGCCAGGCTCAGGAAAACAGCCGGCTGCGACCAGGTGGCCGAGTCGCTTACGCATGGCATCCACCTCGGCGCCTGTGAGCAGGTGAGCCAGAGCGCTGCTCACCTCCCCCCCCTCGCGCAGCATCCGTTCCAGCCTATCCAGGTCGCCGGCAAGATCTGCCGGCAGCCGCTCGCCGGCAAAATCCCAGATCACGGTGCGGAGCTTGGGCTGTTCATGGAAAGTGAGTGCATTGTCGATGGCCCACAGGTTGCCTGCGTGGTCGATCAGGCAGTGGCCCGACTTGCGGTCAGCATTGTTAACCACGACATCAAAAGCAGCCAACCGGCGCAGCTCGTCGGCGTAGGCAGGGTCGTGCTGAATGGTGAAAAAGTGCGCGTCGTCGCGGGCATGGATAAAGAGCTGAACTGACCCGATGCCATAAGACCCTTCACGCGCCACGGTAGGTGGCACCAGTCCCCAGCCCAGCGCCTCGCTCAGCAGGTAGGCAGCCACCTCACGTGTACCGAGCGTCCCGCGTGCAAAATCCCACAGCGGGCGCTCGCCACGCTGGGGCTTGTAGACAGCAAGGGTCGACAGCTCGCCGTCGGCGACCGTGACGAGCATCGTGGCGTTCGAGCTCCATGGAATGAGGCCTTGGACGCTGATCTCGCCGCGTGTGAGAAGCTGCAAGATGCGCGGCGAGTCAACCTCGATCTGCTCTGGTGGGCGGTCCGTCACCTTCTGTGGCCGTTCCTTCTCGGACAGAAATGCCCTTCGGGGTCGATCGGCTCACCACACATGGCACACACCGGGCGCCCGGCAGCGACGACCGTTTGCCCATGAATGCTAAAGGCGCGCATCTGGGCCGGCGTCGCCCAAAAGCGTGCCACAGACGGCTCGCGCGCGTCTTCTTCAGGCAGCAGCTCGTAGGCGATCACCACCAGGCGCTGGCTTACCTGGTCGTAGGCCATGTTTACCTGCCCGGCATGAAAAGCCGGGTTCACAGGGTACTCCAGGCTCATGTCTGCCCCTACAGCCGGATCTGGCTCGACTACAGCGTCGACGTTTCCCTCGGCGAGCGCCAGCAGGACATGGTCTGTGGCCAGCGCCAGGGCTGCCACGTGCTCTTTCTCACACACCACAGTCACCAACTGTGCCCCTTTGCGGGCCTGGATGTAAAACACCCGTTCGCCAGGCGCACCGACCGCATCCACCGTGATCCGGTCCACGGGATTAAGATCGAATACCTCATACGGCATCTTGCTGCTCCTCGCTCTCTAGCTGCCCTGTTTCCTCTTTCGCCTCTTGGATCTCGAAATCAGGCAGGCCAGGTGTGCTGTTCAGCACGACGAGGTGCGGCCCCAAGCGCGTAAAGTGAAACGCCGTGACCGAGGCTGGCGAGATCGCGATCCGCTGAAAGAGGTCGAGGGACAGCCCCAGGTAGTAAGCGACGGCCAGCTTGATCGGGTCGGCGTGCAAGACCGCAGCCACCGTCTGGCCCTGGTGCCTGTCGCGGATCGTATCGAGCTCGGCGACGACCCGCGCCTGCACCTCGCGCATCGACTCGCCCCCGGGAAAGCGCGCGCCCCCCGGGTAGACCTGGATGACCGGCCACAATGCTTCCTTCCTCAGCTCCTCAAGCTCGCGCCCAACCCAATCGCCAAAGCCTGTCTCGCCCAGTGCCTCACGCACCTGGATCTCCAGGCCGTGCTGTGCAGCCAGCGGCTCGGCCGTCTCAAACGCACGCTCCAGGGGGCTGCTGTAAACGGCTGCCAGCGGCACGCCAGCCAGGCGTTCGGCCAGTGCCAGGGCCTGGGTGCGCCCCTCCGCATTCAGGTGCACGCCTGGCGTCCACCCGGCAAGCCTTTTGCCGATCCAGTCATTGGCCGCGTGGCGGATCAGAAGCAAATTCATTATCTCGGCCATACAATCTCCATCCCCATTATATCACAAAGGCGCACCAGGGCGAAACACCCTCTTTATCGCATGCGGCTGCTGGCGGGTGCGGGGCGGCGCATTCTGCGCTCGCCTGCCTGCTTGCTTACCCACGCGTCTCGCAGGCCGTGCAGCGCCACGTAGCCATAGCCGCCCACGTAGAGCAGCAGGAAGGGGACGGCATAGTAGTTGCGCACCCCAACCGCCACAGCCGCAGTGGCGAGGGCAAAGATAGCCAGTGCCAGCTCGCCCACACTGATCCACTCAAAGGGCAGCGCGTAGCGGCTGTCGGCCCACCGGTCGCCGCGCGCCATGACGTCGAACTTGGGTGTGCGCTGGAACACCCTGTCGCCGCGAAACAGCCCGCGGGCGATGGCGATCGTGTTCGACAGGGCCAGCCCGGTTCCGACCAGGGCCAGGCCCAAGGCGTAGGGCAAACGCCGCCGCCAATCCGTGTACAGGTGCCGCTGCGACAGGGCATAGGCCACCAGTGGCCCCAACGCCACCAGCCAAAAGATCGACAGGTTGAGGGTGAGCGGGATCTGGCCGAGCAACATCGGCAGCGTGAGAAAGAGAAGAGCGATCGACACCGGGTGGGCAACCCACACGCCCAGGTGGAGCAGGCCCTCCAGCCGCGCGGGCCACCCCAGCACAGGTGTGCCGGGCGTGCCCGCAGGCCGGCCATGCAGCAGCAAAGGCGCCAGCTTGACCAGGCACTGGGCCGCGCCCGTGGCCCAGCGCCCCTGCTGGCGCTTGAAAGCGGCCATCTGTGGCGGCAGCTCGGCCGGCACGGGCACGTCGGGCAGGTAGAGGGCGTGCCAGCCGGCGAGCTGGGCACGAAAGCTCAGGTCGACATCCTCGGTGAGCGTGTCACTGTGCCAGCCCCCTGCATCCTCGATGGCCGCGCGGCGCCACACACCGGCGGTGCCGTTGAAATTCATAACCAGCCCGTGGCGATTGCGCGCAATGTGCTCGACGACAAAGTGACCGTCAAGGGCGATCGTCTGCACCCGCGTGAGGAGCGAATAGTCGGCGTTCAGATAGCTCCAGCGCGCCTGGACAAAGGCCAGGTCGGCCCGGGCTAACAGGTGGGGCACAGTCCGCTTTAAAAAGTCGGCAGCAGGACAAAAATCGGCGTCAAGCACAGCGATCAGCTCGCCGCGGGCGCGCGCCAGCCCATAGGCCAGGGCGCCGGCCTTGAATCCGGCGCGATCGACGCGGTGCAACAGATCGACATCGAGCCCCTGTGCTCTATGGTGTGCTACACAGGCACGTGCCAGGCGTGTCGTCCCATCGGTCGAATCATCCAAAACCTGGATCTGGAGCCTGTCGCGTGGATAGTCGAGACGCGCGACAGCATCCAGCAGGCGACGGACGACGTGTAGTTCATTATAGATCGGCAGTTGCACAGTGACCACCGGCCACTCCTCAGGCTCGGCTGGCTCAGCCGCGGCTGAGCCAGCCGCAGGCGCCCCACGGCGCAGATAGAGGACCGACAGGAACAGGGCATTCACCCCGTACAAGGCCACCAGCAAGGCCGCCACGAAATAAACCATACTCAACATACTCTCTACGGCCTCCATGGTCGGGCAAACGCGAGCCAGTATACCACCTCCGCGTCATCCACGCAAAGGCAGCAATAGGGGCGGCGTATGGGGGTGCCTTTCAGATTCATCAGATCAACGCCCCGGGGCCGTTCTCGCCGTGGGCAAGTTACCGGCGGAATTGAAACACACCCCGGCGTATCCCGGCGCTTTCAACGCTTGACACATCCCGCAGGTTGGCGTACAATGACACAACGGTGCCATCTCTGTGCCCGGATCTGGATTCGTGACCGATGGAGGAGCAGCAGTGAACATCCGCTTCGACGCCCAACAGGCAGAGGCTATGGCGAGTTTCTTGCAGGATCTCGTGCGCCTGCCCAGCCTGTCCACCCAGGAGGACGCTGTTGCCGGCCGCCTTGCCGCCGAGATGCGCCGTGTCGGGTTTCACGAGGTGTGGACCGATCGGATCGGCAACGTCATCGGGCGGATCGGGGCCGGGAGCGGCCCCAAGCTCCTCTTTAACGCGCACATGGACACAGTCGACGTAGGCGGGCTCGATCGCTGGCCCGTGCCGCCCTACCAGGGCACGGTCCGCGACGGGGTACTCTACGGGCGCGGGGCGTGCGACATGAAGGGCGGGCTGGCGGCGATGGTCTACAGCGTCAGAGCGCTCATCGACGCTGGGGTCGAGCTGGGCGGCGACCTGTACGTGGTGGGGGTGGTGCAGGAAGAGCCCTGTGAGGGCCTCGCCATGCAGGTGTTAGTGGAAGAGGAAGGCCTCCGGCCCGACTTTGTGGTGCTGGGCGAGCCGAGCAACCTCCAAGTGCGGGTGGGGCACCGCGGCAGGATCGAGATGCAGGTCAAAGTATGGGGCAAGGCAGCCCACGCCTCCGCGCCGTCGCTCGGCACCAATGCCATCCACAACGCCGCACGCCTCATCTTTGGGATCGAGCTGCTGGCCCCGCGCCTGGCGACCGATCCCTTTCTGGGCCAGGGCACCGTGGCCGTGACCGAGATCGTAAGCTATGCCGCCAGCCGCAACGCACTGCCCGACTGCTGCGTCTTCTACATCGACCGCCGCCTCACCCTGGGCGAAACCGAGCGCAAGGCGGTAGCCGAGATCCAGAACATCATCAACACCGAAGAAGTCGATGCCGAGGTGTCGGTGACCGAGTACGAGGCGACGAGCTACACCGGCTACCCATGCCAGGCGCACAACGCCTTCCCGGCCTGGGTGACCCCCGAAGATCACCCGCTGGTGCAAGCCATGGTGCGCAGCGTGCGCGGGGCGCTGGGCTACCGCCCGCGCGTCGGGCGGTGGGGGTTTTCGACAGACGGCACCTACACCGCCGGCGTGGCCAACATCCCCACCGTCGGCTTTGGCCCTGGCGAGGAGCAGTACGCCCACACCCGCGAAGAGCAAATTCGGTTGAACGACGTCGTCGACGCGGCGCGCGTCTATGCCCGCCTCGCGGTCGAAATCCTTGGAAAAAAGTAGGAAATTAAAAAAGGTAGCGAGTAACAAGTAAAGCCACTTGTTACTCGCTACCTTTTGCTGCTTACTCCTTGTTTACCAGTTGCGAACCACCAGTGGCAGATAGACCCGGTGGTTCTGCACGCTCACGCTCGCGGATAGCGGCCCATATTCCTGCCCACCAGCCTGGAGCATGAACGAGGCTGTGTATTCTCCAGGCTCGGTCGGGGTCCAGAGGAAGGTCAACGTGGTGGTGCTGCTGGCGCCGAC
>JAFGIA010000395.1 GCA_016929795.1 Anaerolineae bacterium
CAAACGGCTGCGCAATCCGTTCTTTAACCGGCAGCGGATTACCGATCCGGTTTCTTTTCATGGGCGCGAGCGCGAGATCGAAGGGCTCTATAGCACCATCATCACGCGCCAGTGCCGCGCCGTCGTGGGCGAGCGCAAACTGGGCAAAAGCTCGCTGCTCACCGCCGCCGCACAACCGGCCACGATGCAGCGCTACGGCCTCGACCCGGCGCGCTGCCTCTTTCTCTACCTCGACCTCGAGGGCATGTCCTCCGCCCAGCGTGAGGACTTTTGGGTTGATCTCCTCGAACGCTTGGCCGCAGCCCTCCCTCCCGGTGACCTCGTGGAGCACGTCGAGCGCTTTCTCGACGAGGGCGGCCTCCGCTTCACCACCGTGCGCCGGTTGCTGCGCCGCGTGCGCGACAAGGGCCTGGACCTGGTCCTCACCCTCGACGAGTTCGAAGGGCTGGCGCGCAACCCCGCCTTCGAGCCCGACTTTTACGGCGAGCTGCGCAGCCTCGCCGGCGAGCTCGGCATCGTCTATCTCACCGCCTCCAAGCGTAGCCTCTACGAGCTGACCTACCACCACACCGGCACCCTCTCCTCTCCCTTCTTTAACATCTTTTCCGAGCTGCGGTTGGGCCTCATGCCCGACGACGAGGCGCGCTCCCTCTTGTCCACGTTATCGCAGCGGGACGGCGATCCCGGCTTTTGTGAAGAAGAGATAGACCTGGCGATCGAGCTGGCCGGCCCGCACCCCTTCTTCCTGCAGATCGCAGGCTTTCACCTCTTCGACCTGCCGGGCCACGGCCAGCCGCAGCCTCCGGATGCCTACGACCGTGCTGCTCGCCGTTTCAACGCCGAGGCGGAGGACCACTACCGCTACCTCTGGTCGCAGCTCGACCTGGAGGAACAGCACGCCCTCCTGTCGCCCAACAGCGCAGCCGAAGACGTGCGCCGCGCTCTTCTCACCAAGGCCCTGATCCGCCAGGAGGGAAACCGCTACGCGCCCTTTGGCCATGCCTTTGCCATCTTTGTCGAGGAGCGCCGCGACGAGCACTCGGCTGCCGATTCGTCGACCCTCGTCGAGCCGACCACCTCCACAGATCTGACGGGCAAGCGGCTGGGCAACTACCGCGTCCTGGCCGCGCTCGGCCAGGGGGGCATGGCCAAAGTGTACAAAGGATACCAGCCCCTCCTCGACCGCTACGTGGCGCTCAAAGTGTTGGCGCCCCACTTTGCCACCGACGAAGAGTTTCGTGCCCGTTTTCAGCGCGAAGCCGCGGCCATCGCCCGCCTGCGCCACACCAACATCGTCCAGGTGTACGACTTTGGCGTGGAAGGGCCGGTGCACTACATGGTGATGGAATACATCGCCGGCGATACGCTCAAATCCCGCATCCGCTTGGCGCGCGCCAGGGGAGAACGCCTGGGGCGTGACGAAGTGCTCACCATCCTGCGCGGGGTTGCCGCGGCGCTCGACTATGCCCACGAGCGCGACATCATCCACCGCGATGTCAAGCCCGCCAACATCATGCTCCGTATCGAAGAAACCGCCTTGCACGCCGATCGGGCTGATGACGACAGCGCCGCCGGCGCAACTTCTGAGGCAGGCGCCGGCCCCTTTATCCCGGTGCTCACCGATTTCGGCGTTGCCAAGATCATGGAAGGAGTGCAGTTCACAGGAACCGGGATGACCATCGGCACGCCCGACTATATGGCCCCGGAGCAGGGAAGCGGCAGCCCCGTCACCCCCCAGGCCGATCTCTACTCTCTCGCCGTCATACTCTACGAGATGCTGACCGGCGATCTGCCCTTCACGGCCGATACCCCTGTTGCCGTGCTCCTCAAACACATCGCCGACACACCGCCGCCCATCCACCTGCGCGCGCCCGGACTCCCGGCGAACCTTGACCGAGTGCTGGGTCGCGCCCTGGCGAAAAAACCAGAGGACCGCTACCCAGATGGTGCCGCGCTGGTCGATGCCGTAGAGGCAGCCTGGCTGCCCTAGGGCGGCACCGCGCGCTCGAGACACCGCCTCGGAGAGTGACCATGATCAAACGCAGCGTCATTACCGGATTCCTGATCGGCATCCTCTTTGTCCTGGTTGCCATCTATCCCATGCTCAGTCTCTATATGGGCGGGCCGTTGCGCGACCCTCTGGCGGTAGAGGTTCTGCTCGAAGATCAGGCGCCTGCTGCCGGCGAGACGCCGCCCAAAGATCAGGTGCCTGCCAACATACAGGCGGAGCGGGCCGCATCCCGGCCCGCGCGCGTCGCGTCGCTCCTTCTCGTGGTGAATGGCGCCGCTGGCCTGGTCGTCGTGCTCATGATCGGGAGCGTCGCTGCCCGGCGCGTAGGGGCGACCGACGTGGTCGTCGGTGCCAAGGCCGGGGCCATCAGTGGGTTGATCGTGGCCGTCATGTTTTATGCGCTTCTGTTCGAACCAACGGTATCGCTTGCAGCCAGCAGCGAACTGTGGCAATACCGCCCCACGATGGCCGCACCCTACCCACCCGATCCAGTCTTTCTCACCTTCTTTAACAATGTCACACGGACCATGCACACGCGCCTCGACCTGACTTTGCTGATTGGCGTCGGGATTGGTGCCATCGAGGGTGCCGTCGTCGGCTGGCTCCGCCGTCACCACTCTACGCCGCGCACCTCTTTGCTCGATCACCTCGAGGGGCCACAGCCCCGTGACACCTGGACTGCCGGGCAGGATGAGGCATGGCGCGCCGGACTGACGGCCGGCGCGCTGGGCGGCGGGGTGCTGTGGCTCAGCATCACCGTCACCTTTCTGAGCCAGGTCAAGGTCGACTGGCCTGGACTCCAGTCTGCTGTGAACGACAGCTCGGATCTGATCACCCGCGCGCTCTTTAGCGACACACTGCTCGGCTGCCTTGGGCCCCTCTTCGTCCTCACCGTGCTGGGCGTCGGCGGGCTGGCCGTGCTCCTGCTCAAGGATCCGCCGCGCCGCCACCTGTCGCGCTTTACCGCCGTGATGGTCGCCGGCCTCACCGCCTCTGTCTTTGTCCTGATGGCCACACTGCAAATGGTCTATGCGGGCCTGGGCACGTTGCGCTACCTGGCCTGGGTGGCGATTCAGCAGAACCAATTGGGCATTGCCGCCCCCGAGTTTGTTCTAGATCCGGCTACGCTCGCCGAGGTGTCCTCCTTTGTCGACGCGCCCATGAGCATCGCGCCCGCTTTTTATGCCGTGCCGGTGCTTCTCTTTGCCTTCATCCTGATCAGCATTCTCATCTGGCTCGCGCCCCAGGCCGTGATCTATGGCCTGACGCTGCCCCTCATCTTTCGCCGCCCGGTCGACCAGGCAGCCCGCGTGGCACGCGCCGTGAATGCCGAGCCCCAGAACCTCTTGCCGCGCATCTATGGCCTCTACGCCAACGATCCCAACGCCATCAGGATCCTGCCGCATCTCTCTTTTTTGGTGCGCGACCAGGCGTCTGCGCGCGTCGTGGCCGCCTATTATGTATTAAGCACAGAGCCGGGGGAGACGGAGCGCGCTGCGGCCGTGATCCGGCAGACGCTTGCCGAGCAGGAAGGATGGCGCTGGCGTGCCGAGGTGGGCGAGCTCTACCGCGTGCTCGAAGAGGGCCTGACGGCCAAGACCTTGAGCCATGTACGTGCCATTCAGCCCCCCCCACAGCATGTCACCTCTTCTCTTCCGCCCATCCTGGCCCGCAGTTGTGAGGGCATCGGGCGCGTGCTCGACGAGCTGAACAAAGTCGAGCGTGTCGATGACCTGCACACCAAGATCATCTTTTTGAACAGCGCCCAGGCGGCACTCCTCGACCTGCGCCGCCAGACAGAGGGCCACGCCGAGCTGGGTGGCAAGTGCGAGACGACCTATCCCGAGGTCGCGGTGCTCCTCACCCTGCTCAGCTTCTGGCAGGGCCTGATCCTGACCGCCACGCGCGATTTGCAAGGCCGAGCCGATCTGCAGGCCAGCCTGCTGATGCGGGCCGCCGCCTTTGCTCCGCGCGTGCGCCAGTGCATCGTCGTCCAGAATCAGGGGCTCAACGTCGCACAGAACGTGCGCCTGCGTGTGGCAGGCGGAGATGGTTATCGCATCGTCGATGGTGGAGAGCAAACGGTGGACATTCTGGCCCCCCAGGAGAGCCGCGAGCTCGAGTTCTGGATCGTCCCCGACAGCCCTCGACGCTTGCGCCTTGTTTGGGAGCTGAGCTACGACGACGCCGTCGACACCGGCCGGCGCGTCGAGTTTGCCGACGCCATGGAGCTCGAGTCGGGCGAGGATGCCACAGGCTTCCAGCGCATCTTTCCCATCCCATACGTCACCGGCACGCCGCTTCGGTCAGGCGAGATGTTTGTCGGCCGGCAGGACGTCTTTGGTTTCGTGCGCGAGCATCTGCTCGGCGCTTATCAGAACAACGTGATCGTGCTGCATGGCCAGCGCCGGACGGGCAAAACGTCAATCCTCTACCGCCTGCAAGAAGTGCTGGCCGATACGCACGTGGCGGTGCTGGTCGACATGCAGGGCAAAGCAGCGCGCGGTATCGCCGACTTTCTCTATGCCCTCAGCGACGACATTGCCTACACCCTCGAATGCCGCGACATCTTCGTCGACCTGCCCGATCGAGCCGAATACGAGGCCGCGCCCGAGTTTGCCTTTCGCAACCGCTTTTTGCGTGCTGCAGTGGCGGCACTCGATCACAGCCGTAGCCAGCACTTCAACCTCCTCCTCATGTTTGACGAGTTCGAGGAGCTGCAAATGCGGGTCGAAGATGGACGCCTGGAACCCGACATCTTTTCCTTCCTGCGCAACCTGATGCAACACGAGCCACGGGCCGACTTTCTCTTCTGCGGCACGCACAAGCTGGAGGAGTTGGGGGCCGAGTACTGGTCCATCCTCTTCAACATCGCCGCCTACAAGCGTATCACCTTTCTGGATCAGGTCGAGGTGCGCCGGCTCGTAACCGAGCCGGTAGCCACATTCAACATGGAGTACGATCCGCTTGCCGTCGATCGCATCTTTCAGGTCACCGCGGGACATCCTTACTTTACGCAGGTGGTATGTCACGAGATGGTCGCCTATCATAACGAAGTGGAGCGCAACTATCTCACCGTGACCTGCGTCGATCAGGTGCTGGAGCGCATCGTGGAGCGTGGCGAGGCGCACTTCAAGTATATCTGGTCAGGTGCCACCCCCGATGAGCAGCGCGTCATGCTCGCCCTCACCGACCTTTTGCCCGATCCCGATTCCACAGTCACGCCCATGCAGGTCGGCCAGGAACTGTGCCGCAAAGGCTGGGAGATGGACGAAGAATCGTTGACCAGCGCCTTGATTCACCTCCAGGCGCGTGACATTCTCACCCGTTCCGGCCCCCAGAGCCGTCTCTATCGATTCAAGATCGACCTGATCCGCCGCTGGATCGGCATTACCCGCCCGGCAATCTGACCCCCATCCAGCTCGCTATGTACCCTGTGTGCCGATCCGGCCCTGCCAGGCCAGGATCCGCAACCAGCCATTGCCCATCCAGTCCCTCCTCCCGCGCCGTCAGCTCAAAATGCGCCATGGCGATGCCCATGTCCACACGCTGCAAGTCGCCCGACGTGAACAGCCCGGCAATCCCACCACCATACCCCGGCGTACGTTGCACGTAAAAATGCCAGGCCGGTCCCTGGCGCACCACCCGCCATGGCTGCTTGTTCGACGCCGAGGGACCCAGCCGGACCATCTCCAGCGGACCGGCATACACCCCCGCCCCCTCTTGCGACAGCGGTGTGCCAAATTCGTCTTCGAAAAAAAGGTTCCCCCACGGCAGCCGGGTGTGGGCTCCCGCGCCGCCGGCGATCAACCGATCGCGCAGGCCTCGCTCCTTGGCGATATACCCGACCGAGATCACCGCCGGCATCGTTTCCCCTGCCCGCAGGCCGATCCTCGCTGCAAAGCTGCTCCTCGTGAACGTGCCGCCCAGCCAGCAAGTGCCCAGGCCGAGTGCGGTGGCATAGAGCACCATGTCCTCCAGTAGCCACCCATATGCTTCCATGTCCTTTTCACCCTCTGCCACGGCACCAATAATATAGCCCTGGGCACCCTGGATGAACCCATACGTCCCCAGCCCTCTCAGCTCCCGGCTGCTCTCGTCGGTGGACGAGACGAACAGAAAGCGGGCCGGCGTGCCGAACGGCATAGCCCTTGCCCCGGCGATGAACTGCTCCAGCGCCTGCCGTGTCTCCTCCTCGATCGGCCGCGGCAGGTACGTGCGGCACGAAAACCGCTCCTTGATGACCGTCGTAATCTGCTTCCCGTATCTCACTCTTCCCCTCCTGTCACTCGCTCAAATAGCACATCCGCCGGCAGCCGCGCCACATTCCGGAACACCAGTGCCCGTGGATGATCGTACACCACCAGGCTCTCGTCGGGCACCAACACCCACGGCGCCGCCCCGGACAGCGGCGGCACCCGCGGATTGAGCCACTCCGGGCCGCGTGTGAACTCGCCAGCCAGTTCAAATCCCAGGTTGCCCCCCAAGAGCAGCCTGTAATAATTCGCTGCCACCGGATAGCGCTCTGGCAGACGCGAAATGGAGCCATAGAGGCGCCGGCTGGCAATCACAACGGTTTCACTCTGCGCCAGATCGGCCGCGATCATCCGCCACTTGGCCGCGTCATCCGGCTCATCGTACAGCCTCAGCGTGCGCACGTCATACTCCTCGATCCGCCGCGCTTTCCCATCCACCTCCAGCGGCAGCGGCAGCGCTGTGTCCCACTCCTCCACAGTCACGACACTGCCCGCCTCCACTTCACGATAGATCCACTCCGACGCCTCGACCCACGGGTGTGCTTCCCCATACATCCCCACGAACACCACCGCATACCCCACCACCACCGCTCCCAATCCCCAAGCCCCAAGCCCCAATCCCCAAGCCCCAATCCCCAAGCCCCAATCCCTAATACCCAATATCCTTCTCCCCACGCGCCCCCACCGCCGCATCTCACCCGCCGCCAGCAGGCAGAGTACCGGCACCAACGGCAGCATGTAGCGCAGTGGCTTGGCGTAGAGCAGCCCTGCCAGCGCAAGGTAGGGTCCGGCCCAGGCAAGCAGCAGCGAGTCGGCCGCTGGCCCCCGCCGCAGCCAGCGCGCCAGCAGCACGCCAAACCCCACCCACGCGGCCACACCAGCCGGCAGCCCCAGGCCCCACAGCGCCATCTGCCACGCCGGATAGAGATAGGGCACCGTGCCCGCGTATTGCCGCGTGTACGGCACATCCAGCCGGCCCGATCCGATCTGCGCTTCGCGCACCGTGTCGGACAGGAACGTGCCCCAGTCGAGGAGAGCATAAGGCTGGACCACTACAAAAGCAGCCCCTGCCAGGAGGAAGGTGAGGGCAATCGGGGGGAAAAGTTGGTAGATTGGTCGATTGGTCGATTTCTGGGGCGGGGACGATGTGTCGTGCCCGCGGATCAGGTAGGCGACGATGGGCAGAAGGAGCAGGGGGGCACCGCTCACCTTCGTGGCGAGAGCCAGGCCCGTGGCGAGGCCGAGTCCAACCTGCGCCGGCTTGCCCCCCCCACCCGCCACGTCGAAAGCCAGATTCAGCGCCAGCATCACGAAAAATGTCAGCATCACATCTGCAACGTAAAAATGCGCCGCCTGCACGTGCACCACCGCCACCGCCACCAACCCTGCTGCGACCATACCCTCTCGCCCATTCCCGAATTCCCCACTTGCCCACTCCCTGCTCCCCAACCTGTACGTCAGATACACCGTCCCCAGGTCGAATGCCACCGCCAGCAGCCGGCCGGCGAGGTGCAGAGCATCGGGATCGCGCACCACAGGCCAGACCGCAGCCAGCAGCTCTGCCGCGCCGCGTAGCAGATAGATTGGCAGCGATCCGTAGGCAAAAAAGCCGGGGTTCAGAGGGCTGTCGGGCCGCACTGCCTGGCCCAGGCTCGACGGCCAGCCCAGATCGAGGGCCAGAAAATAGATCTGCCGCTCGTCAGGGTGCAGCCAGTGGCCGCCGTCCCACTCTAGTCCATAGAGTCGCAGGGCGGCGCCACCGGCCAGGATGAGCCCCAACAGGAGCGAGGTTCGCCACCGTGCTGCCTGCACGCCTAGCCCCCTTTCACGCCGACCACGGCCCCCGTAATTTTCGTCACGTCCAATCGCCCGGCACGCGCAATCTCCGCCTCGGCCTCAGCACGCACGAATGCGAGCACCTGCTGCCACTCCTCTTCCGTGTAGTCCGGCGCCATCGTCATCGCCCTGGCGCTTGCAAAATAATCCACAAAGGGCTCCGCCGTGGGGAAGCGCAGCGTGCCGTTGAGCACATGCGTCTCGAGGTGCTCAAAGTGGGGGACCAGGTAGTCCGGCGCCGACTCCAGCGAGAAGCGAGTGGTGATCATGCCCGGTGCGCTCACCGCCGGAAAGCGATCGGCAGCCCGCTGCCTCACCGCCGCGTATTCTGCCATCGTCCGCGCCCCGTTCGTCGTCACCAGAATCCGTCCCCCGGGCCGCAGCAGGCGCGCTGCCTCCGCGAGCGCGCAGTCAATGTCGGGCACGTGGTAGAGCATGTGGCGTGCCATCACCACGTCGAACGATGCGTCGGGCAGCGGCACAGCCTGCGCGTCGGCGACGAACAGGTCCACCGCCAGGTCACCCCTCTGTGCGCGCGCCTGGGCGATCATGCCCGCCGAGAAATCGAACCCGACGAGCGCACCCCACCCCGGCCGCTTGCGCGCCATCGCTGCGAGCAGCTCGCCGGGCCCACAACCCGCATCGAGCACGCGCTCGTCACCGCGCCACGAGATCCGTTCCAGCGTCCACCGTCCAAAATCGACCGCGTCGACCGTGTACAGCTCGTGCGTGCGGCGTCGCACGTCCAGGTGCCGTCCATCCACATACTCCTGCCCGCGCAAGATGGCCTGGTCCTGACCTTGCTGTCCCATCTCTTCCCTCCACGGGTGCCTCCCTGCGGCACGCCGGTTTCAGCCTGGATTCACTATCTGCTCAATAATCGGGGGTTGGGGTGTGTGCGGGCACCGCACACACCCCAACTCCCCCCCCTTTATTGAGATGATACTGGATTCACTTAGCATATGCGTGCCGCGTGGATTTGTCAAGCAAACGTGCCCGGCAGGCGCGTTTTACCCTTGACAACGGGCCGCCTTTGTGATATGCTGGACAACAGTCAACTAGCTTGGAGACACCATGCACCGGGAACGAGTCACCGAAGATGTTTACGTTTTTACCAGCGGCCTCTATGCCGAAGTCGCCGCCACAGTGATCATTACACCTCGGGGTGCAATCGTCGTTGACACTTTGCCCTTCCCGCAAGAGACCGTGCGCGTCCGCGACTTTGCCCTGAGCCAGGCAAAACGTGTGCGCTATGTCGTGCTCACCCATCACCATGCGGACCACATCTATGGCAGTTACCTCTTTCCCAGGGCTGAGCTCGTCTCCCACCGCCGCACGCGCGAGATCCTCCTGGCCATTGGTGCGCAGAGCCTGGCCCAGGCTCGGGCACAGACACCAGCCCTGGCCGA
>JAFGIA010000396.1 GCA_016929795.1 Anaerolineae bacterium
ATACTGGGTGGAACCGGTTTTATCGGCGCGCGTATCGCTCACCGGCTGGTGGAGGGCGGCGAGGGCGTGGTCAGCCTCGATGTTGTCCCCGATGCTGTCTCGGTCGCGCACCTGCGCGACAAGGTGACGCTGCTGCAGGGTGATGTCGGCAGGATCGAGGACGTGCTGAGCGCCATCAAGACCTACCGGGTGGATCGTATCGTGGACATGGCCTACATCCTGAATTCCGAATCCGATCAGGATGCTCATACGTCGATCCGCGTGAATGCCTTGGGCATCAGCAACGCCTTTGAGGCCGCACGTCTGCTCGATGTGGAACGAGTGATCTATGCCAGCTCGATTGCGATCTATGGCGACCAAAGCCTGTACGGGGAGCGGCCTATCGCCGAGCAGGATATGCCAGCGCCGACCAGCCTGTACGGCGCGGCCAAGCTTCTCAATGAGCAGGAAGCAGCCCTCTATCGCCAATCCTGCGGACTGACCTTCATCGGCGTCCGCATCAGCATCGTGTTTGGACATGGCCGCCTGCGCGGCCAGGGCATGTGGGCGGCCCAGTCTGTCTCGGATCCGGCCGCCGGCAAGCCGGCTGCCCTGCCGTTTGCCTGCGATACGCGCGCTTCGCTGATCTATGTAGACGACGCGGCAGAGCTCTTTGTGCGCGTCCTGACGGCGCCAAGCCCGCTCCATGCGATCTATAATTCGGGCGGCGATAATGTACGCCTGGATGAGCTGGTGAGCCAGGTGAACCAGATCATCCCGGACGCCGAATATACCTATGGAACGGGGCGGTTGAGCCTGCCATACTTTCTGGATTCCACAAGGGCCGAGTCCGAATTCGACTGGAGAAGACGGCCCCTGCCCGAGCGTGTCGCTGAGCACATTGCCATAGCTCGAGCGGCGCAATCCGGTTGATCACACGTGAAGGGAGTGGTATGGGTGAGTTGGAGCGTGTCACCTTCTATAGCGATGGACTCAGGATCGCCGGCATCGTCGCCATGCCGGAGGGCAACGGGCCTTGTCCGGGGATCGTGATCCCCCAGGGGACGGTGGGTCTGAAGGAGCATTATCGTTCTCCGGAGATCTGTGCGCTGTTGGCGCAGGCAGGCTTTGCCGCATTGACGTTTGATTATCGAGGATTCGGCGAAAGTGAAGGGCCAAGTGAAGAGATCGTTCCACTCGCGCAAGTTCAGGACATACGAAATGCTCTAACCTACCTGGCGGCGCAGCCGAGCGTGGAGCCTGGCTGCCTGGGACTGCTGGGCTTTTGCTGGGGCGGCACGCACTCGGTCTACGTGGGGGCCATCGATCCCCGTGTCCGGTGCGTGGCCACGGTGGGTGGCGTTGCCGATGGGACGCGCTGGCTGCGCAGCCTGCGCCAATGCTGGGAGTGGAAGGAATTTCTCCGCCGTATTGATGCCGACCGGACAAAGCGTGTGCTGACTGGCTGCTCGGAACGGGTGCGATTCGGCGAGATCGTGATCGGCAGCCCCATGGCCAAGGAGGGCCGACGCCGCATCATTGCAGAGATCGCGCCGCCCTCGCCGCCTTACCATACCCCCAACGCCACCCTGCAGACGGCCGAACAGATCCTCGAATACCGGCCAGAGCAGTTCGTCGCCCGGTTTTCGCCCCGGCCTCTGCTGATCATGCACGGTGCGGAAGATGACATCACACCCATCGAAGAAGCTCAGGCCCTCTACACGGCCGCGGGAGAACCCAAGAAACTGGTCGTCTTGCCCGGTGCCTATCACCACGACGTATACCTGGACCCACTTTTTGCGGTGGTCATGCAGGCTGTTCTCGACTGGTTTATAGAATGGATGAAGGAGGATAAAACATGCTAGACCTTGTGCTTCGTGGCGCTACAGTTGTCACGCCTGCGGGCGTGGGCAACTGGGATATCGGCATCTACAAGGAAAAGATCGTCGCGCTGGCAGAGCCCCATGCGCTCTCCACCGAAGGCGTGCGGGTGATCGACCTCGCCGGCAAGATCGCCTTGCCCGGCGGGATCGATCCGCACTGCCACACCTCGTGGACTGTTCCCACTGCCGCCGCTGAGGGCATCATCTGCGGGGACTCTACCCAGGTGAGCCAGGCGGCTGCCTATGGCGGCACGACGACACTGATGGACTTTGCCATCCGCAAGCCCGGTGAAGCGCTTGTCGACACCATCGCCGCCAAGGAAGCGGAATGGGCCGGCCAGAGCTATGTGGACTATGGGTATCACGTCACCTTTAAGGGCGAGATACCCTTCGAAGTCATCGACCAGATCGGCGAGGTGATCGCAGCCGGTTATCCCAGCTTCAAGGTTTGGATGACCAACACGACACCCAGCCGGCCGCCGCAAAAGACCGACCTGGGCTACATCTGGGCGATCCTGGAGCAGACGTCCCGGCATGGTGGCATCCTGGCCGTACACGGCGAGGACGACGACATTGTCATGTTCCAGTACAAGCGGCTGAAACACGAGGGACGCTGGGGCTATGAGAACATCTACCTCGCCCACAATCAGCTCTCCGAGGCCATCTCTTTCCGGCGGGTCATCGATCTTGCAGAGCGTGTGGGGGCAGCCATATACATGGTACACGTGAGCGCTGCCGAGGGTGTCGCCGCGATCGCCGAGGGTCGAGCCAAGGGCCTGCCGGTCTACGGTGAGACGCTGGTGCACTATATGAGCTTTACGACCGACGACTATCGAGAGCCGCAGGGAGCGATCTATCACACCTACCCATCGCTCAAGTCAGAGCAAGATCGCCAGGCACTCTGGAAAG
>JAFGIA010000397.1 GCA_016929795.1 Anaerolineae bacterium
GGCAAAGGCGGGCAGGCTGGCCGGTGAGCGAAAGTTGTTCCCGCCGAAGGGGTTCGGCAGGTAGTAGGGGATGGCCGTCATGTTGGCTGCCACGGCCGGAGGGGTAAACGAACTGCCGCCGTTGGTCGACTTGACAAACTCCATCGTGCCCGCCGTGGGCCCGTAAAAGATGTTCCGGCCGTAGACGACGTACACGGTGCCGTCGGGCGCGGTGCCGACGATGGAGCCCTGGATGTCGCCCCCGGCTAACCCGATCGGCACGCTCCACGTCAGATTGGAATCGGTAGAGCGGGAGAAGACGATGCCTGTGACCGGCCCGCCAAAGCTGGTCCAGCTCATGTAGAGGTTGCCGGCGTAGGGGCTGGCGCCCTGGGGGTCCTGGTCGCCCATGATCCACTGCTTGTCGGTGGACGTGGTGCGATCGACGATGACGGGCATCTGCCAGTTGCCGCCGACCGGCTTTTTGAGCATGTCCAGGCCGGTCGGCGTGCGGGTCAGCAAGGTAAAGTAGCCGTTGCCCGCGTGGTCAAAGGTCGTCACGGGGTCGGAGGTCAGGCTGTAGACCTCGACACCGGCGGGCTGGAATTGGGTCCAGGTCAAGCCGCCGTCATACGACTCGAACACGCCGGTGTAAAAGTCATAGCCCGCGGGGTAATAGAAGAACTTGGAGGCGCCCAGCAGGTGGTCTGGATCGGTGGGATCGAGGTAGACCATCACTTCACTGAAATCGTTGAGGGGGTGGCTGGCGTAGGTGAAGGTGCCGCTGTGGCTGACCTGGATATTCTCTGGCAGCGCCTCGGGAGGAACCAGGTACGCCTCGTTCTGCTCCAGAGTTGCCTCCCAGGTGGCGCGCGCCGGATTCTGCGCCGGGAAGGGGATGAGGTTCACGCCCGAAAAGTCAGGGCCGGTGGGCGTGGTGGCCCAGTAGGCCGTGCCGTTGATGGGCACGATCTCGTCCGGGCCGGCGGCCGGCGCCTGAGCGCCCGTCCATCTCGCCAGGGGTACCAACAGAGAAGCCAAGACGACGATTGCCACGAGTGTTTTCTTCATCCACGTCTCCCTTTGCATTTTAAAAGTATGTCACACATACTTTGATCGGTTGCTCCGCGATATCGCAACTCCTCGAGTCCTCAGAGGCGTGTCGGTAGGGAATCGCGGATAGGCTCTGGATGGATTGTTCGGCGACGTAGTGGCACAGCATCTCGTCCATCACGTATCGACCGGTCGCCTCTCGACGGAGCAGCGACCAGTTCACAAGGGCGCGCAGCTCGCGCAGGGAAGCACCGGCCGCCTGGTGGGCATCCCCGGCGGTAAAGCCAGCAGCCAGGGCCGACAGGCCGGCAAGCACTTGCCGCTCGCGCGCTGACAGCAGCTCCCACGAACGGTCATACACGGCGCGCATGCTGCGCCGCCGGGCGGGCAGCCTCCCATCGTCCCTCTGCAAAAGGTCCAGCCCGCGGCTGCCGCCGGCCTGGAGCTCGGCGGCGATGTCGGCCGGGGTGAGTATCCCGATCCAGCTCGCGGCGAGGAGGATGGCGAGCGGCAGCCCGCCTACGTAGTGGCAGATGCGGGCCACGTCGAGCAGCTCGGCGCCTGTCCCTTCGAATCGGGGCTGGATCTGCCGCGCGCCGGCGACAAAGAGGCGGATGGCGGGAAAGGGGGCAAGCGCCTCGCCCCTTGCTGGCACGTGCTCGGGACAGGGCAAGCCCTGGATGGCGAGGAGGTGCTCGCCCTCTACGTCGAGCCTGGCGCGCGAGGTGACGAGGATCTTGAGGGTGGGTGCGGCTTCGAGGAGGTCGACGATCAGGCCGGCGGCGGCGAGCAGGTGCTCAAAGCCGTCGAGCACGAGCAGGGAGCGCCTGCCGCGCGCGGCGGCGAGGATCTCTTGGTGGGGAAGCGCCTGTCCGGCGAGGGATAGGTCGAGGATGCGGGCCAACACCGCCGCCAGGGCGTCGATGTCGGGCACGGATGCCAGCGGCACGAAAGAGACACCATAGACGAACGGGTCGTGTTGGGCGCCGGGCAGGTTCAGGGAGAACACGCCGGCGGCGGGTGCGAGGGCTGCATCGGAAAGTGCTTCGATTGCAAGGTGCGTCTTGCCGGAGCCGGCGGGGCCGGCGAGGGTGAGCAGGCGGCAGGCGGGATCGCGCAGCCGGGTCCGGATCTCGGCCAGCTCGGCCTCGCGCCCGACGAGAGGGAGCAGGGGTGCCGGCAGGCAGCAAGGGGTGGGACGAAGTGCCGGGGGTGCGTGGAGGGAGATGGGCAGCTCGGCAGCCGTGCGGATCCGCTCGTACAGAGCCACCGTGCCGGTGCCCGGCTCGGCGCCAAGGGTTTGCAGGGCGGTGCAGCAGGCGGTGTACTGCTGAAGGGCAGCGAGCCGTTGGCCGCCGGCGGCCAGGAGCCACATTTTGAGCCGCTGCGCTTCCTCGTGCGCCGCCTCGAGGGCCAGCAAGTGGTCCAGGTGTTCGAGGGCAACGGCCGGCTGCTGCGCGGCGTGGTAGCAGGCCAGGGCATGGAGCGCCTGCAGTAAAAGCTGCTGCAGGCGCTCTTGCTCGATCAGCACCCATTGCTCAAAGTCGGGGGCGCGGTGCACTGCCAGACCCGACAGGAACGCACCGCGGTAGAGCGCCACCGCTTCCGCCAGCGACACGGCGCCCGACTGGGTCACGCCGCTGCGCGCTGCCACGATGTCGTGGATGGTGCGCTCAAAGGCCTGGACGTCGAGCCAGTAGGGAGACGACCGGTCGAAGGCGACTTCGGAGCGCGTCGCGACGACGTGGCAGGGTAGACGACGGCGAAGCTCGGCCACGACCTTGCGTAGATTCCCCCGGGCATCCGCCTCGGTGCAGTCGGGCCAGAGCAGGCCGGCGAGCGCCTCGCGACTGTGCGGCCGGCCCGTCACGGCGACGTAGGCGAGCAGGGCCTGGGACTTGCGCAGCGCCCAGCCGGTGAGCGGCGCGCGGTGATAGACGATCTGGGGCGAGCCCAGGAGCGCAAGTGTCAGTGTGTCCACGTGTCGGCTCCTTGTTTGCACGACAAGTGCACGCCGGTGGCACGACGGCTGCACGGCCATGACACGATATATGCACGCATCTTGCACGCGGATGAGTTACAATGGATAGTGTAGTGACCGGTAGATAGCAGGTATTTCGAGCCGATCGACGACTAATCCCGAAGAAGCAGCTCACTCACATTGCATGATAATCGCATACCGGTGATTTGTCAAGTAAGGAATCTCTCTGAATTTCGCATCCGCCGTGTGCCGTGGAGAAAGGAGAACAACCGTGTTTCTATCGCGTCTGAAACGAGTTGCCGAGATCATTGGATTGGCCTGCTTTGTGCTGCTGGCGGGCCTGGGCATGCTGTCGTTGCTGCAGGGCGAGGCAGCGACGGCTGCGAGCCTGTCGGGCGGCCTCGCCGCGCCGGTGTTCGCGGCGCAAGAGCCGCTCTCGCCGGAGGCGGACGCCGCGCCGCTGTACATGAACTACCAGGGCATGCTGCGCGACGTCGAGGGCAATCCGCTCACCGGGAGTTACGACCTGACGTTCCGCGTCTATGCAGCGGTCGCCGATCCGGTGGCGAGTGCGCTGTGGAACGATGAGCACGCCGGCGTGGTGGTCACCGACGGCTGGTTCAACGTGCTGCTGGGTGACGGGGCCGCCAACCCGATGCCGGCAGACCTGTTCTCCGGCGCCGACCGGTTTATCGGTGTGGAGGTGGGCACCGACGGCGAGCTGCTTCCGCGCCAGCGTTTTGCGAGTGTGCCTTATGCGCTAGAAGCTCAAGCCGCCGAAAATGCGGTGGCAGCCGACAACGGCGCGCCGCCCGGCACCATCGTCGCCTATGCCGGAGCTACTGCCCCGGCCGGCTGGCTGCTGTGCGATGGGGCACAGTACAGTGTGGACGACTATCCAGCCCTCTATGCAGCCATCGGAAGCTGGGGCGGAGACCCCGGATCTTTCAAGGTGCCCGATCTCAGAGGTCGCACGGTGATTGGTACCGGCCAGGGTTCTGGCCTCACGAATCGCCCTTTGGGGGAAGGCGGTGGAGAGGAAAGGCACACTTTGACGATTGCGGAAATGCCGTCACATTCGCACTCCACACTGGTTGCACTAGGATCGGGCATCGCACCCATCGCCGGCGCTAATTGGGGTACGGGCCAGACTGGTTCGACGGGTGGTGACGGGCCGCACAACAACATGCAGCCGTATCTTGTGCTCAACTATCTTATCAAATACTAACGGGTGAATCCGGGCGTCTGGCCCGCTCTTGTACGGAGTCCAAGGAGTTGGGAATATGTCTCCATCCAGTTTGAAACGACTTGTTCCGCTGTGTGGGGTCGTTGTGCTCGTCGTGTGTGCCCTGGTGGCGCTGCCGGGCGGCGAGCTGCTGGCACGGGATTTGGCCGCGACCGTGGCCCGGAGTGCGCCGTATTGGATCGACGGCGGGCACCCGAACACGCTCGGCGGGCGGCAGGCGTCGGCCAGCCAGGTCTTCGAGCCGTCCCGGCTGACGCTGGCGGGGGCGCTGACGTACGAAGACATGAAGACCATGGAGGAGGAAGCCCGCGGCCTCTTGCGCAGCAACCGGCAGTTTCGCGAATCGATCTCGCCGCACGACGAGCAGGTAGATTTTGACACTTTGGTGCGCCAGTTCGACTATGATGTCGGGTTTAGCCAGGACATCCCCGGCGGGATGACGCTGCAGGAGCGGCTCGACCAGGCCGACAGGGAGCTGCGGCGGGCGCGAGACCTGTACGCCATCCTGGCCGTCTA
>JAFGIA010000398.1 GCA_016929795.1 Anaerolineae bacterium
CAGCTCGTGTTCGAGACCGATCTCTTGTTGCGCCTCGGCGACAAGACGATCGAGCTGATGTACGCACCGGGCCACGCTGAGGATGGCATCATGGTTCACCTGGTAGAGGACAAGGTCTTGATCGCCGGCGACGTCGTGACCCCCGTGCCGCTCCTCGTGCGCGGCGATCGCGAGGCACTGGTCAAGTCGCTGAAAAAGATCAAGAGCCTGAACCTCGAAAACGTTGTCCAGGGCCATGGCGGAGTCCTGCTGCGTGGCGAGATCGACGACACTGTGGACAGCAGCATCAACTATATCCGCTGTGTTGAGCGCAAGGTGCATGCCGCCATCGAGAAAGGGCTGACCCGTTCGTCACTGCGCGAGATCGACATTGAAGTGTGTGGCAAGTCGCGCATTCCCCTCGGCGGCCTGGTACAGCGGCTGCACGTTGCCAACCTCGAGTATGTCTACGACGAGGTGATGGGCAGCAACATGGCCAGTGCGGCGTAGAGGCTCTCTGTGAGCGACGAGGTACAGCGCATCGCCGGTGCCATTGCCCGCCTGAGCCCCGAGGAAAAAGAGCACCTGTTCGACCTGCTCGCCGCCCGTGGCCAGCTTCCGCGTACGCTCGAGCGGCGCCCCACCCACGCCATCCAGGCCGATCCGCCTCGCTCCGGGCGCCCACCTGCCCAACCCCCTGACTATCTAATCACCTTCGATGGTGGCAGCAAGGGTAACCCCGGGTGGGGATACGGCAGCTACCACATCCAGCGCGTTGTGGATGGCGCCGAGCGGCTGGAGCGAGTCGAGTTTGGCGACGGCTACACCAGCAACGAGGCAGAGTACGACACCCTGATCGAAGCGCTGGAGGACCTGATCGGCCGCATCGAAGAAGCGGGCCGCCGTCCTGCCCAGTTTCGTATCGAGGTGCGCGGCGACAGTGCCCTCGTCATCAACCAGATCCAGGGGCAGTGGCAGGCGCGCGACGAGCGCATGGCCGCCCGCCGCGACAGCGCCCGCGCCCTGCTCGACCGCTTTGCCGCCGCCGAGCTCAAAGCGCACCCGCGGGAACAAAGTGTGCGCATCTTGGGGCACTGAGACAAAAAAGTAGCACGGTTGCACTTGCCGATTTGCATTCTCCCTCACTTTGTGCTATAATATCTCCCAATCTGATACCGAACGGCCATGATGGGAACGAGTAGGCGTGGCAGACCGTCCAGAGAGTCCGGCCTTGGGCTGCAAGCCGGATACGCCAAGCCCGCTGAAAATCCTCCCGGAGCTGCCAACCGAACACGGCTGTGCTTCAGCATAGCTTGTTAGTAGATTTGGCCGGAGTCGCCCACCGTTAGTCGGGGCGCGGGTATCGTCTGAGGACGATACGGTCGCGAGAGGATCGGATCGTCCCCTCGACCGTACCTGACTGAGTGAGCGGGATCGCTAAGAAGGGTGGTACCGCGGGAGTGTCTTGTGGGCGCTCTCGTCCCTTGCACGGGATGAGGGCGTTTTTCTATTGGGGGCACGGGCGTGTGCCTCTGGAGTGGAGAGGATGTATGACCCAAGAGCTATATCAGACCGATAGCTATCTGAAAGCATTCGACGCCGTGGTGACAGCCGTCGATGGCAGCGCCGTGGCGCTCGACCGCACGGCATTCTATCCTGGCGGCGGCGGCCAGCCCCACGACACCGGGGTCCTGGCCTGGGGCGACGAGCTGTCGCGCGTCGTCAAGGTCAAGCGCAGCGGCGGCGACGTCTGGCACACCCTTGAGGGCGACCTGCCACCCGTGGGCGCCCGCGTGCGTGGCCAGATCGACTGGAACCGCCGCTACGACCTGATGCGCACCCACACCGCGCTCCACGTGCTGTGCGGCGTCGTGTGGCGCGACTATGGCGCGTCGGTCACTGGCGGCAACATGGAGCCGCTCCAGGGCCGCATGGATTTCGAGTTCGAGACGATGCACAAAGATCTCGTATCCAAGATCGAGGCCAGTGTCAACGACGAGATAGCCAAGTCACACCCGGTACGCGTCCAGATCCTGCCGCGTGAAGAGGCGTTCCAGATTCCGGACCTGATTCGTACCAAGATCAACCTGCTGCCACCGCAGATCGAGGCAGTGCGCACCGTGGAGATTGTAGGCCTCGACCTGCAGGCCGACGGCGGCACGCACGTGTCAAACACGAGCGAGGTCGGCCGGGTGCGGGTCGTGGATTATAAAAGCAAGGGCGCCATTAACAAAAGGATCTATATCGAGCTGGATGCGGAGGAATAAATGTTCAAGCCGGTTCCAAACCAGGTAGACTTGATCGAACAGGAGCATGAGGTGCTCGCTTTTTGGGAGCGCACAGATGCGTTCCGCAAGCTGAACGAAAAGAACCAGGGCCACCAGACCTTTTCCTTTATCGACGGCCCGATCACGGCCAACAACCCGATGGGCGTGCATCACGCCTGGGGGCGCACCTACAAGGACATCTTTCAGCGCTTCAAGGCAATGCAAGGCTACGACCAGCGCTGGCAGAACGGCTTTGACTGCCAGGGCCTGTGGGTCGAGGTCGAGGTCGAAAAAGAGATGGGCTTTCGCACCAAGCGCGACATCGAGACGCATGGCCTTGCCCGCTTTGTGAATCTGTGCAAGCAGCGCGTCCTCGAGTATGCAGCCGTGCAGACACACCAGTCGGTCCGCCTCGGCTACTGGATGGACTGGAACGACACCGGCTTTTTGCGCGAACTAAAGCGCTTGATGGCCGAGGACCCGGCGCAGGTGATCACCGTGGAGGGCCGGGACGGTCCCGTCACCGACACCGTCGAGATGATCGTCGGGCGCCTCGGCCTGCCAGAGCTGGGCGGCAGCTACTTTACCTTTAGCCACGAGAATAACTATAACATCTGGACCGCCCTGAAAAAGTGCCACGACCGCGGCTGGATCTACAAGGGCACCGACGTCATGCCCTGGTGCACGCGCTGTGGCACGGGCATCAGCCAGCACGAGATCGTCACCGAGGGCTACCAGGAGCTGACCCACCCGAGCGTCTTTCTTCGCTTCCCGCTGCGCGAGCGACCTGGGGAGGACCTGCTCGTGTGGACGACGACGCCCTGGACCTTGACGAGCAACGTCGCCGCGGCCGTCCACCCCGATCTGCCCTATCTCCTCGTCGAAAACCGCGGTCACCGCTTCTGGCTCAGCCAGGGCGCGATCGACAACGCCGTGCGCGGCCAATTCCAACTACTCGACCGCAAGCCGGGCGCCGAGCTGGAAGGATGGACCTACGAGGGGCCATTCGACGAGCTGCCAGCCCAGCGAGAGGCCGGTGCGCCGGCCGCCCACCGCGTCATCCTTTGGGCGGAAGTCGGCGAGGCAGAGGGCACAGGCATCGTACACATCGCACCCGGTGCCGGTGCCGAGGACTATCGCCTGGGGCAAGAGCACCGCCTGCCTGTCATCGCGCCGCTGAGCGAGGATGGCATCTTCAAGGCCGGGTTCGACTGGCTCACCGGCACGAACGTGCACGAGACGGCCCGGCCCATCTTTCAGAACCTGGAGGAAAAGGGCCTGCTCTACCGTGTCGAGGATTATACGCACCGCTACCCTGTCTGCTGGCGTTGTCAACAGGAGCTCGTCTTTCGCCTCGTCGACGAGTGGTTCATCTTTATGGGGGAGCAGCTCGACAAGCCGTACGCAGAGGTGACAGAAGCGGAAAAGGACGCGAATCTGCGCTACCAGATCATGGACTCAGTCCAGGAGACACGCTGGATCCCCGACTTTGGATTCGAGCGCGAGATGGACTGGCTCCGCAACATGCACGACTGGATGATCTCGAAAAAGCGCTATTGGGGCCTCGCCCTGCCGATCTGGGAGTGCACCGAGTGCGGCTGGTTCGACGTCGTCGGCAGCGAACACGAGCTGCGCGAGCGCGCCGTCGAGGGGTGGGAACTGTTCGAGGGACGCCCGCCTCACCGGCCCTACGTCGACGCCGTCAAGATCCGGTGTGAGCAGTGTGGTGCCCTTGTCAGCCGTATCCCCGACGTGGGCAACCCTTGGCTCGACGCAGGCATCGTCGCCTATTCCACGCTTCAGTACCGCACCGACCGCGCGTACTGGGAAAAGTGGTTCCCTGCCGACCTGATCACCGAGAGCTTCCCTGGACAGTTCCGCAACTGGTTCTACAGCATGCTTGCCATGAGCACCATCATGGAACGCAGGGCGCCCTTCCAGGTCGTCCAGACCTATGCCACCCTCTTTGCCGAGGATGGGCGCGCCATGCACAAGAGCTGGGGCAACTCGATCGAATTCAACGACGCCGCCGATACCATGGGCGTCGACGTGATGCGCTGGATGTACTCTGCCCACAAGCCCGAGACCAACCTCATCTTTGGCTACCACCGCGCCGACGAGACGCGCCGTCGCTTCCTCCTGCCGCTCTGGAACGTCTACTCCTTCTTTGTCACCTATGCCAATCTGGATGGCTGGCAGCCTGCAGCCACTGCTCTACCGGTTGACCTATCTGATAACCTGCCACCTCTCGATCGCTGGATCCTCGCCCGCCTCAATCAGGTCACCGCCCGTGTTACCGAGGCCATGGAAGAGTATGATCCGTACGCTGCGACGCTGGCTGTCGAGCCACTGCTCGACGACCTGACCAACTGGTACGTGCGCCGCAGCCGGCGCCGCTTCTGGAAGAGTGAGCATGATGCGGACAAGGACGCTGCCTATCGCACCCTCCACCACGTGCTCGTCACGCTCAGCAAGCTATTGGCGCCCCTTGTCCCCTTTGTCACCGAGGTTATGTATCAGAACCTTGTCCGCTCCGTTGCTGATGATGCGTGCGAGAGCGTCCACCACTGTGCCTGGCCCCAGGCGGATGCGTCGCTGATCGATACTGATCTGCTCGACACAATGGCCCTGGCCATGCAGGTTGCTTCACTCGGCCGCGCGGCGCGCAGCGCGTCGAACGTCAAGCTGCGCCAGCCGCTGGCGCGCGCTCTGGTCTACACAGCGGGTGAGCAGGAGCTGGGCACTGACCTGGCCTCCCTCATAGCCGACGAGTTGAACGTGCGCGAGATCGAGTTCGTCGAGCGCGAGGCGGACCTGGTCGAATACGAGATCGGCCTCCTGCCCAACATCCTGGGCCCCAAGCATGGCCGCCGCTTCCCGCTCATCCGGCGCGCCGTTGCCGGGGGCGATGCCGGCGCGATGGCGCGCCGCTTCCAGGCGGGCCTGCCCGTCCCTGTCGACGTGGGCGATGGCCAGTCCCCTGTCGATCTGCTGCCCGAAGAGGTCGAGGTGCGCACCCATGGTCGCGAAGGGTTTGCCATGGCCGAGGAAAAGGGCATCGTCGTGGCCGTCGACGTCGAGATCACACCCGAGCTGGCACGCGAGGGGCTGGCGCGTGACCTCGTGCGTCGTATCCAGACCTTGCGCAAGGAGGCAGACTATCAGCTCGACGACAGGATCGTCGTGTATTACGACACAGGCGCGGAATTGGCGAGGGTGGTCGACGAGTGGGCCGGCTACATCCGCGACGAGACGCTGGCCGAGGATCTGGTTGCCGGCCCCGTGCCGGAACGTGCCGACCGTCGCGTCTCTGACGATCTGAGCGGCCACCAGGTGCACCTTGGCATTGGGAAAGCGCGGGCGTAGGGGCGCGAGGGCGCGTTGCTCGATCGTCGTGCCACCGTAGGTTTCGCGTCGAGCAGCGCGCCAGGCGCTAGGCGTATTACACAGGTGTGGATAACTTGCGTACTTGGCATCCTTGGAGTAAAATGGGTGCCCTAAAAGGGAGCGTGGGCTGTCGGGCTCCGTTCCGTGCTTGGAGGGAGAATGGTCGTTTCAAGTCAAGAGGCACTCCGGTCGTTCCTCGAAGCTGAGCGAATGCGCCTGGAGGCCACGATGGCCCAGATCGAAGCAGGGGCAACACCCAGCCTGGGCTATGGCAACCATATGGCAGACGATGCCAGCGAGGCCTACGAGCAGGCCAAGGACCTGGCACTGCGCCAGAATACCGAGCAACTCCTGATCCAGATCAGGGACGCACTGGCCCAGTTCGACCGGGGGACGTATGGTGTGTGCAAAGGATGTGGAAAGGACATTGATCCTGCGCGCCTCCAGGCACTGCCCTACGTTACCCTCTGTCTGCGCTGCCAGCAGCGACAGAAAAAGTCATAACAGCACAAGTACATTGACCTCCCGTCATTTTGAGGATCCCGATCTGCTGGCAGAAGCAGCGCTCGCGCCTGTCCCTTCGGACGGCGCCGTCTCCCGTGACGACGAGCGGTGTCCAAGATCTCAATGGAGCGCTGCTAGTCTGGGAGATTGGGCGCTGCTTTGGGGGCCGGTGCTCGCCCTGCTCACCCTCGACCAGGTAACCAAAGTATTGGTCCGCAACAATCTGGCCGTGGGCGAAGCCTGGGCGCCAATCCCTGCCCTGGCCAGATTCTTTACCATCACCCACGTCCAGAACACGGGGGTCGCCTTTGGCCAGTTCCCAGGCCTGGGCTGGCTCTTTATGCTCGTCAACCTTCTTGTTCTCATCGGCATCCTTGTCTACTACCCCCGCATCCCCAAGGGACAGTGGCTGATGAAATTGGCCTCAGTGCTCATCATGGCGGGCGACCTCGGCAACGTCATCGACCGGTTACGCACTACCCTTCTCATCAGCGACCGCGTGGGTGGTTTTTTCACCGCACTTCCCCATGCCTCTGTCACCGACTTTGTCGATTTCAAGATTTGGCCCGTGTGGAATGTCGCCGACATGTGCATCGTGAGCGGCGTGACCATCCTCGCTTGGGTTCTATGGCGCGCCGAGCAGAAAGCGGCGCAGCGCGACGCGGCAGGGGCCGAGATGGAGCACGACGACGGGGGGGAGCCGTGAGCGAGGGCCGGGCCGAGCTCCACGTCGACGACGCCGAGGGGCGCATCGACAAATACCTCGCTGCGCAGTTGGGCGACGTGTCGCGATCCGAAATACAGCGCCTCATCGCCACTGGTGAGGTGACGGTGAACGGCGAGCGGGTGAAGGCAAGCTACAAGGTGCAACGCGGTGATCAGATCGTTCTCTTTGTGCCAGCCACACAAGAGCCAGGCCTGGTGGCAGAGCCAATCCCTCTCGACGTCGTGTACGAGGACGAACACCTGCTGGTGGTCAACAAGCCGCCCGACATGGTGGTACACCCATCACCCGGTCATGCGGGCGGCACCCTGGTCAACGCATTGCTTGCCCGCTACCCCGAACTGGCATCGGCTGGCGGCGACCGCCCGGGCATTGTGCATCGCCTCGATCGCGGCACCTCGGGCCTCATCCTCGTGTCGAGGAGTGAAAAGATACACCGCGCACTGCAGCACCAGTTCAAAGAGAGAAAAGTGCACAAGGTCTATCTTGCCCTCGTGCATGGGCTGGTGCAGCCCTCGTGGGCGCGGATCGAGGCGCCGATTGGGCGCGATCCGGCACACCGCCAGCGCATGGCCGTTGTGCACGGCGGGCGCGAAGCAGTGACCGAATATCACGTCCTCGAGACCTTCTCTCACCCGGTGGGTCCTGCTGCTGGAGACTACTGCCTCGTGCGCGCCGAGCTGCACACAGGGCGCACCCACCAGGTCCGTGTGCACCTGGCCTCGATCGGCCACCCTCTGGTTGGTGATCCCGTGTACGGCCCGCGCCGCCGTACCCCCTTGCCGCTGGCTCGCCAGTTCCTCCACGCCGAGCAGCTCGGCTTTCGCCATCCTGTCAGCGGCAGCCGGATACATCTCCAAGCGCCCCTCCCGCCGGACCTTGCGCGGGTGTTGGACCTGCTACGCTCGTAGCCTTACTTTTTGTCTTTTCCCTTCTTCTCGCCCTTCTTGGCTTTCTTCTTTCCCTTGTCCTTATCTTTCCCCTTCTTGGCGTCCTTGTCCTTGTCTTTTGCCATGCTTTCCTCCCTTTTCTTGTTTTTCATCTGCCTGCGACGGTTTGCGCCACCATCCTGTCAAACTCGGGGTTGTTCAGCCCTAACCATGCTTCGCCCACCGTCGCCAGCAGTTGTCCCATTTCCGCTGCCCGGTAATTGAGATATTGTTCTATCCCCGGGTCTGGACCTTGTTCGACGAGCACCTTCTGCAACAACTCTCGTGCTACCACCACGTCCTGGATCGCCCCCAGGTGATCCTGCATCTTGACGATTTCCTGAATCACCTTTTTGACGTCCGGCCCGAGCACCGCCTGAAAGAACTCGAGCGTGTAGCGCAGCCGCTTGCACGCGATGCGCAGCGCGTGTAGCTGCTTCAACGAAGCACTGTGCGACCGCACCCGTTCATCGTAAGCGCGCACGACAGCCAATCTTTTGTAAATCACCACCGGCGCGACGTCGTGAACCCGGTGAGGCGCTATCTCCGCGGCGTCTGCAGCTACCGGCCGGCTGTCCATTCCTTCCGTCTCGCAGAAAAGCCCAAACTCTTCCTTAAAGCGTGCATACGGGGCGCCGTCAAGGTAGGCGAGCATACCTGTGCGCGCCGCTTCGCGCTTCCGTGCCAGCGTCAACAACAGTCTGTCGAGGCTGCCTTGCGCGTCGGGTCCCATAGTCTCGAGGTACGCCTGCACCTTTTCTATGAACACGTCCAGGTCACGCACGGGACCGAGCGCACGCCCCGTGTCTCTCAATCCTCGCTTGTAACCCTCGATTTCGTTCTGCTCGTAATAGTCTCCAAATACACGAAATGCAGCACGCATCCGCCGTGTTGCCACGCGCATATCGTGCAGGGCTTCCGGGTCCTCGCCCAGGCGTGTGCCTGGCTCGTTCGCGAGCATCTTTTGAAACTGTTGGCGCATTGTCTTGCGCCCGGCCTCGCTCATCAGGTCGTCGAGCTCGATCTCGGCCCGTGCTGCTGTCGCTGCGCGTGTGGGGAAGGGCGCGGCTGCACCCCCGCGCGTCGACACTCCCTCCCTCTCTACCCACCATGGATGGAACAGAGCCAGTGCCCGCTCGAACTTGGAGCGTGGCTCTGGGTTCAACGCCCACTCATCTGCCAGGTGCCTCACCAGGCGATCCAGCTCCTCCACAGAGCCATCCGGCAGCAGCTCGGCTTCCACCTCGAGGTAGCGATCGATCGTCGTCTCACCCTCACACACCTCTACCCGGTCGAGGCTGAGTTCGGCGACAGCCCTGCCTGTCGCTGGGCTCGTTTCGCGTGCCACCCGGCGGTGGCGCTCCTGTTTCAAATGGAAAAGGGGGTGAAGCGGCTTGCCACGGCTGAGGCTTTCGACCAGCGCTTGCGCCTCACTGGCGGGCCAACGAGTCGGGGAGAATGCCTGCTCTAGCTCCACCTCGTACTCGATCCGGCGATGAATTGCCCCTTCCGCATCACCCAGGCCCTTGATCGTCCCGAAGGAACGGCTACCTTCTGTTCTCACGCGGCAGGCCACGCCTGCTGCCCACAGATCCCCGTCGGCGGTGTCGAAATAGCAATCACGGACGTCGACAGGCGGCACCGGCCACAGGGGCAGCCCTGCCAGCGAGTTGATCTCCAGCAAACGCTGAAACGTCTCCTCATCTGGAACGCGTAGCTTGGCCTCAACCTCCATGATGCTTCTCCTCTCAGCCCGGTTCCAGCCCTGTCGGTTTGCCCCGCGTGTGCAGGCGCAGCCACACCACGCCACGCGCCGGTGCAAAAAGAAAGGCGACGATGAACAAGACGGTCGCGACGAGTACAACGGCAGCCCCCGAAGCGACGTTGGCATAGAACGACAGGTAGAGCCCGCCCACAGACGAGATGACTCCGGCGATTGCCCCCACCATCATCATCTGCCACAGCCGGCGTGTGAGCAGGTAAGCTGTGGCAGCCGGGGTAACCAGCATCGCCACCATCAGCGCCGCCCCCACCGTCTGGAGCGAGATGACGATCGTGAGTGCGATGAGCACCAACAGCAGGTACTGCAGCGCCGTCAGGGGCAGGCGCAGCGTGGCGGCAAGCACCGGATCGAACGAAATGACCAGCAGCTCTTTGTACAGCAGAAACACAGCCAGCAGCACCAACACACCGAGGCCGGCCGTCATCCACAGGTCGACGTCCGACACGCCGAGCACATTGCCAAACAGAATGTGGGTCAGGTCCACACTATAGTTCTGCACAGTCGACAGGATGGCGACGCCCAGTGCCAGACTGGCGGCAAAGATGACGCCGATCGCCGTATCTTCTTTCACCTGCCCGCGCCGGCTGATGTACCCGATTCCGAGTGCCGTAGCCAGTCCCATAACCAGTGCCCCGAGGAGGAGATTGGCTTCGAGCAGGTAGGCCACGGCGACACCGGGCAGAATAGCGTGTGCCAGTGCATCGCCCAGAAAGGCCATGCTACGCAGCACCACATAGCTGCCTACCACTGCGCACAGCGTGCCAACCATGACCGAGGCCAGCAGGCCGCGGACCATGAATGGGTAACGGAGTGGCTGAAGCAATAGCTCCACCAGATCAGTCATGCCTGTGCCCCCCCTCGCCGCAGCAGTCAATGTCGCCGAGCACCATGGCATAATCCTCCCCGCGCCACAGCGCCTGCCCGCCATACGCCTCGGTCAGTGCCTCGGGCGTCACCACCTCGCGAGGTGGGCCGTAGACGATCAGGCGCCCGTTGAGCAGCGCCAGCCTGTCAAAGCGCTCCATGGCCAGGTTCAAGTCGTGCGTAGATACCAGCAGCGTGACCCCCTGCTGGTGAAGAGCGTTCAAAATCTCGAGAATCGCCTCTTGTGCGGGGGCATCGACTCCACTGAATGGCTCATCCATCAAGAGGATCGTTGCCTCTTGCGCCAGTGCGCGTGCAATGAACACCCGCTGCTGCTGCCCACCCGACAACTCGCCGATCTGGCGCGCGGCATACTCCAACATCCCCACCTGGGCCAGTGAGCGCTGCACAATCTCGCGGTCGCGCGGCCGCTGCCAGCGTAGCCAGCCCATCTTGCCGACTCGCCCCATCATCACCACATCGTGCACCGTCACCGGAAAGCTCCAGTCCACGGCCGATCGTTGGGTCACATAGCCCACTTCTCCGTCATTCGTCGAGACCGTCCCACTCTGGCGATGTACCAGCCCCAGGATGGCCTTGAAAAGCGTGCTCTTGCCGGCCCCGTTCGGGCCGACGATGGCCACCCTCTGGCCCGCTTCAACCTCAAAGCTGACGTCGAGCAGGACGGGCGTGCTGTTATAAGAGATGGTCAGGTTATGCACTCCCAGCACCGGTTTCATCGATCCGGTTCCCTCCCTCGCACGCGGCGGTGTGCACCGGCCACTCCCGCCACACACTCCCGCAGCACTGTTGACAGATGTACGCGCGCCTGCTAGAATAGTGCTGTGGAGTTTATTATAGCAGTGGATCGGGCTGCTGTCTAGCCCGGCTGGAGGAGGGAATGTGCTGGTCCGTGATCCTGTCGGCGACACCTGTTCGATGGGCCTGCGCGCTGCCAACCTGGCACGCCAACCCTGGCTTTCGTGCACGCCGCCCAACGTCGAGGCCGCTACTTTGGATCATCGGCAGCCGCCACCGGGCTGTGACTGAGGTCAGCGGAGCGCCTCGACGATCGCGTTCACATCGTAACGCATCATCTCGACATAGCTCTCGACCCCGCTGCCTGGCTCGCCCAGCGAGCCAGTGTAAAGCGACACCAGTCGTACCCCTGTATCATCCGCTACCTGCTGTGCCAGCCGCGGGTTGACCGTACTCTCGGTAAACACGGCCGGCACGTCAAAGGCGCGGATCGTATCCTCGATGTCGGCGATGTCGCGTGCTGATGGCTCTGCCGCTGGGTTCACCGGGTAGAGGGCACCCACCTGCTCCAGGCCATAACGCTGTGCCAAGTAACCAAACGCGGGGTGATTGGTCACCAATTTCCGGTTCTCCTCCGGGATGAGCGCCACCTGGTCGAAAACCCATTCGTCGAGCGCTTGCAGCTCCTGCCGGTACGCTTCCGCACTGGCCTGATAATGTTCGGCGTTGGCCGGATCAAGTGTGCTCAGAACCTGTTCCACCGTGCCAGCCCAGGTGATGACATTAGGGATGCTGAACCACACGTGCGGGTCCAGGTCGCCATGGTCGTGGTCGCCTTCTTCCTCTTCGTGCTCGCCCGCCGCCGGCAACAGGTCAAGGCCTTCCGACAGGTGGATCACAATGGCATCACCGCCGGCCGCACTGAGCGTGCGCTCCAGGCTCACTTCGAGCCCTGCACCATTGGCGAATACCACGTGACCATCGTGGATCGCAGCCGAATCGGACGGCGTCGGCACGTAGGAGTGTGGATCGACGCCTGGCTCCATCAGTGTGAGCAGATCAATTCGCCCGCCACCCACCCGCGATACCACATCGCCGACAATGTTGGTCGTCGCCACCACCGATAGCCGTTCGCCTGCTGCCAGCGCGGCAGGCTTCAGCCCTGTCGCGACGTCGTCGCCTCCATTCCCTGTTCCATTTCCACTGCAGGCGGCCAGTGCTGACATGAGCAGCACGGCGACAGCCAGCCAGGCCCGTACCCTCTGCTCCATCCAAATCATCTTTGCACCTCGATCTGTGGCAAGAACTGCGTTTTCCTCTCGAAAACCGCGGAGCGCGTCTGGCATTATAGCTGCCCTCCCTTGCTCTGTCAAAAGTGATGCTTGCCGCGGGATGAGGCGGAAACGGCCTCTTGTTTGCCCTGCAAGGTGGATTCGCCGGGTAGATCGGACGGGTCAAAGCCAAGGCGGCGGCTGGATTGCTGCTCCCCTTTCTGGCCTTGACGCCCCTCGCCAGCGATGCTATAATGCCCATCCTGAGGGGCCAGGTGTGGCATAACAGACCCGGGCCAGGGAGGCAGCGAGACGAGCGTGACGCGACCCAGCATTTCCGCGTTTTTCCCCGCCTACAACGACGGCGGGACCATCCCAAGCATGGTCCTCACCGCGCTGATGACGCTGCGCGACATCAGTGACGACTATGAAGTCATCGTCGTCGACGACGGCAGCGCCGATTACACGCCAGACGTGCTCGACGAGCTGGCGGGCCGCTACCCCGAGCTGCGCGTCGTCCACCACAAACAGAACCAGGGCTACGGTGGCGCGCTGCGCACCGGCTTCTCGAGCGCCACCAAGGAGCTCATCTTTTATACCGACGGCGACGCCCAGTACGATCCGCGCGAGCTGACGCGCCTCTACGACGCCTGGCGCGACGACGTCGACCTGGTCAACGGCTACAAAATCAGCCGCTCCGATCCCCTGCACCGCATCCTCATTGGGCGGGTCTACCACTGGACCGTCAAGCTCGCCTTTGG
>JAFGIA010000399.1 GCA_016929795.1 Anaerolineae bacterium
CGAAAGGAGCGGGCTTTTGGAACAGCCAGATTCGGATAGGCCGGCGGTAGGCATCCTGCATCCCGGCCAGATGGGGTCCTCGCTGGCCGCTTCGGCACAGCAGAGCGGCTGCCGGGTATATTGGGCGTCCGAGGACCGCAGCGAGGCAACCCACGAGCGGGCGAGGCAGCTGGGCCTGCATGATGCCGGTACGATGGCCCGCTTGTGCGAGATCTGCGACGTGGTGGTCAGCGTCTGCCCGCCGCACGCAGCGGAAGAATTGGCGACTCGGGTGGCCGGCCATGGTTTCCAGGGCCTGTACCTGGACGCCAATGCCATCTCTCCGCAAAGCATGGTAAAAGTCGCCCGGATCGTGGCCGGGGGTGGTGCCTCGGCCATAGATGGCGGCATCGTGGGACCGCCGGCCTGGCACCCCAACACCACGTGGCTCTACCTCTCGGGCGAGCGGGCCGAAGAGGTGGCTTCCTGTTTTGTGGGTGGGTCGCTCGAGACCCAGATCATCGGCACCGAGATCGGCCGCGCCTCGGCGCTCAAGATGTGCTACGCCGCCTGGACCAAGGGCAGCACGGCACTGCTGTGCGCCATCCTCGCCGCGGCCGACGAGCTGGGCGTCTGGCCCGAACTGCGCGGGCAGTGGGAGCGTGACTGGCCCGATTTTGCCGACCAGGCGGAAGGGCGGGCGCAGGGGGTAACGGCCAAAGCCTGGCGCTTTGCGGGTGAAATGGACGAGATCGCGGCCACGCTGGAGGCAACGGGGGCGCCGGGTGGATTCCACACCGCGGCTGCCGACCTTTATCGCCGCATCGCCTACTTCAAAGACCTGCCCACGCCGCCCCTGGATGAGGTCCTGGCGGCTGTGCGACAGGATAGCGGGCCAGAGCGGTAGTCTTCCAATAACAAGATAGACAGTGCGCAACAGGTGCATCTGTCTTTACTCGCGTTGATTTGTCGAACAGGCAGCAGATCGATCCTGCTATCGGATCGGTCTGCTGCCTGCTCGTTTGTGCGAACAACCCCCTGGGACTGGGTGACGCGGGACGCCTCCAGCAGCGCGGCTTCCTCGGGTGCGGCGCCGAGGCCGACGTCATCTTCGCCAGCGCAAAGGCAAACGCGCTGGAAAAGCGCAAGCCGGCGAGCAGGTCCGCCGCCGCCAGTCCGCCGCCCGCCAAACCGCCCAAGCCGCCGCTTGCTTGCTCATTCCGCTCCCCTCGTATAATCCGTCAGTGAGAGGAACAAGGTATACGTCATTTTGGGTAAGTCAGTCCGTAGAGCGCGAGATCCTTTTCGGATTGGAGAACCTGGGACTCGCCCGCGCCGAGATGGCGACGCGCCTGGAAGAAACGCTGGCGCGCTTTGACCTGGGCGACAAACGCCACCGCTCGCCACAGACGTTGTCGGGCGGCGAGCAACAAAAGCTGGCCCTGGCGGCCATCATGGCGCGGCGGCCGCCGCTGCTGGTGCTCGACGAGCCGCTGTCGATGCTCGACGGCACGGCGGCAGGCGAGCTGGTAGCCCACCTGGGGCGCCTGGCGGAGCAGGGGACGGCGGTAGTGGTGTGCGAGCACCGGCACGAGTATTTTCAATCGCTGCCGGGGCTGCGCACGATGCCGCTCGGCACAGGGCAGGCCGTGCTGCCAGAAAGGGGCCGGCGCCCGCCGCTGCCACCGGTATCCCCCCTGCAGCTCGATGTATCAGACCTGTCGGTGAGCCTCGGCGAGCGTGCAGTGCTCGCCGGCTTGAACTTTGAGGCATCGGGCGGGCAGGTAGTGGCCATCGTGGGGCGCAACGGCGTGGGCAAGACAACGCTGCTGCGCTCACTCGCGGGGCTGCAAAAACACAAAGGCGAGATCTCGGTCGACGGTGGGCGCCCGGATTTGGGCCTGGTCTTTCAGAATGCCAACCTGCAGATCTTTAACGCCAGCGCGCGCGACGAGATCCTCTTCCGCGTGCCCAATGCCGACCGCGCGCTCTACGAGTGGTTGCTGGCGGCACTGGGGTTGGAGCGGTACGAGGAGGTGCCTCCTCTGCTGCTGAGCGAGGGTGAAAAAAAGCGCGTGGCGCTGGCGACGGTGCTGATGCGCCTGCCGCGCCACGGGGTGCTGCTCGACGAGCCATCACTCGGGCAGGATGGGGCGCACAAGGAGCAGTTGATCCGCGTGGCGCGGGCAGTGGCCGACACGGGCCGGCTCGTGATCATGACCACACACGACCTGTCGCTGGCGGCACAGGCGGATCGCCTGCTCTTGATGAGCGGTGATGGATTCGTGGCCGATGGCCCACCTGCCCGGGTGCTGCACGACGAGCGCGCGTGGGCGCGGATCGGGCTATCCGTGCCTGACTGGATCGAGTCGAAAGAGCACGCAGGGCAGGTGGCGAGGGGCGCCACCCGGCATGACAGCCGCTTGGCAGAGGAGGCGGCCGCGTGATCCGCCTGGGGACCTCGGGCCGCACGCGCAACCTGGCGCTGGTCGAGGATTCACCCCTGCGCCGCGCCGATCCACGCACCAAGCTGGCGCTCAGCCTGTGTGCCTCGCTGGCCGTGATGCTGGCGCTCGAAAAGCTGGCCGCCTTCATGGCGCTCTATGTGGTGCTGCTGGCGTGGGCACGGCTGCTGCCCGAGGCTGCGCGCCAGGTGTGGCGCCTCAAGTGGGTGCTGCTCGTCCTGTTCGTGGTCGACTGGGCTTTTGTGTCGCTCGACCTGGCGCTGATTATCACGCTGCGGCTGGTGCTGCTGGCCGGGGCCTTTGCGCTCTTTTTCTCGACGACAACGCCAGGCGAGCTGCGGCTGGCGCTCGAGTGGATACGGGTGCCCTACCGCTATGCGTTCAGCCTGAGCGTCGCATTTCAGAGCGTGGGCCTGCTCGACGACGAGTGGCGGGCGATCCGCGAGGCGCAGCAGGCGCGTGGGGCGTGGACGCCGCCGACGACGTGGGGGCAGCTCAGAGCGCGGCTGCGCGACCTGATCGCGCTGTCGGTGCCGGCGATCGTGCTGACCACGCGGCGGGCGTGGGCGATGACAGAGGCGGCCTACGCGCGGGGGTTTGACTCGCCGCGGCGGCAGCCGTTCCAGGTGCTCAAGACAGGGTGGCTCGACTGGGCGCTGCTGGCGGGGACGGCCGTCGTGGTTGCCCTGCTCTTGGGGTGGCGGTAAAGGGACCTGGACGCGCGCCTGTATCGCAACGTGGCAGGTTGCGCATGGCACAATCCGGAGGATTGTGGTATAAGGAGGGGTTATGTCACAGACAACACGGATCATCATCGCCGTCGTCATTCTTCTCGTGGTGATCGGCGCGGTATTTGGCATCGAGATGGTGCGGCGCAACAACGCGGCGGTCGAGGGAGAGGCAACCCTGGTTCCAGGGGCGATCCCGATCTATTGGAACGGGGAGCTGGTCGCCAGCTTTAGCCCGCAGGACCTGGAGACACTGGAGCAGGCGAGCTTTGTGGATGCCGAAGAGGGCAAGACGCAGGAAGGGTGGATGCTGCGCGACGTGCTGCGGCTCCACCTGGATGCGGACCAGCTCGATGCCGACACACCCATCGTGGTCAGCAGCTCATCGCGGGGCAAGGGCGCCACCCTCACCTGGGCCGAGGTTGAAGACACGAACAACTGGGTGATGTTCGACCTGGCAGGGCGGGGCACGCTCAAGCTCGTCTCGACCCTGGAGCGCCTCGACGTGCGCGACGAGTGGATCCAGGACGTCGACCGGATCGAGGTCGGCAGGCCATGAACGAGCACGAACGCTACTTTTCCACGTTCCAGCTCATCCTGCTGGCGCTCTTGGCGGCGCTGATCGTGGTGGCCAAGATCGCGCTGCGCCTGCCGCTGCAGCTCTCGGGCCACTCGGGCATCTTTTGGATGGCGATCGTGATCGTCGGGGCGGGGGTGGTGCACAAGGCAGGGGCGGCGAGCCTGATCGGCCTGACGTCGGGCATCCTGGCCGCTTTTCTCGGCATGGGGGACTTTGGCGCGCTGAACACACTCCTCTCCTACACGGCGGTGGGCGTGGGCACCGACCTGGCGCTCTTGTTGATGGGCAACAAGCCGGAGAACCTGGTCATCGCCACGGTGGCGGCGACGCTGGGGCACACGTGCAAATTCCTGGTCAAGTGGGGGCTGGGTGTCGCTACCGGGGCTCCGGTGGGGTTCGTGGCCCTCGGCCTGCTGCGCGCCGCCCTCGGCTATGTCGTCTTTGGCGCGCTGGGCGGGCTGCTCGGGGCGCTGACGCTGCGCGCGCTGAGGCGCGCGGGGTTTTTCGTCTATCTCGCGGAAAAGAAATAGTCGCCCCGGCGAGGGATTGTTGTAGGGCGATTCAGGGCGCCGGCAGGAACGCGGCGTCCACCCAATAGATGTCTGGCAGCCGGCTGCCGGCGCTGCGATTGCTGGCAAAAAAGAGGTACCTGCCATCCGGGGATAGCGAAGGGGTGCTCTCCTCACCAGTCGAATTGACCGACCGGCCCAGGTTTTGCGGCTCGCTCCACCGGCCCTGGCTGTCGCGAAAGGTGATGTATAGATCGCCTACCCGGCCATCGGGCGCCAGGTTATCGGGCCGGCCGGCCGAGTAAAAGAGCACAAAGCTTTCGTCGGGCGCCACAAAGGGCTCGACCTCGACTACCTGGCCGGTGTTGAGGAGAAAATCGAGCCGTTCAGGCATCCCGTATTCCCCACCGGCGAGCGGGGCACGATAGACCCCTTCCCCGTCGAGGGAAGGATAGTCAGCCACGTAGTAGAGGGTTCCATCGCGGGTGAGTGTCGGGCTCATTTCACCGCCAGCCGACTCGAGCGGCAGAGCCAGCTCGGAGGGATCGGACCAGCCGGCGCCAGCGCGCTCGACGAACCAGATCTGGTAGTGCGCCCGCGGTGTGTCGCTCCCTGCTGGCGGGCGCCTGGACGAGAAGTAGAGCGCCTGGCCATCGGGGCGGATGAAGGGGTTGACATCGTCATACTCGCCCGAAAAAGAAGCCGGCTCGGGCGCGGTCCAGCCACC
>JAFGIA010000400.1 GCA_016929795.1 Anaerolineae bacterium
CTGACGAATGGGGGTGGTCGCCCGCGTGGCGCCAGAGTGTGCTCGACGGCCTGCGCCAGCGGGCACCGGTTACCCTTGAGGTGGTTCTTTACGCCAGTGTGCCGTCCATTCTCCTGTCGGTGCTGATGGGGACTGCGGCGGCGAGATCGAATGGACGGCTGCCCGATCACGCAGTGCGTGCCGCGGCTTTTGTGGCGTGGGCTTTTCCACCCTTTATCCTGGCGTTGATGATGATGAATGTTTTTTACGCGTGGCTCGACTGGTTTCCGCCCGAGAGGCTGAGTATCTGGGCCAACCGGATCGTGGGCACGGACGAGTTTCAGATGTACACGGGCCTGCTCACGATCGACGCGGCGCTGAACGGCCGGCTCGACATCCTGATCGACGCGCTGCGCCACCTGGTGCTGCCGTCTGTAACCCTGGCTGTGGGGGTGTGGGCGCTGCTGACACGCATCATGCGCGCATCGCTGCTCGACGTGATGCACTATGACTTTATCACGACCGCGCGGGCAAAGGGCCTGCCGGAAGCCACCGTTGTGAGCCGCCACGCACGGCGCAACGCGATCCTGCCGGTGATCTCGGCCGGCGGGGTGGTGACCTCGCTACTCATCAGCGGCGTGGTCATTGTCGAGGTGCTATTCAACCTCAACGGAGTGGGGCGGTGGGCGATCAATGGCATTATGGAAACGGACGTGCCGGTGGCGGTTGGATTCGCCCTCTTTAGCTGCATCGCCGTCGTGCTGGCCAGCCTGTTGGCGGATATTCTGTACGCGATGGCCGATCCTCGCGTGAGAATCTTTTAGGATGGACAGATGAGAATCAGAAGAGTGTTATTCCGCCCGGCGTTGATGGCCGGCAGCCTGATCGTCGTCGCGTTCGCGGTGGTGGCACTGGCCGCGCCGTCGATCTCGCCCACCGAGAACCCTGATGCACCCTACTTTATGGTTAGCCATGGTGTCAGCAGGACGCCCAAGGCACCGGGCGGCGCTTACCCGCTGGGCCTGATGGCCAGACAGTATGATATTTTTTATGGAGTGGTCTGGGGTACGCGCCTCGCTTTTCAGGCGGGCCTGATGGTGACGGCCGGCAGGCTGATTATCGGCGTGGTGGTTGGACTGCTTGCCGGCTACTTTGGCGGGTGGGTGGATGCGCTGTTGATGCGTATCACGGATGCGTTTCTCGCCTTCCCGATCATGGCCGCGGGGATGGTGATGATCGTGATACTGGGCCGCCAGGTGGTGGAGTGGTTGTGGAGCACCACGCCCTTTGTCATGCCTTACCGCGAGGAAGAGGTGCTGATGCTGACCCTGGTGCTTTTTGGCTGGATGTCGTACGCGCGGCTGATCCGGGGCAACTTGTTGGCGCAGCGGGAAAAGGAGTACATCGAGGCTGCCCGGGCGGCTGGGGTGGGACACGTGCGGATGATGCTGCGCCACCTGTGGCCCAATGCCAGGCAGGGATTGTTTGTGCTTGCGGCGTCGGACGTTGGCGTCGTGGTTGTGCTGCTGGCGATGTTTGCCTTTGTCGGGCTGATCACGCCTGCGCCGGAAGGGCTCGAGGCCGATTGGGGGCAGATGCTGGCGGCGGCGCGCGGCTGGATCGTGGGTACCCCGGGTAACGCGTTCGAGTATTGGTACACCTACCTACCTGTCAGCCTGGCGATTGTCCTCTTTTCGGTCGGCTGGAACCTGGTCGGGGACGGGTTGCGCGATGCGCTGGATCCACGCCTGCGTTGATCCTACTTTTGAGAATGAGGTGGCGTGGATGGGAGATCCTGTGCGCCAGCGCGCTGGCGCACGACTTCGTAGATCAGGGCCGCGGCTGCAGCAGATACGTTGAGGGAGGTGGCGCTGCCAACCATCGGCAGGCGCACCAGGACGTCGGCGCCGCGCCGTGCCTCTTCTCCAAGGCCTTCTCGCTCGCTCCCTAACAAGAGCACCAGGGGGGGGCGATAGTCGACCTCGTAGTAGACCTTGTCGCCCCGGGCTGATGTGCCGGCGACGACCAGATCGAGGCCGGCGGCACGCACGCGCTCGTACCAGGCAGGCAAGGCCGCCTCGTGGCCAATGCGCACGATCGGGAGCGCAAAGAGGGAGCCCATGGTGGCACGTACGGCCTGTGGATCGTACAGATCGGCTGCTGGCTCGACGACGATCACACCGGTTGCGCCCGCAGCATCTGCGGTGCGGATGATCGAGCCCAGGTTGCCTGGATCAGAGAGTTGGTAGGCGACGATGACGAACAGGTCGTGGGCAAGGGGCAGTGTTTCGAGCGGCGGGTCGACGATGCGCACAGTGGCAGCGATGCCCTGGGGCTGATCGCGCCCCGAAAGCGAGGCAAAGAGATCGGCGGCGAGGGCCAGGCGCTGTTCAGGGGCGACGCGCTCGACGAGGGTGCGCGCGCGGTCGCTGACGAGGAGATCGGGGGCATAGATGAGGGTATCGACGGGGGCGCCGCGCTCCAGTGCCTCCTCTACGATACGAATGCCCTCGATCAGGTAGATGCCTTCCCGCTCGCGAACTTTGCGCATATGCAGCGAGCGGAGGAACTTGACACGGGGGTTGCGAAAGCTGGTCACGAGCAAGGCAGGGCTACCTCTCGCCGACCAGGCCGTTGAATTCGGGCTCGCGACACTCGCACGCGGTACGCTCTTGACTGCCGCGGGTGATGGTCCCCTCGTAGGCTGTGTGTGCGGCGTGGACGCGCCAGCCCGACAACACGAGCGGGAGCGGTCCATCGGCGGCGATCCATTCGCCGTTGTATTTGCGCGCAAAGTGGAGGTGAGTGGATTGGGAAAATCCGCCTTCGCAGGAGGGGTGGCCAATGGGATCTCCGCGGTCGACGTGGGTGCCAACCGGGACCCGGCCGTCGGTGGCGACGTGTAGATAGAAGAGCACCCACCCGGTTTGCTCGTGACCATCGCCGTCGAGATCGACCATCACCTCTCCGTTGTGGCTGTAGATGATGAGGCCGGGCGCAGCGGCCCTGGCCCAGGCGGCGGCTGCCTGGCAGCCAAGGTATCCTTCGTCGGGCACGGCGTCGATCGCGGCCCAGGCACTGCCGTCGCTCCAGGCACCATGTGGGCCGCCGGTATAATACCAGAGCTCGCCCTCGGCCCAGGGCAGGCTCAACTCGGGGCAGGTGACGGTGGCGGGGATGAGGGGCTCGATGGCATGGGATGATGGCTCGCCAAACAGTTGCTGGTAAACGGCCAGGAAAGAGTCAGGACCATCGCCTACCAGCCGGAGCCACTCGCCCTTGTCGTTGTCGAGGGAGAAAAAGTATTGGATGCCGGCTGTGGCAGCGTTCAAGGAGGAGGCATACTGAGTGGCGGTGCCGTCGGGCCAGGTGATCGCTTCCACGCCACGACCGCGCCAGTCGTAGTAGCCCTTGTTCAGCGCATCGGCAGCCCACGCAAGCTGCTGGCTGAGGCGATCCCAGCCACTTCCGGTGTAGCCCATCGCGGCCCCAGTGGTTGGGCCAGGGTTCGTCACCCATCCACTGCGCAGTTCCATGATGGCCAGAAGTAGCCGCGGGCCAACGCTGTAGTGGTGGGCGACGAGATCGACGATCTGGGGACCGGTGAGCGTCTCGCCGCTCACGGTTTCATAGTACCCTGCCAGGTAGCCACTCTGGCTCGTCACAAAGGCCGTCGTATCGAAATAGACGTAGGCAGGGCCGTAAACGAACTCGCTGTTGGGCAGCAGGCGGAGTGTAGGCCCTGTTTCCATCTCTGTGGATGGTATCTGGAGCACCTGGCCCACACTCAGGGCATTGGGATTGGCCATGGTGTTGGCGCGGGCCAGGGCGTCGACGCTGCACCCGAAACGAGCGGCGATGGCGCTCAGTGTATCACCTGACTGGACGACGTAAACCTGGGGAGGAGGGCTGGGCTGGGGGGGGACGCCCACCTCGGCCATGCCGCCGACGGGTGCCGGCGTTTGTCCGGGCAGAGGCGTCGCTCTCGCTGCCGCTGTCGCGCCAGATGTGGATTCGCGGGTGGCATCGACTGCCGGTGTCGCTTCCTGGTGCCGTGCGCAGGCGCCGAGCAGCAGTGCCAGGAAGAATGACACGGCGAGGATGCGCCGTTTGTTCATCACTCGTCCCTCGCTCCGGTTCGGTAGGTGATCTAGAAACCGGTAATCACGGTTATTATACCACAGGCCGGGCGGATCGGACAAGATTCTACGGCAGTAGAGGGCGGGAGGCGGGAGGGTGGAAGGGAAGCTTGGCGGGCCTTCCGGCCTTCCAACATTCCAGGCTGCCTTTGACAGATCGGGGCCGTGATGGTATGATTTGCGCCATGTTGGAACTGGTGCCCAGGCTGCCACTCTACTGGAGTTTCTATCGCTTTGGACGGCCGCGATTGCTGCCCTTCAGTATCGTGGTCAGCGTCAGCTATCGCTGCAACAGCCGGTGCCAGACATGCGGTGTGTGGCGCAAGGCGGGTGAAGAGATGAGGCTGGACGAGTGGCGGCAGGTGTTTCAGCACCTGGGACGCACCCCTTTCTACCTAACTTTTACCGGGGGGGAGCCGTTTTTGCGCGCTGACCTCGAGGAGATGGTGATCGCTGGCGCCGAGATGTGCAGGCCGGGCGTCATCACTATTCCCACCAATGGCCTGCTAACACAGCGGATCGTCGACGGGGTAGATTGCATCTGCGCTGCGGCACCTCGTTCACAGATCGGTATTAATCTGTCGCTCGACGGCGTGGGGGAAGAGCACGACGAGCTCCGCGGGGTGCCGGGCAACTGGCGGCGGGCCATGGAGACGTGGCAGGGGCTGAAGGCGCTGCAACCAAGGCATACCAACCTGGTGCTCAGCGTCCACACTGTGGTGTCGCGGTTGAATGTAGGGCGCATGGCCGAGATCGCGCGCGGGCTAGAGTTTCTGGCACCTGATTCGTATATCACCGAGGTAGCGGAAGAGCGGGTCGAGCTCGGCACGGTGGGCTGGGAAATCACACCGGCCCCCGAAGAGTATGCCCCTGTGGCCGACGAGCTGTCGGCTCGTGCCAGAAGGGCGCCGGCACGCGGGCTGGCGCGGGTTACCCAGGCTTTTCGTGCCCACTATTACCAACTCGCCAAACAGGTGTTGGCGCAGGGGCGGCAGGTGATTCCCTGCCAGGCGGGGTGGGCAAGTGGACACATTGCCCCGAATGGCGACGTGTGGACGTGCTGCATCCGTGCGGAGCCTGTCGGCAATCTGCGGGAGACGGGCTATGATCTGGCGCCGATCTGGTTCGAACAGGTTGGCAGCCTGGGTAAACTGCGACAGAGTATCGCCGGGCGCGAGTGTGCCTGCCCGATGGCGAATGCCAGCTATGCTAATATGCTCCTTCACCCCCCGACGTTGATGCGGGTCGCCCGCGCCGTGCTCTAATCTTCTTGATCTCTGCCGCCCATTTGCCAAGAGGAGAAAAGAGTGGTATCATTTTGATAATCCTCGACCGGGAGGGAAGGAGTTGAGTGTGAGCCAAGCGAGCGAAATGACCACGGCCGACTTTATGACGGCGACACACCGCATTTCAGGTCAGATCTCGACAGGCGTCAAACCGCTCAGTGACGTGCTCAACGACCGCTCGCAGTCCTATCTGCTGGCCTACAACGTCTATGTCTCACGCCTCGACGACGCCGGAACGATCATGGCGCACGCGCCGATGGCCTACATCTCCAAGGATAACCTCAGCCTGGTGGTGGTCGCGGCCAGGGAGGCGCGCAGCCCGGATCGTGGGCGATTCAGCGCGCACGAGTACCGGGCATTGGTGACGCTCGACGGATTCGAGGTGGAAGGTAGATTCATCGGGCCACACCGTCTCGACCTGCGCGCTTTCTCTCCCGCGAACCTCGATAGTTTTATCATTCTCACCGATGCTGTGGCGCAGCCGATGGCCATCCCAGACTTGAGTTTCGCCGGGGAGGCTATTTTGATCAACCGGTCGCGCCTGCAAAGCATGTGCCTGAACGAGTAGAGATTGGCAAAGAGGCAGACGATGCCCAAAGCCCTGATTATCGACGACGAAGCAGCGCTCACAGTAATCATTGCCCGGCAACTACAAAGTGCGGGGTTCGAAGTAGAAACGGCAACCTCGGGCATTGAAGGGTTAGCCAAGGCCAGGAGTGCGACGCCTGATGTGGCGATCGTCGACGTGATGATGCCGAATATGGATGGATACGAAGTCTGCCGCCGCCTGCGCCGTGATCCACGCACGAGCCAAATGGCGATTATCGTCCTGACGGCGCGGGGCCAGCTCGTCGACAAGCAGATCGCCCTGCGCGCCGGAGCCGACGCGCACGTATCCAAGCCATACAAAGGCCGCGATCTGGTGGATCTGATCGAGACACTGCTGGCCTGCCGGAAGGCAAGCGGCCAGCACGCAGGCCACCAGATTGTGGTACTGCGACTCACTGAAGGGGCAGGTGCGACGACGGTTGCGGTAAATCTGGCTGCTTGCCTGCAAGGCAGTGAGGCCAAGTCGGTGGCCATTGTCGACGCGGTTCTGCACAATGGGCAAGTCGAGCACCGGTTGGGCTTGCCACCGATGTGGGAGTGGGCTGAGGGTGATGCAAAGGACCTTGACGTGGTGGCCGGACGCATCGTGCGCCATGAAAGCGGCCTGTGGGTGCTGCCGGCACCACCAGCCCACGTCACGCCGCCGGTGCCGGATGACGTGTCCAACATGCTGCGTATCCTGAACAGATGGCACGACTATATTGTCATCGATACGCCTTTTCACCTCGGCCCGTTGGCGCCTGTGCTCATTCATGGTGCTCGTCTCGTCCTGCTGGTATTGGAGCCAGAGGTGGGTGTGCTGCGCTCAGCGCCAGCCAGCATCGCCGCCATCCAAAAGCTGGCCGGCCGAAGCCTGACTGTCTGGCCGGTGGTGAACAAGGCGGTCGCAGGGGGGGAGGTGCTCCGCCAGCAGTTGGAGCAGGCGCTGCGACAGCCCGTGATGGCCATGCTGCCCAGTGACCCGGTCGCATCGGCCGAGGCGTTGATAACCAGTCGCCCGGTCGTGTTGGGAGCCCCTGATTCGCCGCTGGCTGCCAGTATCTGCGACCTGGCAGCCAGCGTGCAAAATTTTATCGCGGCGCACCCACTGCGGCGCATTCCCACAGCATAAAATCGGTCGATCAGGAGATAACGAAATATGAAGGGGTTAATTCTAAGTGGTGGCAAGGGAACACGGCTCTACCCGATTACTTATACCAGTGCCAAACAACTGGTACCCGTGGCCAATAAACCGGTGCTCTTTCGTGTTATTGAGGCGATCCGGGATGCTGGCATCCACGAGATTGGTATCGTGGTCGGCGATACAGCCCCCGAGATCCAGGAAGCAGTGGGCACAGGACGGCGGTGGGGTGTGGGCATCAGCTACATCCACCAGGATCAGCCACTGGGGTTGGCACACGCCGTCAAGGTGAGCCGCGACTTTTTGGGGGACGAGCGCTTTGTGATGTTCCTGGGCGATAATGTCATCCAGGGCGGCATCTCTAGCCTGATCGGCGAGTTTGAGGGCAGCGGCTACAACTGCCAGATCGTGCTCACCCCGGTGGAGGATCCGACCCAGTACGGCGTGGCGGAGCTCGACGCTGATACCCGGCGCATCATCCGCCTGGTGGAAAAGCCGCGCACACCGCCGAGCAACCTGGCGCTCGTCGGCATCTATATGTTCGACGCGCACATCTGGGAAGCAGTGAACGCCATCTCGCCTTCGTGGCGCGGTGAGCTCGAGATCACTGACGCAATCCAGTACCTGGTGGATCAGAACTATGAGGTGCACCCATACGTGCACCGGGGTTGGTGGATCGATACGGGGGCACCGGGCGACATGCTGGAGGCCAATGACCTGGTGCTCGACGAGATCGAGCCGGAGATCGTTGGTTACGTCGACCGTGACTCGAACGTCAACGGCAAGGTTACCGTGGAAAAGGGGGCCGAGATCATTAACAGCCGCATTCGCGGGCCGGCGATCATTGGCGAGGATGCGCGCATTGTGAATTCGTACGTGGGGCCGTTCACGTCGATCTATCACCACGTGCTGGTGGAAGGGAGCGAGATCGAGCACAGTATGGTGCTCGAGTATAGCGAAATCATTGACATCCCTTACCGCATTGCCGATAGCCTGATCGGGCGCAAGTCCAAGATCCACCGCTCGCCGATCAAGCCCAAGGCGCTCAAGGTGCTCCTGGGTGACCACAGCGACGTGGGTATTCTGTAGTGGGCAGTGCAACAGCCCTGTTCAAATTGGACGCGGTGCCCATTTCGCGCTAATATAGGCTTCAATTCGCATGGCCGGCCAGAAGGGGGGTGAGTGAGATGGGGACCGTACGCAAATGGCGTAAGAAAAGAATGGCCAAGCACAAGCACCGCAAGATGCTCAAAAAGACGCGCTGGCAGCGCAGGAAGTAGCTCTGCCGGGTAGTGGCAGCCGGGCAGCATCGTTTGCCCGGCTGCCGTGTGTCTATCGTTTGTCACAGCAGGCAGCTACAGCCGGCAGTCGTTGCACACCGGCGGTGGCAGCCACCAGCCTAGTCAGGCGGATTTTGAAATGAAGACGACGCTGATCTATCCGGGAATCGCCGGGTATGGGTTTGATAGCCTGGGCAAGGGTATGGAGGCGGGCTGGGTCAGCCATGGCCTGGCGCACCTGTCGAGTGCCGCCAAGGCGCAAGGTTTTGCCATCGACCTCATCGATCTGCGCGCTCTCTCGGGGTGGGATGCTTTGCGCGAGGAGCTGGAGCGCAGGCGTCCCGACGTTACGGCCCTGACGATGATGAGTGTGGATTACAACCCTGCGACAGAGGCAGCGCGCATTGTCAAGGAAGTGCTGCCCGGCGTGCCTGTGATCGTGGGGGGACCACATCCGACGATCATGGTCGAAGAGGTGGCCGAGATCCCTGCCTTCGATTACATTGTGACGCGTGAAGGCGAGGTGACCTTCCCCTGGCTGCTGGAGCGGCTGCAGGCCGGCGAGCCGCCGGAAGGGCGCGTGCTGGAAGGCGAGATGCCCGATCTCGACGCGCTCCCGTTTCCCGATAGGGAGCTGTTCCTCCAGGAGTGGCGCAAGTACGGCTACACGCTCGACTCCCCTGAAGTGCCCTTTGTGCCCGACCTGCCCGCGCCCTTTTTGACGATCCTTGCCGGGCGCGGCTGCAAGTACAACTGCAACTTTTGCCAACCGGCAGAGCGGCATATCTTTGGGCGCAAGGTGCGCAAGCGCAGCCCGGGCAACATCCTGGCCGAGCTGAAAGATCTGCGGGAACGGTATCACTTTGCCAGTTTCATGTTCCACGACGACTGCCTGACAGAGAACCGCGAGTGGGTGCTCGAGTTCTGCGACCTGTACGAAGCCGAAGGCTTTGACGAGCCATTCTTTTGCCAGAGCCGCGCTGATATCATTGCCAAGAACGAGGACATGGTGGCGCGCATGGCCCAGGTAGGGCTGAAGGGGTACTTTATCGGGTTCGAGAGTGGCAGCGACAGGGTATTAAAGTTCTTGCGCAAAGGCACGAACCGCGAAAAGAACCTGGCAGCGGCGCGCGTGTGTCGCAAGTACGGCATCAAGATCTGGGCGAATTATATGCTCGGCATTCCGACAGAGACGAAAGAAGAGGTGATGGAGACGATCTCGATGCTCAAGGAGATCGATCCCGACTGGTACAGCCCGGCGTTTTATACTCCACATCCGGGCAGCGACCTGTATGATTATTGCGTCGAGAATGGGCTGAGCCTGATCACGAGCCACGATCAATACCGGCGCAATCCGTGGGACATCAAGGTGAAGGGGCAGGACCCCGAGTTTCTGCAGTGGGCATTGAAGGAGAGCCAACGGCGCACGCCAGCCAATGCTGCCAGGCGACAGGCAGCCTATCTGTGGGGCCGCTACGCACGTCCTGACAAGGTGGTACGCAGGGTGAGGCGTCTCGTCAGGCAGGAGAGGGGAGAATGACCAGGTGCATTTATCCTGAAACAAGGAGCGTCGATCAGGTCGACGATTTTCATGGCACGTTCGTCGCCGACCCGTACCGGTGGCTCGAAGATCCCGATGCGGAGGAGACGAAGGCGTGGGTAGAGGCGCAAAACGCGGTGACGTTCGACTTTTTGAGACGCATTCCGGAGCGGGAAGGCATTCGCGAGCGCCTGACGGAACTGTGGGACTATGCCAAGGCGTGGGCACCCGTTAAGCGCGGCGGACGCTACTTCCAGTTGCGCAACACGGGGCTGCAAAACCAGGACGTCCTGTACGTTGCCGAGACGGTGGACGGCCAAGCCCGCATGCTGCTCGATCCCAATACCCTGTCGGAAGACGGGACCGTGGCGCTGACAGAGTGGTCGGTGAGCCCCAACGGCCGGTGGCTGGCGTATGCGACGAGCAGCGCCGGTTCAGACTGGCTGACATGGCGGGTGCGCGACGTGGACCGCGGCGAGGACCTGCCCGATGTGATCGAGTGGAGCAAGTTCTCCGGCGCGGCCTGGCGCGGCGACAGCACAGGGTTCTATTACGCTCGCTACGACGCACCCGCACCGGGGCAAGATTATACCGGGGTGAACTATTATCAGAAGCTCTATTTTCACACGCTGCGCCAGCCACAGGTGGAGGATGTGCTCGTGTATGAGCGCCCCGATCAGAAGGAGTGGGGCTTTGGGGCGGAGGTGAGCGAAGATGGCCGCTACCTGATCCTCAACGTGTGGCAGGGCACCGACGTGCGCAACCGGCTCTTTTACCAGGATCTGGAGGGGGGTGAGCCGGTGGTAGAGCTGATCTCGGATCTCGAAGCCTCGTTCGTGTTTGTGGGCAACGACGGCCCCCTCTTTTATCTGCGCACCGATCTCGACGCGCCGCGCGGGAAGCTGATAGCCATCGACACGGCGCGGCCCGAACGCGAGCAGTGGCGCACCCTCCTCCCCGAGGGCGACGACGTGCTCGAGGCGGTGTTGATGGTGCGCGGCCCAGGGGGCTACGAGTTCATCACCCTGACCATGCACGATGCTCGCCACAAGCTGGAGCGCTATGATTTGCGCGGCGACCCGATCAGCGAGATCAAGCTGCCGACGATTGGCGCCATCCCGTCCAACGGCAGCTTTTTGAACCTCACCGGCCAGCGCGAGGACGACGAGTTTTTTTACGGGTTCTGGTCCTTCCTTCACCCAGTGACGATTTTCCGGTTTGACCTTCAGCATGAGGTGAGTGAGCAACTATTCACCCCACAGCTTGACTTTGATGCCAGCCCCTACCTCACGCGCCAGGTGTTTGTCACCAGCCGCGACGGCACGCGGGTGCCGATGTTTCTTACGCACCGGCGTGACCTGTCGCTCGACGGCAAGAATCCCACTCTGTTGTATGGCTATGGCGGCTTTGGCGTTCCCGTGATGCCCACGTTTGCCGTCAGCCGGCTGGCCTGGTTGGAAATGGGTGGGGTTTACGCCTCGGCCAACCTACGCGGCGGGAGTGAGTATGGCGAGGAGTGGCACCAGGCGGGCATGCTACACAACAAGCAGAACGTCTTTGACGACCTGATCGCGTGTGCCGAGTACCTGGTGGCAGCCGGGATCACTTTGCCGTCGCGGCTGGCGATCATGGGAGGATCGAACGGTGGCCTGCTCGTCGGTGCGGTGATGACTCAGCGCCCGGATCTCTTTGCCGCGGCGGTGCCGGTGGTCGGCGTGATGGACATGTTGCGCTTCCACAGGTTTACGATCGGCTGGGCCTGGGTGAGCGACTATGGATGTGCCGACGAGGACGCCGAGCAATTCAAAACGCTCTATGCCTACTCACCGCTGCACAACCTCAAACCGGCCACCCACTACCCGGCAACTCTGATTCTGACCGGCGATCATGACGACCGCGTCGTGCCAGGCCACTCGTTCAAGTTTGCCGCAGCCTTGCAGGCGGCCCAGGCAGGCGATGCACCGGCCCTGATCCGCATCCAGACCCGCGCCGGGCATGGCTTTGGCAAGCCGACGGCGGTTGTGATCGAAGAAGCCGCCGACGTCTGGGCATTCCTGGTCGAGGTGCTGGGCATTAATCGTACATAAGAGGGAATCGACATGAAGAGGTTGTTAGTCACCGGCGGCGCCGGCTTTATCGGCTCGAACTTTTGCCGCTATATCCTGGAAAAGTACCCTGACTATCACGTGGTTGTGCTCGACAAGCTGACCTACGCCGGCAACCTGGACAACTTGCGCGACGTCGAGGAGCGGTTCGGCGACCGTTATGCCTTTGTGCGTGGGGATATCGCCGAGGCAAAGGTTGTCGACGACGTGATGCAGGCGCATGCCATCGACACGATCGTCAACTTGGCGGCCGAAACGCACGTCGATCGCTCTCTCCTCGAACCGGACGCCTTTATCAAGACCGACGTGTACGGCACCTACGTCCTGCTGGAGGCGGCAAACAGGTATGGGATCGAGCGCTATCACCAGGTTTCGACAGACGAAGTGTATGGAGATATCCCAGCCGGCCACTCGTCGGTGGAGACCGACCCGCTTCACGCGCGCAGCCCCTACTCGGCGAGCAAGGCCGGTGGTGATCTGCTCTGCCTGGCCTACTATAACAGCTTTGGCACCCCGGTGACGCTGACCCGTGGCTCAAACAACATCGGTCCTTACCAGTACCCAGAAAAAGTGGTGCCGCTGTTCGTGACCAACGCCATCGACGACGAACCGCTGCCGATCTATGGCGACGGGCGGCAGATGCGTGATTACCAGTACGTTCTGGACCACTGTGAGGGGATCGACGTCGTGCTGCACCATGGGGAGCCAGGCGAGGTGTATAACCTGGGCACGGGCACTGAGACAGAGAATATCGTCATGGCACACGCCATCCTCGACCTGCTCGGCAAGCCGCACACCCTGCTCCGGCATGTCACCGATAGGCCGGGGCACGACAGGCGCTACTCGCTCAATGTGGAGAAGGTGCGCGCCCTTGGTTGGGAGAGCCGGCATTCGTTCGACGAGGCGATCACCAGGACAGTGCAGTGGTACGTCGATAATGAGTGGTGGTGGCGCAAGATCAAGAGCGGCGAGTACAAGGAGTATTACAAGCGCTGGTACGGCGAGCGCCTCGCCGAATAGAACCCTTATAATTCTATCAAAGAGGCCGGGCGTTAGCGCCCGGCCTCTTTGATAGAATCTAGGGGAGAATCTGCTGGAACAGCGCCTGGTACGCCTCGTTGGTGCTGAGGAACCCATCGCTCCAGCCGCCGATGGCGTAGAGGTAGGGGTATACAAAAGCCAGACCCACCCCGCGCCACTGGTCGGTGACGGGCGTCTCGATCCGCTGCCACATGTCGATGCGTGGATCATAGATCTCGTTGTAGGCGAGGAAACCGCGGCCATCCATCCCCCCCCCGACGGCATAGATCTGGCTGCGGACGGCAGCCAAGCCCAGATCGCCACGGCGCATGCGCAGGGGAGCACAGGTGGACCAGGCATCGGCGGCCGGATCGTAGACCTCGCACGTGGCGAGCTCTGACTGGCCATTGTATCCACCCACGGCATAAATGCGCCCATCGAGTGCAGCGGCGCCAAGAAATCCCCGCGTGGTGGCCATGGGCGCCATGGCCTGCCATTCATCGGCCGCAGGATCGTAGCGGTAGATGGTGTTGACATACTCGTCTGCGCGCCCACGGCCGCCGATGAGGTAGAGTTTGTCCTCGTGCACCGCCAGCCCATAGGCGCCGAGCGGCACAGGCAGCGGCGCGCCGGTGTGCCACGCACCTGAGACGGGGTCATAGATCTCCAGGATGCGCTGCGGCCCGCCCGCATCGAATCCACCCGGCAGATAGATCCGATCGCCGATCACGGCGGCGGAGATGAACCCGACGGGCGTCGGCTTGGCGCCGCCGACATGCCAGGTATCCGTGACGGGGTCGTAGATTTCCACTCGTGCGGACACCCCATCGCTGCTGATGCCGCCGATGGCATAGATGAGGCCATCGTGCACCGCGACCGCCAGGTCGGTGCGCGGCGTGGGCATCTGCGCGCGGGTATGCCAGCGCGAGGGGGAAGCTCCGTTGGCAACCGTGGGAAAGACGCCAAAGATCGGATCGCCGTTGGCGCCATTCGAGGCACTCTCGAGCATCTGCGGCAAAAAGAGGCTGGCTATCGTAAAGAGGAGGGCGAGAACCAGGACGACCCGCTTGACAAGAGGGACTCGCGGCCAGCGCTCGACGGCAGGCAGCAGAACCGGGCGCTCTGGGTGGGCAACGGCAGGGAGCGTGGCCTGTGCCACCTCTGTTTCTTCCTCTCCTCCGACTCCTGGCACAGAGATCCAGCCCTCGCGCACAGCAAGCATGGTGGCCTCGGTGCGCGACGCAACCTCGAGCTTGGTGTAGATGTTGCGCAGGTGGACCTTGACTGTGTTGACGCTAATGTGCAGATCGCGGGCGATCTCGGCATTGCTGGCACCTGTCGCCAGCAGCTCGATCAGCTCCAATTCGCGATCGCTCAAGGGCATTGTCGGATCAGCCATTCCCTCTCCAGTAGATGGCACGGTTCAATCGATCGTCGGATGGGCTCCATTATGGCACAAATCGGGGCATGGAGCAAATTCTAGCCCCAATACCGTTCAAATGAGGCTCAAGCTCCATCCCCGGGGGCAGCCCGAGGGGTATGTTTCAAGTTTCTGGGTAATTCACGAGCGCGCAAAGTCTAATATATCTCTAACGATCCTCCAATGGTAATCTAACAGAACCTGCCTACAATTAAAGATGCAGCCGGCGGGGGCTGGCAAGGGAAAAACCCGCATTATTCAATTCAGACACACAATAACCTTTTTAGGGAGGTGGAAAATGGCAGGTTTGATTCGATGGGACCCATTTCGTAGACGAGAGATGATGTCGCTGCGCGACGCGATGGATCGTATGTTCGAGGAGGGGATGCTGCGCCCACCAGTACCGTTTGGCTGGGGCGAAGGGTCGCTCGCCATCGACATGTACGAGACTGATGACAACGTGGTGGTCAAGACAGCCATTCCGGGTGTCAAGGTGGAAGACATTGACGTGTCAGTGACGGGTGACACGCTGAGTGTTCGCGCCGAGACCAAGCAGGAGGAAGAGGTCACCGAGGAAAAGTATTTGCGGCGCGAGCGGCGTTATGGATCCTACTGTCGCCAGATTACGCTGCCCGGAGGCATCCAGGCGGATCAGGCAGAGGCAGACTATACCGATGGCGTGCTGACGCTGACTTTTCCCAAGGCGGAAGAGGTAAAGCCGAAGAGCATCCGGGTGCAGAGCCGCCAGCAAGAAGGCTAGCCGCAAGCACTCGACGTTGACACACATCGACGTTGACACACAGTAGAAATAACCAATCAGACTAAACTTTACAGAGGGAGGGGATAAATCATGGCACGACGAAATCTTTGGGAGCCACTGGGCACCCTGATGACGATGCAGCAGGCGATGGACCGATTGTACGATGAAGCGTATGGGCGCAGGCCGGAGTACCGCCAGAGTGAGCGTGTGGAGCTGCTCCCCGTGGATGCCTATTCCACACCCGAGGAGGTGGTCATCCTGGCTTCTGTCCCCGGCCTGAATCCGGAGGACGTCGACATCACGATTGAGGGGGAAACGCTGACGATCCGAGGCGCGACTCTGCCGCCGCAGGAGGATGTGGATTATGTGATCCAGGAGCGGCGCTTTGGACCGTTTAGCCGCACGTTGACGCTGAACGTGCCGGTGCAGGCGGAAAAGGCAGAGGCTGCTTTTGAGAACGGCGTGTTGAAGCTGACGATTCCAAAGGCCGAAAAGATCAAGCCGCGCCAGATCAAGGTCAAGAGCGGCAGCAGCGACTAGACAAGGTGCTATCTTGCCCGCAATCTCGCGCGAGATTGCGGGCAAGATGGCCTGCATGGCTGCAAGGGGGCCGGGGCAGATGCGGCCCCTTTTTTCTTTTTTCCCTCTGGACAGAAGCCGCCGGTTCTGAGCGGGCGCGGATTGTGATCCGCGCCGAGCGGGAACAAGGTCGCCCCCTATTTAGAATTGCTGCCAAGGCCTCCTCGGATTTTGACGCAGGGCGATGGTGTGATATAATGCCGCGTTGCGCTGGGTACCAGAGCCCGGCGCGACGTGAAATAGCCGGACGGGCGGCTTGTTGCGGGGTGCTGTCAGGATGACAAGCTGGCCGTTTTTTGTTGCCCGTGACACATTGAGGCCAGGCCTGGCTGCCTGGGGAAGCAGGAAGATGGACAAGAATCGCAAGAGAAGCATGATGAATCGAATACGAAATATCGGCATCATCGCTCACATCGACGCCGGCAAGACGACGGTGACAGAGCGGGTGCTGTTTTACAGCGGGCGAACGCACCGGCTGGGCAACGTCGACGAGGGGACGACTACCACGGACTTTATGCCGCAGGAGCGCGAGCGAGGCATTACGATCCAATCGGCGGCGATCACGACAGAGTGGCGCGACCACCAGATCAACCTCATCGACACGCCGGGCCATATCGACTTTACCGCCGAAGTGCAGCGCAGCCTGCGCGTGCTGGACGGGGGCGTCGTCGTTTTCGACGGCGTGGCAGGTGTAGAGCCCCAGTCAGAGACGGTGTGGCGACAGGCCGATCGCTACAAGGTGCCGCGCATCTGCTTTGTTAACAAGCTGGACAGGGTGGGTGCCGACTATTGGAAGACGATCGGCAGCATTGCGAAGCGGCTGGCCGCAAATCCGATCGCGGTGCAGGTGCCCATGGGCCGCGAGGAGAGTTTTTGCGGCGTGATCGATCTGATCGAGGAGAAGGCGATCCTCTTTTGCGACGTCGATCATCCCGAGCCGCGCGTGGTGCCTATCCCGGCCGACGTGATGGAAGAAGCGGCGCAGCATCGCGAGGAGCTGATCAATCACCTGGCAGAGCTGAATGTGGAAGGTGCGCTCGAGATGGCAGAGCGGTACCTGGAGGGGGAACCGCTGCCGCCCGAGATGATCCGGGCCGTGCTGCGGCGCGCGACGCTGGCGGGCCAGGCCGTGCCGGTGCTGGCCGGCGCTGCCCTGCGCAACAAGGGGGTACAGCTCTTGCTCGACGCAGTGGTGGATTACCTGCCCTCGCCGATCGAGGTACCGCCCATCGAGGGCAAGGAGCCAGAGACGGGCGAGACGCTGATCGTCCCCAACGATCCGGAGGCCCCCGTGGCGGCGCTCGTGTTCAAGATCAGCACCGACCCATATATGGGACGGCTGGCTTACTTTCGCGCCTATGCCGGCGCTGTGCGCCGCGGTGAGATGCTCTACAATCCGGCCGCGCGGCAGCGGGAGCGGATCGGGCGCCTGGTGCGCATGCATGCCGATCGCCGCGAGGAAGTGGACGAGATCCCGGCCGGCGATATTGGTGCGGTGCTGGGTCTGAAGGCGACGACGACGGGTGAAACGCTGTGTGACGAGGACCATCCCGTGACGCTGGAGCGCATCTCATTCCCGGCGCCGGTCATCGAGCTGGCGGTCGAGCCGCGCACCAAGCTGGACCAGGACAAGCTGTCGGAGGCGCTACAGCGGCTGCTGGAGGAAGATCCGACGCTGCAGGTGCGCCAGGACGAGCGGCTGGGCCAGACGGTGCTGGCCGGCATGGGCGAGCTGCACCTCGACGTGGTGCTCGACAGGCTGCAGCGCGAGTTTGGTGTGGGTACCAGAGTTGGGCGGCCGCAGGTGGCCTACTATGAGACGATCACGCGCCCGGCAGAGGCAGAAGGCCGCCTGGTCAAGCAGACGGGCGGTCATGGCCAGTTCGCCGTGGTCAAGATCGAGATCGAGCCGGTCGAGCCTGGCGAGGGGTTCAAGTTTGAGAACAAGGTGGTCGGCGGCGCGGTACCACGCTCCTTTGTCCCCTCGGTCGAAGCCGGCATCCGCGATGCGATGACCAAGGGGGTGCTGGGCAACCACCCGATGGTCGATATCAGGGTGTCGCTGGTGGATGGCAAGTATCACGAGGTGGACTCGTCGGAGCGCGCGTTCCGCACCGCGGCCTACATGGCGATGCGCGACGCGGTGGCAAGGGCGGCGCCGGTGATGCTTGAGCCGATCATGCACGTCGAGGTGGTGACGCCAGAGGATCACACAGGCGACGTGATTGGCGATCTGAGTGCGCGCCAGGCGAGCATCACCGGGATCGAGAGCCGAAACGGCAGCGGCCAGTCGATCCTGGCCGAGGTGCCGCTGGCTTTGATGTTTGGCTATGCCACGACGCTCCGATCGCGCACCCACGGGCGCGGTACCTTTGTCATGGAGTTTGATCACTATGCGCCGATCTCGCCCGAGGTGGTGCGCGAGCGCGAGCAGGCGCGCTAGGGTTGTCATTGCGAGCAGTGAGGCACTGAGGACACTGAGGAGCGCCGGCCGGAGGGCTCCCGGCGCCCGTTTTGCATCCCCTGCCCAATGGTGGTATAATCGGTCATAGGGCCGTTAGGCCCAGTACCTTTCGAACAGGCTCCAAGGCCCGTCTCGGGCCGCCCCCGGGGCCGGGGGCTTGAGCTTTGTTAGAACGGAATTGCCGCTGCATCCCGTCCGGCCGGCCTGGCCCGGCAGTGTGACGCGAAGCGTAGGAGGGAACCGATGTCTCTGGGCAGCCTGTTGCAGAACCTGTTCAAAAAGATAGGGGACCTGATCGCCCCCAAGCCCGAGCCCGCACCGCCACCGCCTGTGCCGGCCATGGCCGAGACCCTGGCCCCCCGTGTCCTGCTCATCGTCTATGATCCGACCATTCCCACCGAGGGCGGGCGCAAGCTGAGCCAGGTGCTGGGCTGGAACCGGGTGGATGACCTGGTGCCAGGTTATATCTCGGACCTGCGCGAGACCAGCGGCGGATTTGTCGACTATCAGGTGGTGCAGCGTATCGACGTGGACGCATGGCCTGCCAAGGTGGACGGTTTTCGCTATGATGCCCAGCGCTTCTTGCAATGCCACCAGTCTCGATCTGGCTGGCACGATCCCGATACTCTGAACTATGAGGCTGTGATCGACGAGTTCGACCTGGTGGCGCGCGTGAATCGGGATCAGATCGACGAGGTGTGGATGTTTGGCTTTCCCCACGCCGGATTCTATGAATCGCGCATGGTGGGGCGGGGCGCGTTCTGGTGCAATGGCCCCGAGATCGAGCGCCCTGATGCCTCACGCCGCTTTGTCATCATGGGCTTTAACTATGAGCGTGGTGTGGGCGAGATGTTGGAGAGCTTTGGGCACCGCGTCGAGTCGCACATGGAGTACGTCTGGCGGCGGATGGGGACCCACCCCGACCGCAACCTGTGGAAGCGCTTTATCCTTTACGACAAGGTGGCGCCAGGCCAGGCGCACTGTGGTACCGTGCACTTTGCGCCCAACAGCGTGCGCGACTATGACTGGGATAATCCGACGCCCGTCGACAGCTACTGTGACGACTGGTACCGCTTTCCGGAGTTCCCGGGCCAGGTGCGCCGCGTCGACAACAGGGAGTGGAGAGGCGACGGGACGGTACGTGTCATCCGCGGTCACCACACGTGGTGGCTGCGTCACCTGCCGCGCGTGGAGGGGGAGATCCACGGCATCTCGAACAACTGGTGGTGGTACGCGGTGGACCCCAATGCGGCACGATAAAGGGAAGGAAGGTGGCCCGGCGCTGTAGGGGGTTGCCCTTCGCCAGGCTCTGGGCAGGCTTTCGGCCCCAAACGGCGGGGCCTCGCAATGACACGGGTAGAAGGGGTGTTTACGAGGAGTTGTGAATGCCGAAGGTGTTGACGGCGCCGCGCATGGCGCGCTGCATCGGGTGCGACTCGTGCATGATGGCGTGCGCGCGCATGGTCTACAAGAGTTTTTCGCCGCACAAGAGCGCGATCCAGGTGCGCAGTGCCGGCGGCGTGATGGGACGGATGGTGGCGAACATCTGTACGGCGTGCGAGGACCCGGCGCCGTGCGTGGTGGCGTGTCCCACCGACGCGCTGACGCCACGCGCCGGGGGACGGGGTATGACCTACCGCAAGGACGAGTGCATTAGCTGCCGCAAGTGTGTGGAGGCGTGCCCTGTTCAGGTCATCGGCTGGGACGAAGAAGAGGACAGGCCGATCGTGTGCGTCTTTTGCGGGCAGTGTGCGCGCTTTTGCCCGCACGATTGCCTGGAGATGGTGGACGTCGAGGGCTGAAGGATTGTGCTCAACCGTAACGTGATTCGAATTCTGCACGTGAACTTGACGACGCGCGAGACGCGCGTTGAGGAGCGGGAGGACCTCTTTCGCGATTATCTGGGGGGGACAGGGGTGGCGGTCCGGCTGCTTGACGAGCTGGTGCACGCCGACCAGGACGCGCTCGACCCGGCTCAGCCGGCGATTTTTGCCATCGGACCGCTCACGACGATCTTTCCCGTTGTCACCAAGACGGTGGCGACCTTTCGCTCCCCCCTGACAGGTGAGTATGGAGAGAGCCACGCCGGCGGCAGCCTGGCGTCGGCGCTGCGCTATGCTGGCTATGACGCGCTGGTGATCGTCGGCGCCGCGCAGCGACCCGTGTACCTGGTGATCGACGGCGACGATGTGGAAATCCGCGCCGCGGATGCGATGGCGGGGATGGACACGGTCGAAACGGGGCGCGTCATCCGCGACAGGATCGAGGGGGCAGGCCACAGAAGCATCATGCGCATTGGACCGGCGGGTGAACGCCTGGTGCGAACCGCCAACGTCAACGTCGACACCTTTCGCCACTTTGGCCGCCTGGGACTGGGCGCGCTGTTCGGAAGCAAAAAATTGAAGGCGGTGGCGGTCATTGGCAGGCAGCATATCGACTTGCCCGCCGACAGCCGCGCCTACAAGCGCACCTACACTGAGATCTATGATCGTGTATTGCACACCGACGCGATGGCCAAATACCACGAGCTGGGCACGCCGGCCAACGTGGTGCCGCTCAACGAGATGGGGGCGCTGCCGAGCTTTAACGTGCGCCAGGGTTATTTCGCCGAGGCGGAGGAGATTGGCGGTGAGGCGTTTGCCGAGAACGAGCTGATCATGAAGCGAGCGTGCGCAGGCTGCCAGATTGGCTGCATCCACATCGCGCTCTATCGCCGGCCCTTTGCCCCGGGCTATGAGTACGAGCACACGCTGGTGCCCTACGATCACGAACTGGTGTACGCTGTCGGCTCGCTGCTCGGCGTCGGCAACCGGGGGGATGTGCTGCGCTTGATCGAACGGATCGACGTGGCGGGCATGGACACGATCTCGTGCGGCACGGCGCTGGCGTGGGCTACGGAAGCGATGGAGCGTGGGCTGATCGAGCCGGAGCAGTTGCAGGGCATCGATCTGCGCTGGGGCGATGCGGAGCGCTATGCGCAGGCGATCGACGTCATCGCCCGCCGCAGGGGCGATGTGGGGTACTGGCTGGGCGAAGGAGAGGTGGCCGCCGCGCGCCACTTGGGGGGGGCGGATTTTGTCGCTGCCGTGGGCGGACAGGGGATCGCCGGATACTGGACGGGCTATGCACACGTGCTGGGCCACTTGCTCGGTGCCAGGCACTCGCATCTTGACAATGCAGGCTATGGCATCGATCAGAAGCTGGAGCCATATACCGACGAAGGGATCATCGACAGGATCATTGCCGACGAAGCCGAGCGCATCGTGCAGACGTGTGTCGTCGTGTGTCTCTTTGCACGCGGCGTCTATGACCTCGACGCGATCAGCCGTGCGCTGGCCAGTGTGGGCATTGAGCGCAGCCGTGAAGCGCTGGAAGTGATGGGTGAGCGTATCTACTGGGAGCGCATTCGCCTGCGCGACCGCCTCGGCTTCCAGGCACGCGCGGAGGATGTGCCGCAGCGCTTTTACGAGACGCCCACACCGCGCGGCCAGCTCGAGCCGGAACGGGTAAAGAATATGCTCAGGATCTATGATCGGCGGCGGGCGGCGGTGCTTGTGTAGCGCAACCCTCTGGGTTGCGGTCTGGCACAATCCGGAGGATTGTGTTACAGCGGTGACCTCGGCCGCAGCAGGGCGGGCTCTGGCCAGATTTTACTACCAGGAGAGAAAGTGTGACAAGTTATCGAACGATGGTGGTCCGTGAGCAAGAGGGCGAGTTCGTGGGCCGCGTCGAGGAGCGCGCCGTCGAGGACCTGCCAGGCGGCGACGTCCTGGTGCGCGTCCACTATTCGTCGCTGAACTACAAGGACGCGCTATCGGCGACGGGCCATCGCGGCGTCACGCGCCGCTATCCCCACACGCCGGGCATTGACGCCGCGGGGGTGGTGGAAGAGAGCACGGCAGATGAGTTCCAGCCGGGCGATGAGGTGATCGTCACCAGCTACGACCTGGGGATGAACACCCCCGGGGGGTGGGGGCAGTATATTCGCATCCCGGGGGTGTGGGTGGTGCCGCTGCCGGCGGGGTTGTCGCTGCGCGAGAGCATGATCTATGGGACCGCCGGGTTTACCGCCGGGCTGGCCGTGCTGCGCCTCGAGCGCGCCGGGCTGGCACCCGACCAGGGGGAGGTGCTCGTCACCGGCGCGAGTGGCGGCGTAGGCAGCATGGCCGTGGGCATCCTGGCGCGCGCCGGCTACCGCGCCATCGCCGCCACAGGCAAGGCCGGCGCGGAAGGCTATTTGCGGGTGCTGGGGGCAGTCGAGGTCGTGGCCCGCGAGACGCTGCTCGACGAGACAAACCGTCCTTTGCTCAAGACCCGGTGGGCTGGCGCGGTCGACGCCGTGGGCGGCGAGTACCTGGCCTCGGTGCTCAAGGCGATTCACTATGGCGGGTTCGTCGCCTCGTGCGGCCTGGTCGCGTCGCCTGACCTGCCCACGTCGGTCTATCCTTTCATCCTGCGCGGCGTCAGCCTGATCGGCATCGATTCACAGAACTGGCCGATGGACGACCGACGCGAGGTGTGGCGCCGGCTGGCGGAAGATTGGAAGATCGAAGGCCTGGACCGGCTGGCGACGGGGGTGAATCTCGACGAGCTGAACCCGGAGATCGAGCGCATCCTGGCGGGGCAGCAGCAGGGGCGCGTGGTCGTCAGGCTGTGAGGCACACGGGGCACCTCATCCAGAATCTCCTGCTCGACCCCACCTTGGCAACGACAGATGAAATGCGTCTGTAGGGGCGCAGCATGCTACGCCCTACACGATGCATTTCCGGAGTCGATCGCTCAGCGCTCTCTGATCCGCTGTCAGGCGGCCGGCGTGGGCTCTGGGACCTCTTCTTCCTCTTTTTCCTTGTTGCGAAAGATCTGGTCCCATAGGCTGTCGATCAGCGCCAGCAGGCGGGCTTCTTTGAATCCGGCGGCCAGGGCCACGAGATAGACGACGCCCGGCGCGACAGCAGGGACGACGTCACCCTCGGCGGTCTGGGTGCCCGCAGGAAAGATGCCCAGCGCGCGAATGACGAGGTTAAAGGCCATGTAGATGATGGCGCCGCTGATAAAGCCGAGAAATGGTTTACCGACGTACGACACCAGGAACTGGCTGTCAAAGTCGCGCTCGCCGACGTGCTTGAAGAGGCTGTAGAGCACGGCGACGGCGCCGCCCACGCCGCCCCACAGCATGGCCGACACAAAGATATCAAGCTCGATGAGTGAATCGGCCTCGCCGGCAGGGGCGACGATGTTGCGGAACCAATCCTGGCCGAGGAGGATGAGGAGCACGAGAAAGGCAATGCCCCAGAACATGCCCCAGGCGAGGATCCGCCACTGGTACTTTTTGGCCGCCGACTCGCTGGCCGACACACGCTTCATGCGCGCGCGCACCAGCTCGAGATAGTACTCGGCCTGGGCGAGCTGATCGATCTTGCGCATCACGAGGATGTCGCGCGCCTTGAGCAGGGTGTTGTAGGCATCCACAGCGACCGCCTCATTTTCGCCGACAATGCGGCGCACGCTTTCGTACGCAGCGTCGATCTGTGACTGCAAGGTCTCGATCCACCCCTCGCCAAGCCGTGCCACAATCTCGGCCCGCTCTTCGTCTGTAAGCGGCCGTTCAGGCAAGACGATGAGTTCGACCTTCTTTTCTGGCGCCTGGATGTCGCGCGCGAGCGCCACTTGCGGCTCCATCTCAAGGAAGCGCCGCTCGGGCCGGGGCGGGACGACGCCCGTGGTCACGCTTCCAACCTCGGCGGGCGGCAGCTCGTACATCATGGCGACATCCTCTTCGAGCGTTCTTTCTTCCACGGTCTCCTCCATGCTCGGAACTGGCACTTCAACGACAGGCTCAGGTGGGGGCCCGGCAGCATACGCTTCTTCGATGAATGCGACCTCCATCTCTGCAGTGAGAGGCGGCGTGACATCGAGCACGCTCGATACACCGCGCGCGAGGGATCGCGGCGCGCCGTCGAGTGCCTCTGCGCGCAGTGCGCTCTCAATGTCCTCCACTTCCCACTCGGGGGGCGTCTCGATCTCGGTTGTCGTGGGGAGGCGTCGCGGCGGATCAGAGGGATAGGAGGCGGTGGCAGGCAGGTCGACCTCTTTATCCAGTATGTCCTCTGCCCAGGGCTCAAGGGCCTCAGGCTCTTGGATCTCAGGCTCCTGAGGCCCGGGCTCTTCCATCTCGCCGGGTGCTCGTGGCTGGATCTCGACATCGGCGGGCTCGCCAAAGAGGATCTCGGCGCCCCGTCCCCGGATGCTCGCACGTCGCTTGGTCATAGCTCCTCACCTCCCATACATCTATGGTTTGGAAAGATGCGATTCCTGGACTGTCCCATTATACCACAGATTTGCAGGAGGGTGAAAAACAGGGTATAATCGTGCGCTGTGAAGTTAATGTCGTAAGGGGGTGTTTGGAATGCCGAAAAGAACGTGGCAACCGAAGGTGCGTCACCGGAAGCGTGTGCACGGCTTTCGGGAGCGGATGAAGACCCGGGGCGGGCGGTTGGTCCTCAAGGCGCGGCGGCTGAAAGGCCGGAAGCGGCTTACGGTATAGCGATGCGTCTGGCTTGGGGCGTTGTGTTCCAAGCCACTGACGTGATGCATAAGCAACATCGTCTGCGAGCGAACGCCGATTTTCAACGTCTCCGGCGTGAGGGCCAGACTGTGGCCCATCCTTTGATGGTACTCTCTTATCTGCCCAACGAGACGAAACAGAGCCGGTTTGGTTTCGCGGTAGGGGTCAAAATCGGAAAGGCGACAAGACGGAATCGGATCAAACGCCGGATGCGGGAATCGATACGGTTGCGGCTCCAAAAAAAAGAGATTGTGGCGGGCTGGGACGTGGTATTCATCGCCAGGCAGCCCATCGCACAAGCATCTTTCCAGCAGGTCGATGAGGCCATCGGCCTGCTGTTGCGTCGGGCAGGCCTGGTCAGGGAGATCGATTGAAGTATATACTGATGGGCATGATTCGTTTATACCAGATGACTCTGTCGCGCATCATGCCGCCATCCTGTCGCTTTGAGCCCTCGTGCTCTGCCTACGGCTACGAGGCGATCCAGAAGTACGGTGCGAGCAAGGGCATTTGGTTGGCCGTCAAACGGATTGCGCGCTGCCACCCCTTCAACCCGGGTGGATATGACCCCGTACCCTGAGCCAGGCGGAACTTGTTCAAGGAGGAATGATTGATGCAACGCAGCCGTGTGTTGGGAGTGGGCATGGTCCTGCTCCTGCTCACTCTGATCTTGTCCGCCTGTGGCTCTGCGCCGGTCCCTCAAGACTGGCCCAGCCTGACCGTGGACGGTGATTTTGTGTATGTGGTGAGGGGCGCGCCGCGCCAGGTGTATGTCCTGGATGCGGCGAACGGAACAGAGCAGGGGCAGACGTTCGCGCCATTGGGTAACACGAATGGCCTTGTCTATGGAAGCCCGGTCACACTTGGCGGCGGCCTGGGTTTTGTCGGCTTTGCCGAAGAGCAGACAGGCACCGCCAATCTGTACGCTTTTGATCTTGCTACCAGGCAGGAAAAGTGGCACGTGCCGGCCCGCAATCTGATCCTGGCCGCACCCACCTATACCGGCGGCGGAGCCGAGCACCCCTCGGGCGTCGTCTATTTTGGCGACACGGCCGGCCTGGTGTACGCGGTGGACGTCGAGACCGGCAGTATTCTGCCCGGCTGGCCGTTCCACGCCGAGGAGGCCATCTGGGCCGCGCCGCTGGTGGTGGGCGAGGTCGTGTACGTGGCGGCGATGGATCACAACCTGTACGCCCTCGACGCCACTACGGGCGCCGAGATCTGGTCCATGGATGTCGGAGCGGCGATGGCAGCGTCGCCTACCCCGGCCGAGCAGGAGGGGGTGCTCTACGTGGGCGCGTTCGACGGCCGGGTGCACGCCCTGCAGGTGGACTCGGGTGAGTTGCTCAGCAGTTTTGATTTTCGAGCAGAGAACTGGATCTGGTCCGAGCCATTGCTGGCCGACGACGTGCTCTATGTCACCGCGCTCGACGGCCGCCTATACGCATTGGATCGCACCACCGGCGCCGTCGTGCCACCCTATCCATACGACACTGGCGAGATTTCGGATGTTGCCGACGCGCTGCGCGCCAGCCCGGCCGATGCAGGAGACGCTATCGTGGTCGCGACTGAGTCGGGACGCGTGGTAGCGGTATCAAATGGACAACGCCTCTGGACCTGGCCCAGTGGGCTGCCAGAGTCGCCGATCTATACCACGCCCGTCGTCATCGGGGAGAGGGTGTATGTGGTGCTGATGAACGGCCAGGTGCAGGCTTTGAACGTCGAAACAGGTGCCCCCCTGTGGACCTCTGCCCTGGCAGAGCCCAATTAGGGTTATGCAACGTATAGTAGATGTGGCTCGCCGCGGCTTGACGCGGCTTAGTATGGCTTACGCGGCTTAACGCGAGGAGGTTTAGTGGGGATTACCGATATCTGGACCGTAATCATTCTACGGCCCATGCTGAACGCGCTGCTCTGGCTGTACCAGGTGCTGGGCGGCCAGTTCTGGCTGGCCATCATTGTCTTTACCGTCGTTGTGCGCACGCTGATGACCCCCTTTATGCTGCCGCAGCAGCGATCGGCCAAGCGCATGCAAGAGCTCCAGCCACGGCTCCAGGAGCTGCAGAAAAAGTATGCAAACGACCGCGAGAAGCTGGCGCAGGAGCAGATGAAGCTGTACAAGGAGGTGGGCTTTAACCCACTCGGCGGCTGCCTGCCCATGCTGCTCCAGTTTCCGATCTGGATCGGATTGTACCAATCGATTATCCAGGCGCTCGGGCACCAACCTCTCCAGCTCCTCAACCTGTCGCAGAATATTTACGCTTTCATGAGCAATATCTGGGCGGCCATTCCGCTCAATCGCTACTTCCTGGGCATGGATCTGAGCCTGACGCCGCAGCAGGTGGGTGGCCTCGCTTTTGCGCTGCCTGTGCTGGTGGCGTTCACATCCTGGCTGCAAGCCAGGATGACCACACCCTCTGCGTCAGGCGGTGACGGGGGCCAGGCGGCCTCGATGAACCAGAGCATGACGCTGATGATGCCCCTCATGTTTGGCTTCTTCAGCCTCAACTTTTCCAACGGCCTCTCCTTCTACTTTGTGGTGTCGAATATCATCGGCATCATAACCCAGGGATTCATCTCAGGGTGGGAAGGTCTCCTGTTCTGGAAGAACCTGAGCCTGTCGAGTATCCTTGGCGGAGGGCAGGCAACCAAGACGGCGCCCAGGACCACCGCAACTCAGGCGGAAGCGAGCTCCAACGGAAGCGGGAAGGGATCGACAAGTGAACGAAAGAAGCGAAAGAAGAAGCGTCGTCGCAAGCGGTAAGACTGTCGAAGATGCGATAACCAATGGCTTGCGCATGCTGGGCGCACGCCGAGATCAGGTAGATGTCGATGTGATCACCGAGGGCAGCCGTGGCGTGCTCGGCTTTGGCGCCGAGAACGCACAGGTACGCCTGACTGTCAAGACACCGCCCGCGCCTGCTCCGCCCGTTGCGGCGCCGCCGGCACCTGCCCCCGCGACTGTGGCGGAGCCGGCTCCTGCGCCAGCCCCAGCATCGGTGGCAGGCGCGGAGCTGGACCCCAGAGAGGTGGGCCGCGAGCTACTGGCCGAGATCCTGCAACTGATGGGCATCCAGGCTGTGGTGGAGGTTCAGGCCGGAGAAGATCTGGCTGACGAGGACCAGGAGCCGCCGATCGTGCTCAATATCACCGGCGAAGACCTGGGCATCCTCATCGGGCGGCGCGGTGAGACGCTACGTGCCCTGCAGTACCTGCTCCGGCTGATGGCCAGCCATCGCTTGAAACAGTGGACCAACCTGGTGGTCGATGTCGAAAACTATCTCGTGCGCCGCCGCCACTCACTCCAGACCCTGGCCGAGCGAGTGGCTGAACAGGCGGTGCGTACAGGCCGGACCCAGGCGATGGAGCCAATGCCGGCCTATGAGCGACGCCTGGTGCACATCGCCTTGCGCAATCACCCCCGCGTTAAAACGCAAAGTGTGGGCGAGGGGGAGAAGCGCAAAGTGACCATCGTCCCGAAAAAGTAGACCAGCGTACCTGCCGACCTATGACAACCCCGCTCTCCGCAGCGGGGTTGTTGGTAAGGCCGGTGAGTCACGGGGGAAAATGCCTTGACGCGCAGTCGAATTGTTCTGGTCCTGTGGGTAGCCGTGGGCATGATTGCCATCGGCACCAACCGGGAGTTGATTTACAACCTGTGGTACTTGCTCACGGCCTTGCTGATCCTGTCTTTTATCTGGGCACGGAGTGGCACCGGCAGGTTAGCAGTCGAGCGAAACGTGCGCACGACGCGGTCGCAGGTAGGTAAGCTGGCCGAAGAGCGACTGGTGGTCAGGAACCAGAGCCTCCTGCCCAAGCTCTGGATCGAAGTGCGTGACGACTCGACGCTGCCCGGCCATCGGGTTAGCCGGGTGATCAGCCCCCTGGGCAGCCGCAAGAGCTTTGCCTGGACAGTTCAAACCCGTTGCGTGGCGCGCGGACGATATCGCCTTGGTCCGCTCACGCTATCGAGTGGCGACCCGTTTGGTCTGTTCCGCACGACGCGCGATCTGGAAGATCCGCGCGCGACGACGCTTATTGTCTACCCACCCACGGTGGAGCTGCCCGGTTTTGCCCCGCTACTCGGGGTGCTGCCCGGCGGCGACACGATGCGCCGCCGCACGCCCTATGTGACCACGAACGTGTCGGGCGTGCGCGATTATGCACCTGGGGACAGCTTTAACCGCATCCACTGGCCCTCCACGGCGCGCACCGGGCGGCTCATCTCCAAAGAGTTTGAGCTCGATCCGACTGCCGATGTATGGCTTTTTCTCGACCTGGAGCACGCCGCCCAATCGGAGCTGCCGTGGGTGGGCCACCCCACCTGGAACGAGCCGCGCCTGCCCTGGGAAAAGTCTACGGAATTCAACCTGCCACCTTCCACAATTGAGTATGGCGTGGCGATCTCCGCTTCACTCGCCAAGCACCTGGTGGAGCAGGACCGTGGCGTGGGGCTCATTTCGTACAGCAAGCAGCGGCACGTCTTGCCTGCTGACAGGGGCGAGCGACAGCTTAGCAAGATCCTGGAGACTCTGGCCGTGATCACGGCGGAGGGACGCATTCCCATTGCCGAGATCCTGGCGGCGGAAGGTGCACACCTGAGTCGGAACACGACAGTGATCGTGATCACGGCCACAGAGCAGGATCACTGGGTGGCGGCATCGCGGGATTTGAGCCGGCGGGGGATCAGTGTCATTGCCGTGCTGCTCGAAACGCACAGCTTTGGCAATCCACGCAGCAACGAAAACCTGGTCTCCGAGCTGTCGGCAAGCGGCATTCTCACGTACCTGGTACACGAGGGGGATGATATCGCCACAGCCCTGGTCACACCGCGTGCCTACGGATTGTCCGTCGCGCGTCGAGCCTATCTGGGAGGTTGACATGCTTCACGGCGATCTCGTGGTACTGCGCGCGATCGAGCGCGACGATCTACCCAACTATGTCCGCTGGCTGAACGACGAACGGGTGCTGCGCTACTTTGGTTTCTACCGCCCCATGTCGCTGGCCGACGAAGAGCGCTGGTACGAGGGCACGTTGGGAAATTCGACTATGTGTGTGTTTGCCGTCGAGTACGAGGGCCGGCATGTGGGCGGCGCCGGGCTGGATCAGATCGACGGCAAGAATGCGAGCGCCGAGGTAGGGTTGTTTATCGGCGAGCCCGAGCTGTGGGATAAAGGGCTTGGCGGGGACATTCTACGCACGCTCATGCGCTATGGCTTTGAGCAGTTGAACTTGAACCGTATCTACCTGCGCGTCTTTGCCGACAATGAGCGCGCCGTGTACCTCTACGAAAAGATCGGTTTCCAGCACGAAGGGCGGTGGCGCGAGCACGAGTTTCGCCACGGGCGCTACCACGACATGCTCTGGATGGCGATCTTGCGCCGGGAGTGGGCGGGCTGAGGCTATGTTCAGTCTTGACGACACCATCGTCGCCATCTCGACCCCTGTGGGCGAGGGGGGGATAGGCATCGTGCGCCTCACGGGCCCGGATGCGAAGCAGGTGCTGTGCCGCCTGTTCATCCAGGCGGGAGAGGAACGTCCAGGCACCTGCCAGTTTCGGCCGCGCACCCTGCACTATGGCCATGTGATCGATCCGGAGACGGGCATGCAGGTGGACGAAGTGCTGGCCACCTGGATGCCCGCTCCACACACCTACACTCGCCAGGACGTCGTCGAGATCAATGCCCACGGGGGCATTGTGCCGCTGCGCCGCATCCTGGCTCTTTGCCTGCGCCTGGGTGCGCGGCAGGCAGAACCAGGCGAGTTCACGGCACGGGCCTTTCTGAACGGCCGTCTCGACCTGGCACAGGCCGAGGCCGTGCTCGACGTCGTGCGGGCCAGGACAGAGGTAGGCCTGCGGGCGGCGGTGGATCAGCTTGGCGGTCACCTGTCGCGCCGGATCGGCACGGTGCGTGCCACGCTGCTCGAAGCGCTCGCTTACCTTGAAGCCAGTATCGACTTTGTGGAGGACGAGATCCCAGCGCACGAGATCGAGCCCGATCTCGTGCAGGCAGCGGCGGCACTGCGCGATCTATTGGCCGAGGCCGACAGGGGGATCATCTATCGCCACGGGGTACGCACAGCCATCGTCGGCCGCCCCAACGTGGGCAAGTCGAGCCTGCTTAACCGGCTGCTCCGCACCAACCGGGCGATCGTTGCCGACGTGCCGGGCACCACGCGCGACACGGTGGAGGAGACGCTCAACCTGCATGGGGTGCCGATCGTGCTGGTCGACACGGCAGGCATCACCGACAGGGCGGCGGGCACGGTGGAACGCCTGGGCATTGAGCGCAGCCGTGCCGCCCTGGCCGAAGCTGACCTGGCGTTGTTGGTTGTCGAGGCCGGTACGCCGCCCGGGGAAGGGGACCGGGTGATTGCGGGCCTCGTCGGCAACAAGCCGGCGATTGTGGTTTTGAACAAGATCGATCTGAATGGCGGCGTCGACCCAAGAGCGGCCCAGGTATTGGATGCACCGGCTGTCGCGATTTCCGCTCTCACGGGCGAGGGATTGTCTGACCTTGAAAGGTCAATGGTTGAGCTCATCTTTGCCGGGCAGGTGGTGGCAGGCGAGACACCGGCCGTCACGAACCCGCGCCATAAAGAAGCGCTGAACCGCGCCCTCAAAGCGGTGGAGGAGACCCTGGCTGCCCAGCGCGCTGGCGAACTGCCCGACTTGGTGGCGATCGATCTGTCGACAGCAGTCCACATTCTGGGCGAGATTACGGGCCAGACCGCCAGCGAGGAGCTGGTGGAGATGATCTTTGCCAGGTTTTGTGTGGGGAAATGAACAGAAACAGACGGAGTACCTGTCGATCACGCCGGCCTGCATCGAGCGTTACGCTGGCGGCGGTGTTTGTGACCGTGAGCATGTTGGCCGGCGTGCTGTGTGCATGTGGGGGCAAGCCGGCGGTGAGTACGGCAGTCGTCGATTCCCCTTCGGCCACCCCCACTCGCCTGTCTACCGACAGTCTACAGCCAACATGCACACCCGATGGATACTTGGCACCGTTGCCTACCGTGCGCGCTGTCGCAAGGGGCGGCACGCTGCCGGCTACGAATTCACCTACCGCGCGTCCTCTCCTTCCGTCGCCCACCTCCACCCGGCTGCCCACGCGTACGGTGTCACCCACGCCCAGCAGGACGGTAACTGCCTTGCCCACCTCGACCAGGGTGCCGCCAACGACGACCTATACGCCCACCCCGACGGCCACCGGTCCCACGCCCACACCCTCGCAAACGGTGACGCCGACGGTGACGGTATCGCCTACGCTCACTCCCACCCTGACGCCCACGCCGATGTACAGCCCTACGCCAGCGCCCACGGTTTCGGCAGCGGAAGAGATCGTCCACTTTTTGCTCATCGGCCTCGACTCGCGGCACAATCTGGGCGGCCAGAACACCGACGTGATCATGGTCGCCCTGATCGACCGTGAGACCAAGCAGATATCGCTGCTCTCCATCCCGCGCGATCTGTGGGTCTATATTCCCACACACGGCTGGAACCGAATCAACATGGCCCACAAGCTCGGGCACCGCACCGGCTACCCGGGCAGCGGGCCTGGGCTGCTGGCGGACACGATCACGTCCAATTTTGGAATTCCCATCGACCACTGGGCGCGGATCGACTTTGAAGGGTTTGCACAGGCCGTGGATGAGCTAGGCGGGGTCGACATGGTCGTCGCTTGTCCTGTGAACTTGACGTACCTGCCACCTGAATCTGATGAGGAAGAGCAGATCGTGGAGCCTGGAGTCTACCACCTTGACGGCGTGACGGCCCTACGCTACGTACGTACTCGCCGCGATGGCACGGACTTTGATCGTGCCCGCCGCCAGCAACAGTTTCTCAAGGCTGTGTGGCAGCAGATGAAACAGCCGGGCCTGTTGACCAAGATTCCGGGCCTATGGAGCGCTCTCCACGACAGCTTTGACACGGATCTCAACCTGGGCGACGTCCTGTCGCTGGCGCCGCTGGCGCTCGACCTGAAGCCGCAGCGCATCCGCAGCCGGTACATCGGGTACGGGTACGTCACCGACTGGACGAATGCCGAAGGATGGAGGGTGCTGCTGCCCAGGTACGACAAGATCCAGGAGCTGGTGGCGAGCCTTTACGCTCCGCCGTCGAGCAGCGGCGACCGCGCGGCGGGTGAGGAGGCGCGTGTTGCGATCTATAACGGGACGTGGCAGGCCCAGCTCGCCCTCGTGGCGGCAGATCAGGTACGCTGGGCAGGGGTAGATGTGATCGAAACCGGGCCGGCCGACAGGCCGGGACAGGCGCAGACCCGAATTTTAGTGCACAGCGACAAGCCCAAGACAGTGGAACTGCTGGTGAAGGAGCTTGGCGTCCGGCCAGAGAATGTGATCCAGGAACCTGACGCGGGCGCCGAGTTTGATGTCGTTGTGATCCTGGGCGCGGACTATGACCCCTGTGGCTCCTGAAAGAGCCCGCCTGGAATGGAATGAAAGGAGTATGAATGTGGCTCAGAAACCGTACACCTTGCAGCCAGGAGAGAAGGCAACCCAGGTGATGATCGGCACATCCGACACCTTGATCTGGGGTGACCTCGTTACGAAAGAGCAGGTGCAGATGTCGGCTTTTCTCAATACGCTGGCTGAGGACTTTGTGCCTGTGCACGCGGCCAAGATCCTCTTTCTCACTCCGCGCCAGCAGATGGCCCCGATCGAGCGCGCCTTGCTCTACCTCAAGCAGGAAGAGATCCTCCTGTTCTTCTCTATGGCGGGGGGGGAAACGCTACCTAGCGAGTCAGAAGTGCGCCGCTACGAACCGGTGGAGATTGTCATCGGGTCGTTTCAGATTGAAGCAACGATCCTGAAATCACCCATTGCCACCATGTTGAACCTGCTGCTCGTGTCAAAGGACGCCTACATGCCCTTTTACCGCGCAACCATCCGCCACGTGGCCAATCCATGGCTCGGCAGCCTGAGCAGCGACGTGGTGCAGATCCGGCGCGACCGGCTCAACCTGATCACGCTGTAGGGAAACGGGGATGGCCGAATCTTGGCCGGACGATGTGCTTGGGCGCCTGGTGACGCCACACCTGCCCGTGGATCCAGGCCGGCTCGTCTTTGATCCGATCCGCACAGGCAAACACAACTCCTCGTACTATGTCCGTGGCGCGGGAGACGAGCTCGTGCTGCGCATCAGCCCGCCCGACGATGCCGGCCCGAATGCGGTCGGACCACTTCTTTTTTACGAACGGCGAATGATGGCCCAGGAGCCAGGGCTGCACGCCCTGCTCCGCGCCGAGACGACGGTGCCTGTGGCCGAGATCCTGGCGTACGATGACAGCCGCCAGGTTGTCGACCGTGACTATATGATTATGGAGCGGCTGCCGGGCCGGGCGCTGTCGGAGCTACGCCTGGGCAGCGGTCAGCTCGGGGCCGTGTTCGAGCAAGTAGGTGCCTACCTGGCACAGATGCATGCCCTGGTCGCCGACCGCTATGGCTACCTACCCCCCCTGGCTATAGCGGGGAAGGAGGACGCGCCCGGCGGGTACGAGCCGATGACGCCCCAGCCCACATGGGTGCAGGCGTTCGAGATTATGTGGAACAAGCTGCTCGACGACGTTGTGGCGTGTGGGGGTTACACAGACAAAGAAGCCGCGGCCTTTCGCCGGCTGTTCGACGTCTACCGGCCTCACTTTGATAGGCCGGTGCCGGCCTCACTACTACACATGGACGTGTGGAGCCAGAATATCCTGGTCGACGAAAAGGGGGTGGTGACTGGCCTGGTGGACCTTGACCGCGCACTGTGGGGCGACCCGGAGATCGAATACGCCGTACTCGATTATTGTGGCATTTCGGAGCCGGGGTTCTGGCGCGGCTATGAGCGCACGCGTGATACCTCTTTTTCAGCCCAGGTGCGCGCCCGCTTTTACACCCTCTACGAGGTGCAAAAGTATATTCCCATCCGTATCTGGCGCCGCAGCGATCCCGCCGCCGCCCTCGACTATAAGCGCCAGTCGTTTGCCCTGGCACGCCCGCTGATCCAGGCACTGGGTCAATCATGACGTGGCAGGTTGGAAGGTTGCCCAACCTTCCAATCTTGCCGTCTTTGTGATACAATCGACCTCGACAAATGTAGAGGTGGTATCATCTCAATAAAGGGGGGGAATTGGGGTGTGTGCGGGCACCGCACACACCCCAACCCCCGATTATTGAGCAGATACTAGAGGTGGGTGACTGTGGCCAAGTATTATGTGGAATCGCTCGGTTGCCCCAAGAATTTGGTCGATACGCACGGCATGGTTCGCCTGCTCGACCACCTGGGGCACGAGGCGGTGGACGATCCGAACAAAGCCGACGTGCTGCTGGTCAACACGTGCGGATTCGTAGAGGACGCCAGGCAGGAATCGATCGGGGAGCTCCGGGACCTGGCTCGCGGCAAGCGGCGCGGACAGGTACTGGTCGCAGCCGGCTGCCTGGCCCAACTGTGGGGCGAGTCGCTGCGAGATGAGGTGCAGGGTGTCGATGCCCTGATCGGCACGCGGCGCTGGAGCGAGGTCGGCGCGTTCATGGAGGCCATCGAGCGCGGCGAGCGACCGGTGCTCCTGGGTGATTCGCTGCGCAGATCCCAGGCGGTTGGGCCGGCCGGGGCCAGGCAGGGTGCCAGTGCCTACCTGAAGATTGGCGAGGGGTGCAGTGCGCCCTGCGCCTTTTGCGCCATCCCCACGATCAAGGGACCATCAGCCAGCCGCCCGGCAGAGGACATTGTCAGGGATGCGGTGGAGTTGGCGCAGGAGGGAGCGCAAGAGATCATTCTCATTGCCCAGGACACGACTGCTTACGGTCGGGACAGGGGGGAACGAGACGCTTTGCCCGACCTTGTCACAGAGATCCTCGGCGCCGCGCCACGTGAGCTGCGCTGGCTACGGATCATGTATGCCTATCCGGGCCACGTCAGCCGGCGCCTGATCGAAGTGATGGCGGGAGACACGCGTGTGTGTCACTACCTGGACCTGCCGCTGCAGCATGCCCACCCCGACACGCTGCGCCGCATGCGGCGCCCGGCGAACGTGGAGAGCACACGGCAGCTCATCGCGGCCCTGCGCGCTGCCATGCCCGACATCGCCCTGCGCACATCCTTCATCGTCGGGTATCCGGGTGAGACACGCGCCGAGTTTCAAGCTCTGCTCGATTTCGTGAGAGAGGTGCGTTTTGACCGGGTGGGTGTCTTTTTCTACTCACCAGAGAGGGGCACGCCTGCGGCGGATCTGCCTGATCGAGTAGCGCACCACGTGCAACAGAGGCGCTACGAGCGGTTGATGGCGCTCCAACAAGAGATCTCGATCGAGATCAACCAGGCACAGATCGGCCGCAGATTTGACGTCCTGGTCGAGGGGGTGGGCGAGGGGGTGAGCATCGGCCGCTCCTACCGTGACGCACCAGAGATCGACGGCATGGTCTTGATCCCAGCAGAGGTGGAGGTAGGCAAAATGGTGCCTGTTGAAATCACAGGCGCGATGGAATACGATCTTGTCGGGGAGGTGCACAGGGAACAGGTGGAACGGTGACGCGTGTCACCGTTCCACCTGTTCCCTGTGGTGACTCATGTCAAAGGTCCAAAGATCTGGGCCAGGCAGCCGGGCCGCTCTGTGGCCGGCGCCTGGACAGCCACACGCCGTGCATAGTCCTCGAGACGTTGCAGGCGCGTCTCGAGCTTGTCGCGGCGCGATTCCTCGACACGGCGCATCTCGACCATGTCGCGCTCCAACTCGATCATCCTATCACGGAGCTTGGCGTTTTCCTCTTTTAGCGAAAAGTTGTCTTGCAGGACGACGGACAAGAGTTCACGGTTGGCCTGCTGGCTGCCCAGGAGAAGCTGCTGACCATCGGCGACGGTGTGCAGTGTGTCTGCCAGCACCGACACAGCAGGTGCCGCCGCACCAGCCTCGCTCCACGTCGCTGCCAGCGCAGTGCCTGCCTGTGGCGCGCGGCCCGGTGTGTCGTGTTCGGCCTCTCCCCTTCGGGTGTCATGGCGCAGCGCCCGCGCCTCGAGCCGGCGCGCGACCTGAACATAGGTCATGCCTTCCGACAGCAGGCTCTTGACTGTGCGCAGCACTTCGAGGTCCTGGTCGGTATACCGGCGGTGTGCCATCTTGCTGCCTGGCTCCGGCTCGGGCCGGCCCGCAAGATCGGACAAAAAATCGGCAAACTCGTTCGACCAGCGGCGCAGCGTGGAAGGGCTGAGGTCCAGCTCGGTCGCAATCTCGTTTGGCAAACGGTAGATGTCATCGGCCATGAAAGACTCCTTTGGCAAACCCAGTTTTTTTGATTCATTCGTCGTCCACAAAGTGGTACGGCGCGTCGATGTAGTCCATCGTGTCCTTGCTGCCCATGTCACCCGTGTCGCGCGGCACTCCAAAAATATCAGCCAGGTGCTCGCGCACCACGCCAGGCGGGCTGAGATCGACAAACACCTTGGCCGCGAGCAGCAGCATCGCCAGGTCGTCGATCTCGCCCAGGCCAGGCAGCACCATATCGGGCAGCAAGTCAACGGGCGAAAGCAGGTAGAGCAAGCTGGCAATGGGAATCAGCTTGACCCAGCCGGGCACCCGCGCATCTTTGAACAAGCGCCACGACAGGCGCGCTTGTTTGAGCAAGCCTCCGAAAAAACCTGCCGATTCTTGCAGGTTACGCGAGGACGGCGATTTGGACACTAGTTTCCTCCTGGGCGCTCACGATTCGGGCGAAACGGTAAGCGAATACGCCAATGAACGGCCTGAGCGCCTCGTGAGCGATATTATACTCGTGACCCCTGATTTTGGCAAGGCAATATGCATGACTTGCACCGTTCTCTGGTAGATCGCGACATGGCGATGCTGCGCGCGCTGGCAGATAGCCGGGGCGTCGCGCTTGAAACCAACATCCAGATTGAGGCAGCCGACAGGCTGGCGGAAGCCCTGCGTGACCCGGTGTCGGTGCGCACGGCAGTGGCTCGCCTCAGCCCTCGTGCGCGCGACGCGCTCGGCGCGCTGCTGGCTGCGGGTGGGCGTCAACGCGCGCCGCGGTTCGCCCGCCAGTTCGGCGAGATCCGGCACATCGGCCCCGGCCGCCTGGCGCGAGAAGCACCGTGGCGGGCACCCGCCAACCCTGCGGAGGAGTTGTGGTATGCCGGGTTGATCTTTTGCGCTTTTGCCGAGGATGAAAGTGGGGCAGCGGAGTTCGTCTACGTGCCAGAAGACGTGCAGCCGCTCCTGCCTGAGGCTGAGACGGAAGGGGCCGCTTTCTCTGTCGCGATCGTGCCCGATGTGCCCACGCCCGCCCGGATGCAGCCCACCCTGGTGGAGGACCTGTTCCACTATCTCGTGCAGGTTCAGAACAGGGATGTGCGCTCCGACGCAGATGGCGATCTGGCGCAGAACGACCGGGCACTGCTTCGTGCGCGCGTGCCGTGGGCGGGGGAGAGGCGCCTGGCCTTCATGCGCCACCTGGCAGCCCGGCTGGGCTTTGTGGTCCACGATTCGAAGGAGGGCACGCTACGACTGGAGGCGGCGCCCGCCAAGCAGTGGCTGACCGCATCCCCGGCAGAGCAGCTCGCGACAGTGCAGCGTGCGTGGCGAGACGATCCTACGTGGAATGATCTGTGCCACGTGCCCGGGATCGACTGCGACACAGAAACAGCCTGGCATCAACGCTACGATCCTGTCGTAGTGCGGCAGGCGATTCTTGGCTTCCTTGCCCGCTGCCCCAACGAGGCCTGGTGGTCGCTCGAGTCATTTCTTCGCGCGGTGAAGGAAACCGATCCCGATTTTCAACGCCCGGATGGTGATTATACAGGTTGGTATGTGCGCGATGAGGACAGCGGGGAGTATCTGTCGGGTTTTGAATCGTGGGACCGGGTGGAGGGAGCACTCATTGCCGACTTGTGCACCGAGGTGCTCAGAGCGCTGGGCATACTGAGCGTGATACCCAATCTGTCCCCTGATTCAGCGGAGACAGGCCGCGAGGTTGCCTGCCGGCTGACAGCCGCCGGCCTCGCTTTTCTTGGAGAGCGCGTTGATGTCGAAAAGATGGCGGATGTAAAGCCGCTACAGGCAGCAGAAGAGTCGTCTCTTCTGTCCCCTCCGGTGATCGTGCGCCCAGATTTCTCGATCGAGGTACCGCTGCCCGCCAGTCTTTACACGCGCTTTCAACTGGAGCGATTTGCGGATCCGCACGGTTCTGCGCCCCGCCCCGCAGGAGCCCCCAAACGCGGAATGGCCTACCGCTACCACCTCAGTGCGGCCTCGCTGGGCAGAGGGCTGGCGCGCGGCATCCGTGTCGATCAAGTGCTTGCCTTTCTGCGGCAGGTGGGCGCAAATCAGGTGCCAGCCAACGTCGCCGGGCAAATCGAGGCGTGGGCAGAGCGACACGGCCAGGTGACGCTCCAGGAAGTAGTGCTGTTGCGTGTCAGGAGTGAGCGGGCGATGCGCGAGCTCATGGCGCTGCCCGAGACACGTGCGCTCATCGATCGACCGCTTTCACCGACCACGGCGCTCGTGCGGCAGGAGCACCTGCTGAGCCTCAAGCGAGTGCTGCGCGAGCTGGGATATCTTCCACCTCAAGATTGATCGACCGCCGGGCCATTTTTACAGCCAGGGCCTTGC